>JAZQXA010000095.1:0-7085 GCA_045632605.1 Candidatus Flemingiibacterium sp. | reverse complement strand
ATTCTTATCCCACTGATACTGATATTTTTTAGGCTTGTATGTTCCGCGTCTGATTTCGGGATGCTCGTGGAAATAATCCGGAAGCTGAGGGGATGTTTCAGCACCGCGGTCATGGTAATCGTTCATTCTGAACGAAATCCACGGATTAATTCCCGCCTCGCGGAAGGTGTCAATCTCAACTGCAATATGGTCAATACCAAGTGTTTCAAAGATGTGATGAAATCCCTGAAGAGCAAGTGAACCCGTATGGTCAACGGGAATTCCGTTTTCAACCTTCTGGTGATACTTATCTATAAAGCTGGTTATAACCTTTGACGGATAGGATGCGCAGGAATTGTTCAGACAGAGCATTATGTCTGTCATGTGTGAACCTTTATACTGGCTCGCATAGCTCTTCATCTGCTCGACTGTGGGCTTGCATCCGTTTCTTCCAACACCGTGGAGCAGAGAGTCTGCATCCTGATTGTAAATAATGCCTTGCATTGCGTTCTCCTTACCCCTTTGTTAAATGCTTGAGTTTTCCATTATCACATGGTAATTCCTCTGCTGTTATTATACAATAACCGCAAAGATTTGTCAATACATTTGCCAAAATTAAATTACATATAACGGCTGATTATCTCATCCTGCGAAACACTGTCCATCTGTACAAACTGAATGCTGTATCCGCCGACACGTACTGTAAGGTCCCCATGACGCTCGGGATGCAGCTTTGCATCTATCAGGTCATCCTTGTTTGCTGTTGTTATCTGCGCCATACATCCGCCGTTTGCGAGGAATGAGCGAATTGCATTCGACACACTGCGGCGAAGCTCTGCTGTTTCAAGCATCTTTGTTGTAAGAATGACGTTCAGCGTCGTTCCGCCAACCCCCTTTTCCATCGGGAGCTTGGCAACCGAATTAAACATTGCAGTAAGACCGTTCTTATCTGTACCGGGGCGAGGCCCCATTGTATTGCCGAGCGGTTCTCCTGCATGGCATCCATCCGGAAGTGCTCCCATTGTTTTTCCGTATGTAATGCCTCCGAGCAGAAGCGAGCAGGCACCTGTATATACTCCGCCGCGTCCGGTTTCATATTTACCGATTTCAGTCCAATACAGATCAAGAAGCCGAACAGCAAGTGCATCAACCTCATCATTGTCGTTTCCAAACTTCGGCGCACCGTTAAGCAGCATTTGACGCTCACGCTCAAATCCCTCGAAGTTTGCCTTCAGCATCGTTATAAGCTGTTCTTTTGTCAGAACCTTTTCATCAAATATATATTTCTTAATTGCAGTCATTGAATCCGCCGTTGCAGCAAGACCTGCCGTTTCAATGACGCCGTAGCCGTATATTGGACCGCCTGCATCGTGCGGAATACCCTTTTCAAGACAGCCGTCTGTAAATAGTCCCTTAAGCAGCTTTGCGTGATTTGCAGCTCTGCACTCCTGTCCTTTTCGGCACAGATAAAGATGAATCTCGGTGAAATATTTTAACTGCCGGACATATCCGTCAAAAAACTCCTCAAATGTTTCACACTCAATGAAAGGCTTTGTAACCGGTCCGATTTGATATGCAGGATTAGCAGGCGATTTGCCGCCAAGCATCGCAATCTCAAAAACCTTTGCCAGGTTAAAGGAACCGTCCTCACAGCCTGTATTACACTTACCGGGAATTTCAATCTCCTGACAGCCGAGTGTTGCGTAATTTCTTGCATCCTCAAGCGTGACACCAAGCTTTAAAAGGCCGGGAATAACTGTCTTGTCACTGACAACTGTCGGGTCGCACATTCCCTCCGACCAGATTTTGAGTATAAGGTCAGTAAGCTCGGTGGGAGTATCTTCTGTAATACGAACTGCCATTCGGGGATGAGAATCATGGATATTGCGAAGCACCTGCAGAAAAAGATAAGAAAGCGCATTCGTAGCGTCCTTTCCGTTTTCCGGGTGGCATCCGCCGAGCGTGGAGTTATGAGAACCGCACTCCCAAATTTTGAACATGAATGAGGTTACGGATTCTTCAACCGGAATCACATCACCGTGTTCCTTTGAATACTCATAATAAGGCAGGAAAAATTGGTCAACACGTCCGATGCAGTCAACCCAATCCCAAAGCGAGAGTATCCATGAAAGCTGTACTGCCTGATAAAGAGTTTTTGGTTTATTGTGTGCAACGAATGCACAGTTCTCTGAAATTTCCTCATAGTAACGCTTCTGGGTGGGATCTTCTTCTTTTGCGGCAAGTTCTTTTGCATATGCCGCATACTTTTCGAGATGTGCAATCATTCCGCGGGCAAGAATTCTGTTCGCCTCGTAAAAATCAGCCGTTTCCTGATCCTTTGCGTTAATTTTTGCATACTTATCAATTTTCTCAAGCATTCCGTCAAGACCGTTTGTAAGAAGCGTAACATAGTTTGGCAGTGTGTGACCCTGATAGCCGCCTGCCCAGAAAAGCCCGAGCTTTTCAAGCTCATCACACCGCTCCCTGCCGAGCAGCTCGATGCCCGCATCTTCAACATGACTGAAGGACAGAGGTGTCATTCTCTCACGAAGAGCATCAATTCTCGCTTTCTCTGCATTCACTGCTTCCTCACTGTCGAAACCGTGTTCCGCATCGATTTTATCGTCATGGAACTGAACACCCCAGCTGAAATGCTCCATAAGCGGATAAGTGGGACGGGTAATGCCGACAACAGCCTCATGCGGATAGATCACGCACGGCATATCAAGCCACGAACGCACAATTGCGTGTGCCAGTGCAATTACGTAAGGAGCATCTGGCATTTCCTCAAAAACATCTGCAAACGGATTTTTGCCGTTTGTAGGTATAGGATCAATAAGGGTAAATTCGCGTGGGTCACGCAGACGAAGACGTGCACGCACTCCTGCTTCAACCTTTTTGAAACGGTCTGTGAATTGCAATTTATCTTCAATATTTCTATACATATTTGCCTCCAAATCAACTTTTTTCATTTAGTTCACCTTTACAGTAATTCTGTCTGTGCAAAGCTTCCGCAAAGCATCGGAAAATTCACTGACAAAATTCTTATCGGGAACCTCCGCCTCATAGGCAGGTATCATGCCAAGCTGAACCGCCTTTGAAATTCCAAGACGGTGATACGGTTCAATATGAATCTCCGAAACAGAATTCGGATTAGAAAGAGCAACCCTTGCAATCCCCTCCATATGCTCTTGTGTATCATTGATACCCGGAATCAGAGGACAGCGGAGAATCACTGCTTTTCCAAGATCGTTTAAAAGTTTTAGATTATCCAAAATCGTGGCTTCCGGTGCACCGCAATACTTCATATACGCCTCATTGCCTGTAACCTTATAGTCATACAGAAATATATCTGTATATAATGCCATCTCATGCAAAGCCTCAGATGAACCGAAGCCGGATGTTTCAACGCAGGTATGAATTCCCTGCTCCTTCGCCGCCTTCAAAAGAGCGGTTGAAAATTCACCGTGCATCAAAGGTTCACCTCCGGAAAGAGTTAAACCTCCTCCGCTGTCACGGTAAACATTAACATCACGCATTACAGTATTCATAACCTCGTCTACAGTCATTTCATTTCCTTCGGCAGCAAGTGAAAAACTGAAACAAACTTTGGCGCATTTGCCGCATGAAATACAGTTTGTTCGGTCAAAAATGTGGCATCCGCCAAGCATCATATGACAGCCCTTATCACAAACCTCCACGCAGGCACCGCAACCGATACAACGCTCCGGATTATACATAATCTGCTGTTGTTCGGAAAAACCTTCGGGATTATGGCACCAAATACAATGAAGAGGACAGCCTTTGAGAAAAACTACAGTCCGCACTCCCGGACCGTCAAACAATGAAAATCGTTGAATATTAAAAATTCTGCCCACTTTACCACCTCCCGGAAAATTTTTTTAAAAACACCTGAAATCCATCATAAAAATTATATTAAGTTTCCAGTATATGTTAGATTCATTATATCACAGCATTATCGCTATTTCAAGTGGAAATACGAATTGTCTTATAAAAGATGGATTCTGTCCAGTCGCGAACTAAAATTTCACAATTTATTGGACAATAAATGCTAAAATCAATAGAAAAACACGGATAATCATTTTGCAGACTCACGTAATTCCTTATTTGCCGTAATTACACTGTCATGAACAAGAAGATTACATATGAATTATAAACAAACAATAAACAGCGTTAATTAATAAGTCAGCCACATAAGATATAGAGCATTAAAATCCCGTAACAAAGACCAACACCATTTGACCACACAAAATTCGAAGACACTTACACCTTATACCTTTTAGCAAAATATACCGAATTTTGGAGTAATCACAAAAATACACTTGATAAAATCTTTTAACTGTGCTGTAATAGTGTGTATAGTGTTAAAAAGTAATAGTCGACACAAATAGAAAGGTCGTGGCAAAGTATGACTATTGCGGATACAATATTCCTTCTTGGCGGACTCGCCTTCTTCCTCTTTGGTATGTCGCTTTTGGGTGAAGGCTTAAAGCGTGTTGCCGGCAGTAAAATGGAGATTATTCTTGGAAAGCTGACATCCACCACATTTAAAGGAGTCATTCTCGGTGCGTTGGTAACTGCGGTAATTCAGTCATCCTCCGCAACTACCGTTATGGTTGTCGGTTTTGTTAACTCCGGTATAATGAAGCTGGCAAATGCCACCGGCATTATAATGGGTGCCAACATCGGTACTACAGCCACCGGTTGGATACTGGTTCTTGCCGGCGTGGAAGGTAACGGCGTTTTCTCCTCTGCCACAGTTTTTGCGCTTGTTGCATTTATCGGAATTATCTTCTACTTCTTTTGCAAAAAACAGTCAACAAAAAATGTGGGAATGATAATGCTGGCATTCTCTGTTCTGATGAGCGGTATGCAGTCAATGAGCGGCGCAATGGAGTCGCTGAAGGAAAGCCCTGCGTTTCTTGAGTTCATCGCTGCCGTTTCCAATCCTCTCCTTGCAATAGTGGTAGGTATCGCCGTTACAGCGGTTATCCAAAGCTGTTCCGCGTCTATCGGTATCCTGCAGGCACTCTCGATTACAGGTGTCATCAGCTATGACGTGGCAATCCCCATGGTTATAGGTATGTGTATCGGCGCGTGTGCTCCTGTTCTCCTCTCCGCAATTGGCGCAAATATCAACGGTAAACGCGCGGCGTTCATATATTTGTTCTTTAATCTGTCCGGCGCCGTCTTGCTAATGGTTCCCTTCTATATTGTCGATTTGATTGTACAGTTCGACTTTATGGTTCTCCCGGCATCCAGTCTGGGCATCGCAATTATCAACACAATTTTCAAGGTTACCGCTACAATTCTTCTCGCACCGTTCTCAAAGCTGCTTGTAAAGCTTGTGACTGTCGTTATAAAGGACAAAACCGGCACCGATGAGGAAGATTTTGAGGAAAACTTGCTTGATGACCGCTTCCTCAATTATCCCCCGCTCGCTATCGAGCAAAGCGGCAAAACAATGGATCAGATGACCAGAGCAGCGTTCAAAAATATCCGTCAGTCATTGGAATTACTTGGGGAGTTCAATCAGGAAAAGTATGATAAAATCATGTCGCGTGAGGAAAAGGTTGACAGATTTGAGGACCGTCTCGGTTCTTATCTTGTAAGGCTTCACGCAAAGCAGTTAAATAACGGCGAAAACATGCTTTCCGCGAGATATTTGAGCTATATTACAAACGTTGAGCGTATTTCCGACCACTCTGTAAACATCGCTGAGCTGGCACAGGAGCTTCACAATAAAAAGATCAGCTTCTCTCAAAAGGCTCTTCACGACATACAAAACTGCGTTGAAGCGGTGATAGAGATATGTGAGCTGACGCAAAATTCAATGGACAACATGGACTACATGCTCGCCGGCAAAGTAAAGCCGCTTGATGAGATCGTCGATGCAATGTCGAAAGAGTTAAAGTTCGGACATGTTCAACGAGTTCAGGCCGGTCAATGCACACTTGAGCTCGGATTTATATTCAACGACCTCCTCAATAACTTTGAGCGAGTATGTGCACACTGCTCCAACATTGCGATTACAATCCTCGAATCACAGGACTCTCACTTAAAATCACACGATTACGTCGGCACGCTTGACAGAAGTAATCAAAACACATATGAGCTTCAGCTGCAATTCTACAAAAACAAATATTTTGATGTTATCGGAAAAATATAATGTTGTATACTTAAAATAGTAAAAAGCCTTGGAATCTTAGTTATTCCAAGGCTTTGCTTATGGCAAGTCAGACCAAAAAAGATATCCTCTGAAAAGAACTGACATTAAATGTTTTTGCATACAGAGCATATTTTCTCAAGATGACCGATAATTCTGATTGAAAATTGGTATCTTTTAATCCTTAATTGAAGACATTTATAATATTCTTTTATTAGCTTTAAAAACAATACATACAGTTATTTAAAAGCGCTGTAAAGGAATGTAACAATTTTCCCTCTTGTATAATAGAGATTTGTTATGGTTTTGTATTTGATACAATACCATAACAAATCTCTTCTGTATCTTTGATTTAAATTTTATTATTCATCAAGCAAATCGCGTTGGCTTGCTTCTGACCACAAATCAAGTTCACGTGAATAAGGTCCATCGCTCATATAGATATCACGTGCTCTGAAATCTTCTATTACTTTCTGAATGTTTTCGTACTCTGCGAGAAGTCTTTCGTCACTCATAATTGCAGGAGGAGTAAGTGTTCCGTACCAGTCGGGCTGTTTTGTGTAATCTTCCGGCGGATTAGGATCAAGAACCATGCTTGTTACAGTCTGTGTTGCTTTCTTTTTCAATTCTTTAATAAGCGCACTGTTATCTGTAGGAGCTACATGGTAACGATGAAGGAATGTAACAATCTGTGCACGGGTACACGCTGTATCAGGTGTGAAGCTTGTTCCGCCTGTACCTGCGGTAATACCTTTTGTAACTGCCCATGAAACCGCTTTTTCAAGTTCGCTGCCTGCCGGAACATCTGAGAAAGGAACTGTTTCAACTGTCGGCGAACCTGCTGCTTTCCAGAAATATTCAACAGTAGAAGCACGTGTGCAAGGATCATTAGGACCAAACTTATGACCGGAAGGAGCAT
>JAZQXA010000094.1:0-5317 GCA_045632605.1 Candidatus Flemingiibacterium sp. | reverse complement strand
AGAGGGAAGAGCTCGTTTGCTATTCCGGCATCATAGAGTATAGAAAGTGCTCCGTGTTCTTCGACGAGATTACCTAGTGAATCGGTGACATACTGCGTTACAGCGCCGGAGAGGGGGATGTTTACGATAATTGCACCGAAGCCCATCGGAAGTAAGAGTGTGGGCTCCATTTCCTTCTTTATGGCAAGATAAATGAGCAGTCCGCCGATTGCCCACATGATTACCATACGAAAGTCAAGATTTGCGAAATTCTGGAATAAAATTTCCATAAATTACTAACCGTACCTTTCTTAAATAAAATATAAATAAACACTTAAATATTATACACCAAAGCTTTTTAAATTGCAAGGAAAAATGAGAGATAAAAATAATTTCGTACATAATATATAAAATGCCAACCGATACAGCAATAGGGGAAAAATCCGTTTGCTGTGCGGAAAATTTATCTTTTTTTGCAAAAATGGCATTGTATGGGTTGACATTGTATTTTTGTAGGTGTATAATTAAAATATCAAAATGCTTTAAAGTGAGGATAACCTAAAATGTGGAACGGAAAAATGAAGGCACTTACATTCAGCTACGATGACGGAGTTGAGCAGGATAAGCGACTTGTTAAGATACTGAATAAGTATGGACTCAAGGCGACCTTTAATCTTAATGGCTCACGTCATATTTCAAACGGTCCTGGCTATCCGTGGATATTCAACGGAAATATTACCGTTGCGCGTATGCCGATCGAAGATCTTGCCGAAACCTATGTCGGTCACGAGATTGCAATGCACGCATATACTCATGCAAGCCTTGCGCAGGTTTCGCCCGAGGTCTGCAAATATGAAATTCTTGCCGACAGAGCAAGGCTTACCGATTTCTTCGGAACTGTACCCGTCGGACTTGCATATCCGAACGGAAGCTACAACGACACCGTGGTTGAGGTTCTTCGCGAAAACGGTGTCAAGTATGCGAGAACTATTGTATCTACATATTCCTTTGATTTGCAAAGCGACCTTCTTCGCTTCCATCCGACCTGCTGTGATCTTGACGAGCGGCTTTTTGAGCTTGCAGAAAAATTTGTAAATGCAGAGCCGACTGCACCGATGCTTTTCTATGTTTGGGGACACGGCTATCCGCTCGATCTTGAGGGCAACTGGGAAAAGCTTGAGCGTTTCTGCGAATATATTTCAGGCAGAGATGATATCTTCTACGGTACAAACGCAGAATGTCTGCTCGGTTAAGTTAATAAGAATTATGCCGACTCATAAACGAGTCGGCATTTTCTGTGCTTATTTAATATACTCGGTGTTATCCTTTATAATTTCTTCGTAGTGCTTTATTTCTTCGTCAGTAGGTTTATAATCAGCGTTTATACAGCTTTGCATTGTAGGAGCCGACTCGTTGTTTATTGAGTAGAAAGGAGTATCGGTGTCGTTTTCGAATTCTTTTCTGTCAGCTTCATTTCTGAAATCGGGGATGCGATATGGAATACCGCCATTTATTGCAGAGCGATGGGCTTGAATTGCAACAGATGCCATTGTTGTTGCAAAGTAAACGTCGAAATCCGGCTTTCTGCCTTCCCTGATGCAGTCAAGAAACTCACGGGTGATAAGAAAGTCACCGCCGCCGTGTCCGCTCTTTTCGATGAGGTCAGCATCCTTGTCGTTCCAATCGGGCATATAAAGATTATTTTCCTCCATGCCTTCCGGCTTTGACCATGGGCTGTAACGGAGCATTACTTTGCCGTCCATGCCGCGAAGATTTTCAAACTGTCCGTTTATTCCGCACAGACGGTAAGATTTGTGATGGGCACCGTATGATGCGCATCCTGTGATGCGATAAACCGAGTTGTCATCATTCTGTGTCATAATAATGGCTGCTACATCGGGATTATACGGAGTCCACGGATTGGCTTCATCCTGTGCATAAGTGATAAGCGCAGTTGCTGTCTTTGGGCGTGCGCCGACGGCATACATAATCGGTGCAAGTGAATGAGTAAGATAATAGGTTCTTGGCAAAGAGTTGCGCCAATGCTTTTTGAAGGGTACATAATCCTTGATGAATTTTGTATCGTCAGGCGATATGGGATGATTGTATTCACCCTCGGCGTAAACGATTTTTCCGAGTGTTCCTCCATCTGCAATGCGCTTCATCTCACGGTTGAATTTCATATGCGGATAGTTTTCGGCAAGCATATATATGGCATTGCTTTTTTCGACTGCACGGACGAGTGCAACACCCTCTGCCATTGTACCGTTTGATGTACATTCGGATAGAACATGAATACCTCGTTCAAGCGCACGAATGGCAAACCGTGCATGGTCGTGGAAATAGTTTGCGATAAGCATTGCATCCATCGGATGCTCCAAAAATTCATCGAAGCTTGTGTAAACAGTGTCACAGTTGAGCTTTTCTGCGCTTTCTTTGGCACGCTCAAGGTTTATGTCGCAGACTGCGACGATTTCACCGTCGGAGAGAAGAAAATTCTTTCCGAGAGTATAGCCGCGGAATCCGCCGAAGATACCAATTCTGATTTTTTTCATATTATGTTCCTCCATGAAATTAAATTTTAATTATACCGGAATAAATACAAGTGCAAGCATACCCGAAAATGCGAGTATGACCGAAATGATTTCACGTCTTGACGGCTTTCTTTTTCCGAGCGCCGCAATTACAGTTGAAACGATTATAACGCCGCCGGTTACCATAGGATATTGCGCCGAAGCGGGAAGCACAGCGAGAGTTATAACCAAAATTAAATTTGCCGTTTGGTTGATGACACCGGCGATTGCGGCAATGCCAATTGATTTGAGCGGCTTTTTTATTGTTTTGATGTCACTTAACAAAAACGGGAGTAAGAACGATGTCAGACATAAGCTCGCCAACGCGAGAAGAAGAGAATAGCCAGCCGACGAAACATTCTGACTGTCGGTGTTCTGATAAATTAAAGACCATACACCGGACATTCCGTTCATTATGAAAATTCCTATATAATAAATTGTACCGCCATTCTTTTTGTCTTTATCGACCGACATAAACAGTGCGGCAAAAATTATGACAAGGCAGGCGTTTTTGCAACAGTAAGGTCTTCACCAAAAAAGGCAATGCCGACAATAAACGGAAGTACCATTCCGCCGAGCATCGAAAAAAGGGAATAAAGCGAAAGATTTACGGTTGCAAGTGCTTTCAGTGCGCAGAATGTATAAGCTATACCGGTGATTGCCGCGCCGAAAGCAATGAGTAGGCTTATCGGTGAAAACTCGAGCTTAAAACTATTTGCGGCAAACAGCATTACTGCCCCCACAAGAGAACCGATGAATGTGCAGAGTATTGCAGCACCAAGTTTTGAACCTGCATTTTCGCGGTATTTATCGTTTGCATTAAAGCAGATACCGAACATTATTACTGACAGGCAGACAAGTATGTAGTTAAGATATATGTTTTCCATAATTATCTCCTTGTATGAATAGTATAGCAGTTTTGAAAACCACTTTCAATGGAAAAAATCTATGAATTCATTTAAAATAGTTGCATTTTTTGAAAATATGGTGTAAAATCAATAAAGAGTAATTTTTCGGAGGTGCAAGTTTGAAAATAAATTTTCAAACTGACTTTTGCTTCGCAAATCACGCCTCAAGAAGGCGAGAAAGGAAGCTTTTGCTGATGCAAAAGCAATAGTAATGATTATGAAAGAACGCAATATCTGCAAATTTATCGAGGCTAAATCGAAAGAAACATTATCAGCCGTTACGTTTGTCCGTGAGAGAAATAAGGCGATAATGGAGGCTGTGACTGCATTATATAACAATCGTATGATTCTCATATCCTCTGGCAGTGGTGTTATTAATATAGATGATAGAAGTATGTCTGTTGAGAACGGTGATTTGATATTCGTTTTTTCCGGAGAACGCTTTTTTGCGAATGGGAGAGAAAGCTTTGAATATATGTACATAGATTTTGTGGGAACGAGGTCGGCAGAATTGTTTCGCCGTTTCTCCATCATGCGTGATAATCGTCATTTCAGCGGATACGGTGTGCTTATTTCATTTTGGCGTGATGCGCTCTCACGGGCGAATGAAATCAATATTGACCTTGTGTCAGAATGTGTGATACTTTATACGCTTTCACAGCTTTCTGAAAGCAATATACATATCCGAGGTGCGGCAGAGGAATTGCTTGCAATTATTGAAGAGGATTTTAACGATTCCGCGCTTTCAATTAATAAGGTCGCACAAGACATGGGATATAATGCAAAATATCTCTCACACTGCTTTAAAGAAAAAATGGGTATGGGCTTTTCCGAATATTTGCGTACCATACGAATAAAGCACGCAGTGTTTCTTATGGAGCACGGTATTGAATCGGTGAAAAACATTGCGTTCCTTTGCGGTTTTTCCGATCCGCTGTATTTTTCCTCGGTTTTTAAAAAGATTACCGGAGTGTCGCCGAGCGATTATATAAAGAAAAATACTGCGGAATAATATTGATTCTATCGGTGTGGCACTCATTGGTGTGTGAGTGCGTACGGATTCACAAAATGTTAACACAAAATATATGTTATCGTCTTGATTTTGGCGGCAGTGTGGGGTATACTATATACAGAGTTTAGCACTCGATGGTCTTGAGTGCTAAAACGGTAATCCCAATACTGTCGGGTGCTACTTAAATAAGGAGGTGTGCGTACCATAATGAGCGGTGAATTATCCGAGCGTAAAAAGGCTATACTTAAAGCAATAATCGATACGCACATTAACCTCGGTGAGCCGGTCGGCTCAAAGTACCTCACACAGTATAAGCAGATTGCCTTCTCGTCTGCCACTATCAGAAATGAAATGGCAGAGCTTGAGGATATGGGTTATCTCGAACAGCCCCATACCTCGTCGGGACGTGTTCCCTCGGAGCTTGGTTACAGATTTTACGTCGACCAGCTCATGCAGCAGTATCGAATGACACAAGCCGAGCTTGGTGAGCTCAATAAACTGCAGACACTAAAGGCTGCAGAGCTTGACCGAATACTTGACCGTGCGACGAAGCTGATGAGCATGCTGACGAATTACACAGGCGTTGCACTCAAGCGCGCGCCGGCAAGGCAGACCGTTGCAAGATTCGATGCGATGTATCTCTCGCCGAGAAGCTTCATTCTTGTTATGCTGACCGCAAGCGGCAGTGTAAAAACGCGTCAGGTTCGGCTCGGATTTGATGTTTCAAGAGATTCGCTTGAGAGACTGACGACGGTGCTCAATGATTGTGTTGCAGGTCTTGACCTTGACGGAATAACGCTTCCGGTCATGCTCGATATGCAGAGGCGTGTGCCGGACGGTGAACG
>JAZQXA010000093.1:0-3172 GCA_045632605.1 Candidatus Flemingiibacterium sp. | reverse complement strand
GCGGTAAATTGCTCCCTCGTTATCATTGAGATTCGAGAGAGAAATTCCCATTGATCATAATAAGGGACCAACCTCTCATCAACGAAAAGTGAGTTTCCAGCTTTGCGAGGTCCTCCCTGTAAAGGCAAAGCAATTAAATTCCCAAAACCACCTTTAGGCAATCGGTTCTGGCATGGGAAAATTCTATCGTACGAATCAAACCCCATACTAGGATTGCGCTCCATAGTAATTGCGATTATAAAAGAAAGGACATCGCGGACTATTTCCGCAGAAATCGGCTCACTAAAGAAGAACCATAGATGAGCACCATTTCCCGAACGCGAACGCTCACACACAACTGGCAAACGAAGCTCTTTAAGAACCTGAATCGTTGAATTTACATCTCCCCGCCATGATGCTTTATCAAAATCTATTGCCGCAAAACGGACAGTGTCGTCTTCAAGCATAGGATAGACCCCCATCGTGAAAGGCTTACCCTTATCATCGACCCCGCGCAAATGCCATTCAAAAACCTTATCTGATATCGGCATAAAATCACGCGCCGCACAGATCGCACAATCACCCTTTACCTTAGCACACTTTCCGCAAACGCCACGCACCCATTCATTTGAACAGAGTGGCGCATAACCGCCCCGCCCATCCTTACACTCATACCGTCTCGCAAAGACATCACGCCGACCGTAAAACATCGACGACATTAACCTAATCTTTTCTGCAGGAGAAGATTTCATTGTAACTATACACCCATAATCGTTATAATTGTCATTCATATCAATCTCCTTCACTTACCGCACCTTACTACCTTCACATTTTTAAAAATGTGAAGGTAGTGCTATATCACAGAAGAAAGCAACACAGACTCTAAAGAATTTTTAGGCTTTGTAATAAAATAACTACCCTTTTTATCTTTTGAAACAACCTCCGCCTTGAGCAAAATATTTAAATGCCTTAAAAAAGTAGGCTCACAGAAACCAGAGCGTCTGTGCAACTCCGCATAGTTGATATGGTCATGCTTCAATAACACACGAACGATCGTTTCCCTGCGAAAATGTGAATATGCATATAAAACAGGCATTAATCGTTCGGTCCAATCATTTGGAAGTTTCTTTCGGGAAAAAAGACGTTGAAAAGCCTTTTGTATTTCTATCGCTACCGGTAATGAACGGTCAGAACCGGTTCCGTAATACACATAGGGACCTGAACGAACAACACTAATCAATCCTCGTGCATTCAACTGACGAAGAT
Source organism: Candidatus Flemingiibacterium sp. (assembly GCA_045632605.1). Taxonomy (GTDB): domain Bacteria; phylum Bacillota; class Clostridia; order Oscillospirales; family CAG-272; genus Flemingiibacterium. Next base: position 1,927 of record JAZQXA010000093.1, on the reverse strand, counting down.
AAATACTAGTAACAGCAACAGAGAGCTCCACTTCTTCAGCGAGTTCTACAACACCCTTAACGCCTTTAGCATTCGCCACTAAACGCATTAGCTTCAATCTTCCAGTATTGGATAATGCTCTAGCCGTTCGCCATAATGTCGGTTTTAAATTTTCATTCATGATAATATTATATCATTTTCATACCTTCACATTTTTAAAAATGTGAAGGTATGCTTTGCTTCAAAACTTTTTCACTATCCCCTAACCCAATCAGACGAAAACTGTCTCTTTATCTCCAATGCGCCTTCACAATCTTCTTCTCCCAACATCCTCCTAAACGCCAGTCACCATCCGCGCAACCCCGCCAGATATGCACACGTCTCAATTGACCGATGAATATCGTAATTTTACTTTTTAGAGTCACAATGAATGCCTGGCTATGAACTCTCGCCCTGGATATTGCGCAATTGCCGAATCGACGATCTGCTTAACCGTCTCGTCGCGAATGCATGGAACTTGCAATCGAATAGCCTCACTATCCCCGTCTTTAAATAACACATCACCGCGCACAAGAAGATCCTCCGCTCCGCTTTCATCCAGTAGCGTCAGCGAATCTACCTTTTGGCAAACCCTAAACGCAAGTCGACTCGGGATATTCGCTTTCAACTTGTCCGTTACACTTTTAGCGTCAAGTCGGGAAGTAGATAATACAAGATGTACGCCCACAGACCCTCCTATCGCCGCTATCCGGCTTAAAATCGATACAAACTCATCACCCAAATCTGTTATATAATCAGAAAACGCGTCTACGACAACAACAAGGTACTTTTTGAAGGCTGAAACGTCCTGAACTCCTTTCTCGCCGAACATCGCCACCCGCCTATCCACCTCGGCTTCGACATATCTCAACATCGTCATACACTGTTCCGGTCTATTGACAACAGGCGAATAAAGATGCGGCAACTTCGCATAGGCTCCGAACTCTACCCCTTTTGGATCCATCAAAACGAATCGAATATATTCCGGCGGATTGTTCTGCACGAGAGAACAAATAAGAGAATTCAAAAAGACCGACTTTCCGAAACCTGTCAGACCACCTATCAACAAATGCGGTAACCGAGCAAGGTCACGTATAACAATTTCTCCAGTCGACGTCCTGCCGAATATAACCGGTAAAGCCATATCTTTATGGAACTTTCGACGATCACGATAACCAACTAACGCAAAATGGTGTCCATTGCATTTTGGACAAACAATAAAGCCATTAGAAGTCCGACGATTATTATCGCCTATTTTTACTTCTTCCATTTCAAACCGCTCGTATCCACAGTCTAAACACTGCCGAAAAACATTGATATGCGTAATTCGCTTCATTTTTCACCTTTAATACGATATTTCAATATTAAGCGATACACTACACATGCTATCAGAATAAGAATGACAGAGAGTATAATATCAGATAGAGGCGCATTAATTTCAAAATAATCAAGTAATCTCATACCAATTGGCGAGAGACAACCTGAAACCATTAGAGCGATAACTGCAATCGCCCACCTACGATATAATATATGTTTATTTTTCATACCAAACACACAGCAAATAGCGTGCCAAAATAAAAACAGGCTGAAAACACGTAGTCTTCAGCCCGTTCGCCATTCAGATTTTTACCGACTGTTCAGATTTTACATCGCAGAGTCAATATCAAGAAACTCAGAAAACGCTCGAAGAATATTGGGATTGGGCATAATTTTTCTATTGAGTAAAAAGAAAGCGTCGTAATCCTCCTTATTATTGGCTAGTATACTATTGTAATATCTGTTCAATACACTGCCAATCGCACCAGAACGAGATATTCCAGCCGTGCAATGAATAATTACAGGCATTTTACCGTCATCAACAAAGCGCATAATCTGATCGGCAATTTCATACGAAAACAATGCCACTCGT
>JAZQXA010000092.1:0-26098 GCA_045632605.1 Candidatus Flemingiibacterium sp. | reverse complement strand
TCATTACCGCATAGTTGTCTGTACCGGTAAGCTTTGATGTGTCGATTGCGAAGTCGAGAGAGAGGCTCGAGCCGAGGGTCATGGTAACGCCGGCAAGGTTAAACTTGGTAAGCGCCTTGTATACGTTGTATGCGGTTTCGGTTTCAACAACCTCAAAGCCTTCGCCTGCAACGATGTTTGCAGTAAAGTCGTTCTTGATGATGGTTACCACCTTGCTTACTGCAACTTCGTCCTCGATGTTAGCGAGAAGTGTAATATTGCCGTTAGCTGCAAGTGCATCTGCGAGAGTTGCATATGAGGTATTGCCAACCATTGCAACATAAGTAACTTCAGGTGCATTAAGCGAAACAAATGGAATATCGTTTTCAGTTGCATATGCTTCTGCACTTGAACCTTCATAAGAATAAATTGCAAAGTCTTCATTTACGTCACTGAACGCTGCAAAGCCTAATGTTACATCGTTTGATTTAATAACAGCTTTTTTGAGATTAGCCGCACTCATGAATGCACAATCTTCAATTATTGAAACATTTACGCCAATCTCTACAGTTTCCAGATTAGCCGCACTGTCGAACGAGCCCTCACCAATTACAAAAACGGTTTCAGGAATTACATACTCTAATGTCGAACAGGAAGCCGGGAAGCTCATAAGTGTTGTCTTATTTTTATCAAAGAGAACACCGTATGCATCGCTCGAATAAACATTGTTGCCTGCATCAACATTGAAGCTTTCAAGCGCAATACAGTAGGCAAAAGCATTCGCCCCAATTGATTCAAGACTTGCAGGAATATCAACAACGGTAATGGATGAACATCCGCTGAATGCGTTATCGGAAAGTGTCTTTATTCCGTTAGGCAAATCAGCCTCGGTGAGAGCGGTACATCCGTAGAATGCAGATACTCCGATTGTTGTTACAGTATCGCCGATACTAATGGATTCAAGTGCAGTACAGCGACGGAATGCATAGTCGCCGATTGTAGTAACACCGGATTCAATAATAACAGATTTAATCTGCGCCGAATACTCACTCCAAGGAGCAGGATTTTTTGAAGTCCAATTATTCATCGTACCGTCGCCGACAATTTCAAGAGTAGCATCATCGTAAAGTGTCCATGTAAGACCGTCGCCGCACTTACCGGTAGCAATTACACTCTTGCGAACAAGAACTACAAAGTTATATCCGTTTTCATTTGCATAGACTTTTGCAGAAGAATCTGCATAACCGTGAATAGCAAAGTCAACAGGTGCATCGTCAAATACACCGTAGCCAAACGATACGATATTCGCTTCTATAACCGTCTTTACAAGTGACGAGCAATATGCAAATGCATAGTCACCGATTTCTATTACAGACTCACCCATTTTAACGGTCTTGAGGTTTTTCGCACCTTCAAATGCACTTGTTGCAATGGTTTTAACACTTGCAGGAACGTCATATGAGGTTTTGTTAAGACCCGTAGAATACTGAATGAGTTTGGTAATATTCTTGTCAAACAGAACTCCGTTGTCATCGCTTGTATAGAATCCGTTTTCAGAATCAACTGTGAATTCCAGGATATTTGTACATCCTGCAAAAGCACCGTCTTCAATGCTTGTAACGCTCGCAGGAATTGAGATGCTCTGGAGCTTTTCACAATAGCCGAATGCATTGCTGCCGATTTGTGCAACACCGTCCGAAATTACAAGAGTTACGAGAGCAGTACAGCCGCTGAATGCATTGCTCGAAATCGCTTCAACACTTGCAGGAACAGTTATATTTTCAAGCGCAGTACACTGATAGAATGCAGAACTACCGAGTGTTTCAAGATTGTTCGGAAGGTCAACTGCTGTAAGTGAACTACATTTACGGAAAGCATAATTTCCAATAGCTGCCACATCATCACTGATGTATATATCGGCAAGCGCAGTACAGTTAGAAAACGCATAATTTCCGATGGTCGTTACGCCAATGCCCACAGAAGCCGAGGTAATCTTAGCGCGGTAGTTTATCCACGGAACGGTTGATGCCTTCCAGTTGTACATTGCACCGGTACCATTGATATCAAGCTCGCCGTCTTCATAGAGAGTCCATGTAACATTATCTCCGCAGTTACCAGAAGCAACAACGGTACGGTCAGTGTAAGAAACAAACTTAATCGAATTTTCAGCTGCATATTTGTCTGCAGTGGAGTTGTCATATCCGTAAATCGTGAATCCGTCTGCCGTCTCATCAAATACACCATAGCCAAATGCAGTATTACGTGTATCAATAGTAACCTTTTCAAGGTTCTGGCAGAATGCAAATGCACTGTCGCCGATATTCAGAACACCGTTTCCAATGTTAACTATTCTGATATTGGCAGCATTTTCAAATGCGCCGGCTTCAATAGCGGTAACACTTGTGGGAACAGCATATGCGGTTCTTGTTCCTGCCGCAGGATACTGAATGAGTGTCGTCATATCCTTATTATAAAGGACACCGTATGCATCTGCTTTATAGCTGTTGCTTTCAGCAGCAACAGTAAAGCTTTCAATAGATGCGCATGAAGCGAATGCCAATTTTGCAATTTCGGTCACACTTGCCGGAATAGCCACTTCTGTAAGGTTTTCACAATAGCTGAATGCTCCGCTTCCGATCGTAAGAAGACCTTCGTTCAGAGTGAGTTCAGCAAGAGCGGAACATCCGTTAAATGCATTGGAACCGATTGTGGTTACATTTCCGGGAATGTTCAGAGCCTCAAGAGCGGTACACCAATAGAATGCATTATTGCCGATAGACTTTACCGTAGTTGAGAACTCAATGCCTTCAATTGAAGAACAACGGCGGAACGCATAGTTTCCGACAGACGCCACACCATAGCCAAGTGTAACAGTCTTTATCTGATTGCGGTATTCATTCCATCCTGCAGGAGCAGCAGATGTATAGTCATACATTGCACCTACACCACTGACTTCAAGATTGCCGTCAGTATAAAGAATCCATGTAAGCGTTGTTCCGCATTCGCCGGATGCGACAATCGGACGTTCTTCAAGTGCAACAAACGTGTAACCCTTCGACGATGCAAAGGTTTCGGTTGTTGTGCCTGCATAACCGTAAACAGTAGGTTCAGCAGCACTTCCGCCGATTGCATTCGAAGCATAAGCTGCAATACGCGACTTAACGGTAATTGTTGTCAGATCCGAGAAATCGGTAAACGCATAGTTGCTTACCGTAGAAACGCCGGATTCGATTGTAACAGTCTTTATGTACGAACGGTATGCGTGCCACGGAGTGTCGGAAGCAGCAGTCCATACATCCATCGCACCTGCGCCGGAAATTACGAGGTCGCCAAGGTCCGTGAGAGTCCAGATAAGACCGTCGCCGCATTCGCCTGTAGCACTTACTTCACCGGTTCCGGTGAGCGCCACAAATTTATAACCGTTTTTGATTGCATAAGCATGTGCAGTTGAACCGATATAGCCTTTAACGGTAAAACCGCTTGCCGCACCGATAAATACATTTGCGCCGAATTCTGCATCACGTGAATAGATAGTAACACTTGAAAGATTGTCGCAATAACCGAAAGCATAGCTTCCGATTTCGCTGACATTTTCGGGAACTGTGATGGTTGTAAGGTCGGGACAGTATTTGAATGCCGCATAGCCGATGGAGGTTATTCCCTCGGGGATACTTACAGTAGTAAGATTATCACATCCGTAGAAGGACATTCCCTTAATAGAAGTAGTATCGTCAGGAATATCAGCAGTCGATACCGTATCACATTCATAGAACGAAACACCGCCTATGTATTTAACTGTTTCAGGAAGATCCAGCTCAGGAAGCGATGTGCATCCGCTGAAAGCATTATGTCCTATAACAGTAACACTGTCGGGAATATTAATTGATATAAGGTTCTTACACGTGTCGAAAGCGTTATAGCCGATCGTCGCCACCTTGCTTCCGAGATGTACGCTTGTCAGCGATTCGCACCACCAGAAAGCTCTGTTTCCGACAGTAACAACAGTATCACTGATTTCTGCGCTGATAAGATTTTTGCAGTTGTAGAATGCTCGGTCACCGATTTTGGTGATACCCGGTTTAACTACTACAGACAAGATCTGATCACTTGAAGCGTACCACGGCGCATTTTCGGTCCAAGACCAGTCGGGCATGGCACCGGTACCGCTGACGGTAAGCACGCCGTCAGCCGAAATTGACCATTTAAGGTCAGTGGCTACACTTCCAAGTTCCGCCTCACTCATGTCAGTTTGATTTTGCTTCCAGACTATCTCCAGAAGATCCTTAAAGAATGCCGCCTCTTCATCTGAATCGGCATTCAGGGCAAGCAAGCCTCCCTGTGGCACGATCAAAGCCGCCGAAAGAAGCAAGCTAACAGCACTTTTTACTAATTTTTTCATTTCGTCCTCCTGAAACATATAACGGTATTGGCTACAAATATCCTATTATAATCCAATTATAAGTATAACACAACTGATCAATAAAATCAATGCTTTTTTATTATTTTATTGATATTGCCAAAAACATTGTCGAAAATCAACATTTTGGCAGGCTTTTTTTCGTGTTTACGGGAAAAAATTACCCACTGAATTCACAGTGGGTAAATCTCTGCAGTCAGATTAAACACTTCTCGGAAGTGTGGTTGCAATATCCCCCATAAACGAAGCCTCATCATATCTCTGAACAGCCGTTTTATGGGTATCGCAGTCATAGTCTACAATCGACACCGAAGCATTACGGACCCAACCGAGCTCCTGCATTTTTTCTATCGGTGCATGGCACCATTCGCAGGCAAGCGCACGGATAGGCGTTGCGTGTATCGCAAGAAGTACAGTCTTTCCTTCGTTCAAGGCGGCGATTTTCCACACCTCGGCGCAAATCCGTTCCGAAAGTGCCTTAACGCTCTCGCCATTATCCGGGCAGGAATTTCCGATATCAAGCCGCCAAACACCAAACGATTCATCGTATCTTTCAAGCAGCTCTGTAAACAAAAGATTTTCCCAATCTCCGGCAAATATCTCACGAAGTCCACGACACGGCGTAACCTCAATTCCATGCGGTTCTGCAATTATTTTTCCGGTTTCGTGTGCACGTATAAGGTCACTCGAATAAGCAACATCTATGTGTGTATCCTTAAGATATTCGGCGGTTCTGCGTGCCTGTTCACGTCCTCTGTCAGTAAGCGGGCCGTTGGTGTGACCGTAAAATCGGCGCTCGAGATTTCCCTGACTTTCGCCGTGACGGACGAATATCATTCGTGTCATTAAGCTTCCCTTCTTTATCTATATACTTAATATTATTATTTTACCATACCGCTTCAATATTGTCAATAAAAATCGCCAACAAAAAACGGAGCCGTACAAAAAATACAGCTCCGAATGTAAATTAATTTCAGATGTCGATAACAACCATAGCGTGCAAATCAACCTTGTCAACATCGGCAATAATCTTACCGTTTTCATACTTGTAAGCAATATCGGTTTCGGTAAGCTCCGAGCCCTTGCAGTCAACACGGTAAACACGCTTCGGTTCTGCCGAAACATTTGCAGTAAGCTTAACACCGTAAACGGGGATAATATCCTCGATAATTTCAACATTATCGCCGCGCTTGGATGTATGTGCAAACAGAAGGTGAGCAATATAGCGGCTCTGCGATTCCTGATATGTGTATGTAACAACACCGCGGTCAGGAAGATTTTCAACACGAACGGTACGCTTATCGCCAACAAGTGCTTCAATCATATGAAGGATAAGCTCCTTGGTGTGATACTCGCCCATCTTCGCATAGTCGGTGAACACGTTCCAAGCAATATAACCGGTGTTTGCAGTGAGAACGGCTGCAGGACGGTCAGCGCCGGGATTGTTAGGAGTATGCTGATGCGAGCAGAAGTGCTGAGCGGTACGGTTGAAATACGAATCCTCGAGAAGTGCCTCAACACTGCCGTTTGTAACGGAGATGTTGTAAGCCTGCTGATACATGATGTAAGCGGTACGTCCGTTGATAGCTTCATATTCGGGAATCATGTAGTTAGGAATAAATTCATTAAGTCCCTCGTGCTTGATTCCGAGGTCGAGAACGAGCTCGTCAGCACCCTTCTTCATACCCGACTTACCGGAGCAGAGGATCTTACCGCCGCCTGCAACATAAGCCTTAATCTTTGCAGTCATTTCTTCATCAAGACGTCCGAAGTCTGCAAGGATGACAAGCTTATAGGGAGTGAGGTCTTCATACTGGTCAACAATATTAAAGAGATACTTACCCTCAAGAAGAGCTCTTGATGCACCCATATCCGCTGTAAGGAATTCGCCGCCTCTCTGATGGTTGAGCGCTTCACAGCTGAGGATAGCAACATCCGCAAAATGCTTTACATCACGGATATACGGCTCCTTAACCTCAACCTCTGCATATGCCTTACCGATGAGGTTGTATGTTGACATATTCATTTCGCCGTTCGGATGGAGCTGGTCACCGATAGAGCATCTTGCGCCCTGCGAAAGAGAAAGTGCCGCTTCATAGCGGAGTGCGTTCGGATGCTTAAATCCACCGAATTCGCCCCACGACTTATGGAACTTACCGGTCATACCGAGATAGTATTTATCCTGTGTACGGCTGTATGCGGCAGACATCGGGAAGTGGTCATATCCCCATCCGCCGGTGGGAAGGCTCTCGAGCTCGAGATGAGTCTGATAGGAGATGTGGTCACGGCGGCCGGGAGTGGTAAAGCCGTTATGGAAGATTGTTGTATTGGGATTATACTTGCGTACAGCCTCCTCGCAGCGCTTTGCATACTTTTCGTATACGATATCTGCGTGCTTATCCATATCGTCGGGATTCATCGGGTCAAGTCCCAGTTCGCGCATGGACTTGAGGCAGCAGTTACAGTAGCAGGTTTTCGGATAAGATATATCAAGGAAGATACCACTGGGGTTATAAAGCTCCATAACCTCTTCAATCTGCTGTGCAAGATATTCCATATAAGGAGTATTGAAGCACATACGGTGCCAGCCGGGACTGGTTGCAAAATCATAACCGCCGTTTGGAGTCACCTTATTAATATGATGGGGATTTTCGAAGCAGTAAACTTCATCCCAACCTGCGGAAAGATATACCGGAGCATTTACACCGATTTCAGCACAAGCATCGAGCTGTGCCTTGAGAAGGTCAAATTTAAGCTTCGGATGCATGGGGGTCTTCTTTCCGGGATAATATCCCCAACCGTGATGACACTTTGCAAAAATCGTAATCGAATCTGCGTGTGCCGCCTTTAGGGCATCCTGGAACTGTTTTTTGTCGAACTTATCGCCGACTGCGGGAACATCCGGAGATGTATGGAAATCGAGATGTACCTGACGGAATCTTAAGGGTTTCATATGTTTTCTCTCCTTTAACATTTTTGCCCACACACGGGCTGGTACTATAATAATACAACAGTTCTCGTCAAATGTCAAGCATATTCTTTAATATATTTATTTTTATTGATTATTTTACGGTTTTGGCATATTAATGATAAAAATGACTCTCATAATTGACACATAAGACCGACTGTGCATACAATATCAATGCCCCCAAATTTTCAGCACGAAACGGAGGAATAATCTATGGAACAATCTCCAAGCGTTGGCTACCTTATCGTCAACGTATCAACGGCAAGAGGCGCAATACCGCTTCCGGGCGCTTCGGTAACCGTATTTTACGATGAAGAAAACAACACCTCAGTCTACACAGTTCTCACAACAGATATGAGCGGAAAAACCGATAAAATTGAGCTTCCGGCCCCACCTCGTTCCCTTTCGGAATCACCGGGCAGTGCAAAGCCTTATGCAACATATACACTGCAGATTGACAAAGACGGCTACTACCGAATCACAAACACAAATGTCCCAATTTTCTCCGGAGTCACATCTATTCAGCCGGTTGAGATGATACCAAAGGCTGAATACAATCCCGACACCACCTACCCCAGATACGGACTTGATGTAACCGAAAATACTCGCCCAAATTTATGAGAGTGGGCAAGATATAGCATATGGGAGTTACGCGGCATTCTTTCATCGAAATGCACGTAACTCCTACACGCTGAAATCTCCCCACAGAAAGGACACAATCATGGCACTTCCATATATACCGGAAACGATAACCGTGCATCTTGGCGCACCAAATTCAGATGCCGAAAATATAACGGTATCATTTCCCGACTACATAAAAAATGTCGCCTCGAGCGAAATTTATCCGACATGGCCGGAGAATGCAATAAGAGCCAACATTTATGCGCAGGTTTCGTATGCCCTCAACCGGATTTATACCGAATATTACCGAAGCCGGGGATACGATTTTGATATTACAAACTCAACTGCTATAGACCAGTCCTTCATTGCAGGACGTGATATTTTTGATAATATTTCCGATATTGTCGATGATATTTTCAACGATTACCTCGTTCGCCCGGGGCAGGTACAGCCGCTTTTTGCCCAGTACTGCGACGGAATTGAGGTTCAGTGTGACGGACTTTCGCAGTGGGGTTCTGTTGACCTCGCCGAGCAGGGACTGACACCGTATGAGATACTGACAAACTATTACGGAACAAATCTCAACATCAACACCGACACACCGATACTTCCCTTTTCCCCGTCACAGCCATACCGTCCGCTTCGTTTGGGAAGCTTCGGAAATGATGTTCGAACCGTTCAGATCCGGCTTAACCGGATCGCAGCCAACTATCCGGCAATACCGAAAATTTATCCCACCGACGGAGTTTTCGGAATATCCACAGAAAACGCAGTTCGGGAATTCCAGCGCATATTCGACTTAACTGACGACGGCATCGTCGGGCCGGCAACGTGGTATAAGATTTTACAGCTTTACAACGGAGTCAAGCGACTCAACGCACTTGCAAGTGAGGGCCTTTCTTTGTCGGATGTGTCAACGCAGTTCCCGACTGAGCTTTCGCTTGGTGACGAAAGCATATACGTTCGCGAGTTTCAGTATTTTCTGAATGTTCTCGGCGAAAACTTGGAGGTTATTCCCCCGGTCGCCATTGACGGCATATTCGGCCCATCCACCGAAGCCGCTGTACGTGCGTTTCAGATGGCATACGGACTTCCTGTCACCGGAATTGTCGATGAAGAAACATGGAACGAGCTTTATAACGCTTACCGGGGAATTTTACTTACCACTGCACAGTATTATAACGGCGTACCGGTTGCGCTTTTCCCGGGATATCTGCTTGTTTTCGGTTCACGCGGCGACGAAGTAAGCCTGCTTCAACAGTACCTTTCCACCCTCTCCGGGGTATATACCGAAATACCGCCTGTCGAGGTAAATGGAATATTCGGCACAGCCACACGCGATGCGGTAATTGCGGCGCAGAATCTTTTCGGACTTGAACCTACCGGCATTGTAGATGCTCTGACGTGGGATGCAATAACCGATGCTTACAGCGATATTGCATACGGTCAGCTCGGTGCAGAGGGTCAGTTCGGCGGAAATACACTTTCACAGTGAGGTGCGATATGAGAGATATTACAGACGCCAGAAACAACATAACCGAGCTTCAGCGCTATCTTCGTGAGCTTCACTATGACACGAGAGGTGTAATACCGCTTGTAAATCCGGATGGAATTTACGGCCCCGAAACCACGGCGGCAGTAGAGGCATTTCAGCGTATGCACGGGCTGCCCGTCACCGGTGAGGCGGACAACGAAACATGGAATGAGATTTACGAAGAATACATGGATGCAGTAAAACGCCGTGCCCGTCCCGAGCCGATATATCCCTTCCCCGATGAGGACGGCTACGAAATCGACGAGGGCGAATATTCCGACATTGTTGCTATTGTACAGTTCATGCTCCGTTTGCTTGCCAACGCTTACGATAATATCGACGGTATGCCGCCGGAGGGAGTTTACAATGAGTCAACCATTAAGGATATAAAAGCCTTTCAGGAAACGCATCGCTTACCCGTCACCGGCAGAGTTGACAAGGCAACATGGAACGCCCTCGCAGAAGCCTATAACAGGATAAGCCGTATTGAAAACTGACTTAGATAATTGAAGCAAGCTCACGAATCACCGCTTTTGTGCCGAACCACGACTCGGAAATCAGCTTTTTACTGACCTTCACGCGGTTTTCGGCGTTGTGCTTATCCTCATAAAGTGGCATAATTAAAAGCTCCGTATATTTCGCTGAAATATTTAAGTTATATAATATCATATATTTATTGCAGTATCAAAATATCAATAACTTAAACGGTTTCATTATGTTGCTATTAAAAAAAACGCCCAAAAGCAGGCGTCTAAAGCTTTTTTATTTCAGTTCACTCACCGACTCACGAACAATCAAGTCACACGACGGAACAACGATATCGCTGACCGATTCTCCGTTTATCAGCTTGTCTATCATGTCAACAGCAAGCCGTCCCATCTCATCCTTGTCGATATGAACAGTAGTGAGCGACGGACGGTGATACTTTCCGAGCACAATATCGTCGATACTGCAAACGGAATAATCGTCGGGAATCGAATATCCGTTTTTTTGCAGGGCATTCATCGTGCAGATTGCAATAAAGTCGCTTGTGCAAAATATCGCTGTCGGCTGCTTTTCAAGTGAAAGCAGTGATAAGACATTTTTTTCAACCTCGCGCTCATCGGAACCGCCCGTTTGTATCCATTCCGGGCAGAGCGACAAACCGTATTCGGCAAGCACACGCTTGTACCCCTCAAAGGTACACATATAGTATTCGGGAATAATATCAGATGTAAGCATCGCAATTTTTCTGTGACCGTTCTCCGCAAGATAACGAACAGCACACTCCGCCGCCTCTGTATAGTCCGCGTGAACACTCGGATACGGCGGAACCTTTTTCTGCGAATCTATAACAACAAACGGCGTACCCATGGCTTTTATATCAGACTGCAAGCTCTCTGAAATATCCGACAAAAATATAATTCCGTCCGCATTTCGCTGCATGAGTGTATTCTCAAGCATGGAAGTATCTTCCGAGCCGCTTATTGTGACAAGAACGATATTATATCCGCGTTTTGCTGCATTCTCCGCTACAGAATTAATTATGGCAACATAGAAAAGATTACTAAGCGGCGAATCCTTGCTGTCAATTACAAGAAGTATATTAAAGCTTCTCTGCATGATCAGTCTGCGCGAATTTACATTCGGCATATAGTTCATCTCGCTGATAGTATCGAGTATACGCCTGCGTGTTTCTTCACTTACACCCTTTTTTCCGTTTATGGTATAGGAAACCGCCGCAACAGACACACCGGCAAGCTGTGCTATCTGCTTTATAGTTAATTTCTGTCCCATAGCCGCTCCTTTTTCGAATCGGTATTATAACAGTAAAGCCGTCCGCAGGACGGCTTTTCTTTATTCTTATTCCTCGTCGGGGTTTTCCCAGTTGTGATAAACCTCGATAACATCGTCATTGTCTTCGAGTGCTTCAATAAGCTTGTTCATGTTCTTGATGTCATCCTCGCCGGAGAGAGTAACGTAACTCGACGGAACTTTGTCGGTATCAGCGGACATTATCGCATAACCCTTGTCTGCAAGCGCCGCACGGACTGCTTCGAGGTCATCGGTTTCGGTCGAAATTTCGAATACGCCGTCCTCGGACGCGAAATCTGCCGCACCGGCTTCAAGTGCATCCTCCATGAGCTTGTCCTCATCGATCTTGCCGTCATTTTCAATAACGATTACGCCCTTTTCGGTGAACATAAAGGATACGCATCCGGTCGTTCCGAGATTACCGCCGAATTTGTCAAAATAGTGGCGGACATCGGAAGCTGTACGGTTGCGGTTATCAGTGGTAGCTTCAACGATAACTGCAACACCGCAGGGGCCGTAGCCTTCGTATACGATCTCCTCGTATTCTGCGCCGTCTGCGCTTGATGCCTTCTTGATTATACGGTCAATGTTATCGTTAGGTACGTTGTTAGCTTTCGCCTTTGCAATAAGCGAAGCAAGCTTGCTGTTCGATACGGGATCAGGGCCGCCCTCTTTTACGGCAACCGCCATTTCCTTACCGATTTTAGTAAAGATCTTCGCACGCTGTGCGTCGGTCTTTTCCTTTTTATGCATTATATTTTTCCATTTGCTGTGTCCTGACATTGTTTTATATCTCCTGTAATTTTAATATCTTATATCTTTTCAGTCTTCTTCATGCAGATAAGCTCAAACGCCTTTCCGAGTACGGAACGCACACATGAAGTAAGCGCAACACGGAAATCACGTGTAGTTTCATTATCCGCGGTAACAATCTGACACTCATGATAGAAACGGTTAAACGCAGTGCAGATGTCGAGAATATAACGTGTAATAACCGACGGTTCGAGGTCTTCAAGCGCAGACAGAACCTTTTCGGGGAAAAGCGACAGCGTTTTAAGAAGTGCCGCTTCGGAGCGTGCCGTAACCATTGAAGCATCAGGCTTAATTTCAGGAACGCCGCCTGCCTTTTCGATAATCGAGCAGGTACGTGCATATGTGTACTGTGCGTAAGGACCGGTATTTCCGTCAAAGTTAAGCGCGTCTTCGAGAATAAAGTTAATATCCTTGATACGGCTGTTCATAAGATAATGGAAGATAATCGCACCAACGCCAACTGCTTCGGCAACCTCGGCTTTGTTTTCGAGCGCCGCATTCTTTTCTTCCATAATAGCCGAAACCTTTTCGATTGATTCTGCGAAAAGCTCTTTTAAGAGAATTACGTTTCCGGTACGGGTCGCAAGCTTCGAACCGTTGATTGATACTGTACCGTAAGGAACGTGAATAAGCTTGTCTGACCAGTCATATCCCATCAGCTCGACAACCTTGAACCACTGTGCAAAATGCAAGCTTTGTCCTGCCGAGGTAACGTAAATATTCTTGTCAAAATCGTAGGTCTTTTTTCTGTAAAGAGCCGCCGCAATGTCACGGGTTGGATAAAGTGTTGAACCATCGCGCTTGAGAATAAGGCAAGGCGGCATATTGTATGCTTCGAGATTGATTATCGAAGCGCCGTCATCGATGGTCATGAGGTTCTTGTCTTTAAGCTCCTGAACCACCGCAGGCATTTTGTCAGAATAGAAGCTCTCGCCGTTGTATGAATCAAACTCGATTCCAAGCTGTTTGTATGTGCGGCTGTATTCTTTAAGCGAAATTTCGATAAACCACTTCCAAAGAGCTGTATTTTCTTCGTCATGCTGTTCGAGCTTGGTAAATTCCGCACGAGCCGCGTCGTTAAGCGATTCGTCCTTTTCTGCTTCTTCGTGGAACTTTACATAAAGCGCAACAAGCTCGTCAATACCGCCGTTTTCAATCTGCTCGCGGCTTCCCCACTTGCGGTAAGCGACAATAAGCTTTCCGAACTGTGTGCCCCAGTCGCCGAGGTGGTTTACGCCGATACAGTTGTAACCGCAGAATTCATGGAGCATCTTTAAGCTGTGACCGATAACAGTCGTGCCGAGATGACCGATGTGAAAAGGCTTTGCGACGTTCGGAGACGAATAGTCAAGTACAACATTCTTCCCTTTTCCGAAATCAAACGAGCCGTATGCTTCGCCCTTTTCCATAATTTCCGGCATAAGAACACCGGCGAGGTAGGACGCGGAAATGAATATATTAAGATATCCGCCGACAACATCGACCTTTTCGATAACTTCATCGCCAAGTCCCTCTGCGAGTTTTGCCGCAATCATAGGCGGAGCCATACGCATAGCCTTCGACAGCTTGAAGCAAGGGAACGCGAGGTCGCCGAAATTATCATCCGGCGGATATTCGAGAAAGCCTGCGAAATCCTCGGCAGTAAGCTCACCGACGCTCGATGCCACAGCCGCAAAATTCGCAAAAAGCTTTTCGGCAATATGTTTTTTTATTTTAAGCATTGTTTTGTTATCCTTTGCTGTATAATTAATGATAATATAATATTATATCACACAAATGTCCGTTTGACAAGAGGGTTTTCGCATTTTTTGGAAGCAGTGGGCATAATATCCCGCATTTATCCCCTCTCAGCAATCTTTCTGCCCATGAGAACGCCCATTACAGATGCCATCATGAGTCCTCTCGTCCAGCCGCTGGAATCGCCGAGGCAGTGGAGTCCGGGAAGCGATGTGTCAAGGTTTTCGTCCATCTTGACTCTGTTGCTGTAGAATTTGAGTTCAGGAGAATAAAGAAGCGTTTCCGTGCTTGCAAATCCCGGAACAACAATATCAACCGCCTGAATGAAGTTGATAATATTCATCATCGCACGGTAAGGCATCGCAGCTGTAATATCGCCGGCCACCGCGTCGGGAAGTGTCGGCTTTACATTCGACTGAGCAAGCTCCTTCGGCCATGTACGCTTTCCGTCGAGTATATCTCCAAAACGCTGTACAAGAATATGTCCTGCGCCAAGCATATTGGTAAGCTCACCGACCTTTTTTGCATATTCGATAGGCTGATTAAACGGCACACTGAAATTATGTGAGCATAGTATAGCAAGATTGGTATTGCCCGATTTGTGTTCCTTGTACGAATGTCCGTTTACAACAGCGAGGTCATTGTCATAATTTTCCTGCGAAACAAATCCGCCGGGATTCTGACAGAATGTGCGCACCTTATTCTTGAAAGGCTTCGGATAACCGATAAGCTTCGATTCATAAAGCACTTTATTGACATCCTCAATAATTTCATTGCGTACTTCAACACGTACACCGATATCAACCGTACCGGGTTTATGCTCAATATTATGCTCCTCGCAAATTTTTTCGAGCCAGTCCGCACCGCGTCTTCCTGTTGCAACAACGACAGTGTCAGCTCGAAGTTCACTCTCATTTCCGGCTTTATCGGAAAGTATCACACCTCGGCAAGCACCGTCTTCAACAATAAGGTCAGAGCAATTTGCGCCGAACATAAGCTCAACACCGTTATCTGCAAGGTACTGTTCTATCGAGTGATAAATATCCTGTGCCTTTTCGGTTCCCAGATGACGAATCGGACAGTCAACGAGTCTGAGTCCTGCCTGAATGGCACGCTTGCGTATCTCTTTTATAAACGGGTCGTTTGACACGCCCTCAACATGGCTGTCAGCACCAAATTCAAGATAAATGGAATCTGCGTAATCGATAAGGTCTTTCGCCGTCTGCCAGCCGATAAGCTCGGGAAGCTCTCCGCCAACATCCGGAGAAAGCGAAAGTTTGCCGTCCGAGAAAGCACCTGCGCCGGAAAATCCGGTAGTGATATGACAGTACGGCTTGCACTGAACACAGTTCTGTGTCTTTATTTTAGGGCAATGGCGTTTTTCGATAGGTGCGCCCTTTTCGATAAGGAGAATTTTTTTGTTTGAATTACATCTGATAAGCTCAAGTGCGGTAAAGATTCCGGCAGGGCCGGCACCTACTATGATAACATCGTATTTCATTTTGTCAACTCCTATTTTTTACGCAAAAACATTCCGCAAACGTATGCCTGCGGAATGTAATTACATTTTTGATATAATTACATATAATTATACCATATATTTTTTAGTTTGTCAACCGCTTATTACACAAACAGCGGACGTATCTGTTTTCCCTTTATTGTCGCCTCAAGTGCTTCGGGAATCCGCTCAAATTCCGCCACAAGCGAATGCGGTTTTTTATCGGGGTCATCCTGCAAAAGCGGTACAAAATATACCGACTTGCGCATGAGAAGCCTTGAGAGATTCGCGAGATTTGCACTCATTGCATCATTGCTTGCAAGCGCAATCAAAAGCGGTCTGTCCGAGCGAAGATGTGCCTTGCACGCCATCGTCACAGATGTGTCTGTAACCCCATGTACGAGCTTTGACAGTGTATTTCCCGTACACGGCGAAACGATAAGTGCATCCAGTTTTACTTTCGGCCCAAGCGGCTCCGCACCGTCAACAGTGTGTATTATCTCCCTCTCGCAAATACCTTTGATACGTTTGCGTATATCCTCTGCCTTACCGAAACGGGTATCCGTCGAATACGCAATCTCGCTCATTATGGGGAGAATATCATGTCCGTCGGAACGCAGTTTTTCCATAACGTCAATACTGCGTGAAAAGGTACAGAACGAACCGCAAAGTGCATATCCGATGAGCATACTAATTCACCTCTCCGCTTTTTTCAAGATAGCCGAGCACAGTGTCGGCAATTATCCGTCCCGATGTCACCGGTGCAACCTTTCCGGGAAGCGACAGTGCCCAGATTACATTTATGCCCAGTTTTTCCGCTGCTGCGATGTCAACTCCACCCGGCTTTGAAGCAAGGTCGATTATCAGTCCGTATTTGCCTATTGCTTCAAGTTCGTTTCTGCCGAGAACTGTATACGGAACAGTGTTAAAAATCATGTCGAAGCGTTTTTCTTTAAAGAGCTCTGCCAGCTTTTCCGTACGTGTAAAATCATATCCTCCGGCACGAATCCAGGCAATGTCAGAGGGTTTTCGGGCGCTCGCCGTAACCTTTACTCCAAGTGCGGCAAGTAATTTTGTGAGTACCTTACCGATTCGTCCGTAACCGATTACAAGTGCTGATGAGCCGTGAAGCGTTGTCGGAATTTCACGCATGGCGATCTCAATTGCGCCCTCTGCGGTCGGAATCGCATTTGCTATTGCAAATTCGTCCCTTTCATAATAATCAAAAACGGCTATACCGTTAGCGGTACAGAGCGAAACAGTTTTTGCCGGAATTTTTCCTCCGCACAAAAGACGTACGTTGTTCTCTGCCATAAGCGTGCATAATTTTTCTATAGACAGCCGGCATCCGTCTGCAAGCGGCATGGAAATATTCTCGCCGTCACTGCTCATCGGAAGTGGGAGTATTGCAACTTTGCAGTCAAAAATCGCCTCTTTTACATCAGTGCATACAGTTCCGCAGTCGCTTACCGTACCGTCTGCAAGGTTGTGTAATAACTCCTGCGGCATTGCACTGCTCGAAGAACAGCAAAGCGAATCAACCACAGAAAATCCGCTCGTATCACATTCGTCCCCATCACCGTTTTTCTCGAATCCGTAAAGTGCCGTATCATACCCTGCCGCCTTAAAAACCGAAGCCGCGATAAGCTGCCTTGCATCGCCGCCGATTATAGCTATTTTATTTCCGTGATTCTTTTTCATAACTGTCCTTTCTTATATGTTCATGTCACCAAGTGGGTGCATTACAGTTTATGCACCGGCACTAAAGCGTGTCATTGCGCAAAATTCTGTCAAAGCCAAGATTCTTCCATATCTGCGATTTTATTGAAAAATCCCCTTGAAAAATCATGCCCGGTGTGTTATAATAATATTATCAATGTTTGTTTATCTGAAAGGACACAGTCTATGGGCGGATTATTTGGAGTAGTATCAAAGCAGGACTGCGTGTTTGACCTCTTTTTCGGAACAGACTACCATTCGCATCTCGGAACAAGACGCGGCGGTATGGCAGTTTGGGGCGAGGGCGGCTTTGAACGCGCTATTCATAATATAGAAAATTCACCGTTCCGTACAAAATTTGACAAGGATGTCGGCGAAATGAAAGGTACTCTCGGCATCGGATGTATCTCCGATTCTGAGCCCCAGCCGCTTATTGTACGCTCTCATCTTGGAAATTTTGCTATAACTACAGTCGGACGTATAAATAACACAAAAGAACTTATTGACCTTTGTTTTCAAAGGGGACACTCACATTTTCTCGAAATGAGCGGCGGTGACGTAAACCCCACAGAGCTTGTTGCTTCGCTTATCACACAGAAGGAATCTATTGTTGAGGGTATACGATTTGCACAGGAACGGATCGACGGCTCAATGACAATGCTTGTACTGACGCCCGAGGGACTTTATGCCGCACGTGACCGACTCGGAAGAACTCCCGTTGTTATCGGAAGGAAGGATGGCGCATATTGTGCTTCCTTTGAAAGCTTTGCTTATCTTAATCTCGGTTATACTCACTATAAGGATCTCGGTCCGGCAGAGATAGTTTATCTCACCCCCGAAAGCTGTGAAACCGTTTCTGAGCCGAAAGAAGAAATGCGTATCTGCACGTTCCTTTGGGTCTATTACGGATATACAACATCTAATTATGAGGGCGTAAACGTCGAAGTCATGCGAAACCGCTGCGGAGCTAAACTTGCCCAGCGTGATAAGGGACTGATAAACCCGGATATTGTCGCAGGAGTCCCCGATTCCGGAACGGCACACGCGGTCGGATATGCAAATGAATCGGGCGTTGCCTTCGGCAGACCGTTTATAAAATACACCCCGACATGGCCGCGCTCGTTCATGCCGACGATGCAGTCACAGCGAAACCTCATCGCAAAAATGAAGCTTATCGCCATCGACCAGCTCATACGCGGTAAGAGCTTGCTTCTTATCGACGATTCGATTGTAAGAGGAACACAGCTTCG
The DNA here is from genome assembly GCA_045632605.1 of Candidatus Flemingiibacterium sp. Taxonomy (GTDB): domain Bacteria; phylum Bacillota; class Clostridia; order Oscillospirales; family CAG-272; genus Flemingiibacterium. Next base: position 7,768 of record JAZQXA010000092.1, on the reverse strand, counting down.
CGAAACCACAGAGTTTCTCTATCAGAGCGGCGCAAAGGGCGTACACATCCGTACAGCCTGTCCTCCTCTTCTTTACGGCTGTAAATACCTTAATTTCTCCCGTTCAAAGAGTGAGCTCGACCTTATAACCAGACGCACAATACTGAAGCGTGAAGGTTCTGAAGAAGAAGCGGCGAAGAAACTTCACCTTTATGCAAATCCCGACACCCCAGAATACAAGGGCATGGTTGAGGATATCTGCAAAGAACTCAACTTCACCTCTTTAAGCTTCCAGCGACTCGATGACATGATTGAATCTGTCGGACTGCCCGCCTGCAAGCTTTGCACATACTGCTGGACCGGCAAAGAGTAATATTCTATAATCGTTTTCTAAAAAACAGTAAATATAGTATAATATTATATAAAAACACTATAAATATATAAAAAGCAAAACCCGAAACAAGCCTACGTTTCGGGTTTTTGATTTTGATCAGTCATCTATTAAAGCGAATTATTTTTTCTTATTTCACGCGGTGTGCATCCGGTGTGCTTTTTTAATGTTTTTCTGAAATAAGAGCATGAGCTGAAACCGAGCAAATCGCTTATTTCCTCGACCGATTTTGTAGTTGTATTCAGAAGTTCAACGCCTTTTTCGCAGAGAGTAGCCTGACGAAAATCATTCGGCGTTACACCAAGAACCTTCCTAAAAAGCAAATACAAATAAGGTTCGCTTATCAAACAGTATTTTGCAATTTCGGGGACAGAACAGTTTGGGTTTGCGGCTATATATTCGCTCGCCAATTCAACAATTGCCCTTTCTTTTCCGAGAACCTCTCGCTCCATTTTAGGAAACACCTCCGAGAGAAAGCCGTAAAACTCAGACAGTGCCGCACAGCTAACGGGATTTCCAAGCGGAATATCGAGAAATTTCTTGCGCAGTCTGTCATCAAGCGGAATCTTCTGCAGCTCATATCTGGTTTCCTCACGGGCATCAAGGCGGTGAAAGCCAAGCGAAATATAAGCCAACTTTCCGTCGTTCGGATACCAGAACGACTCGTATGCTAAATTGATGGGAATATAAAAAAGTTCGCCCTCATCGACAAAAATCGTCTTTTTTTCGGAAACTACCTTGCAGTGTCCTTTTTTGGTGTATCCAAGAAAGTTCATTGGAGAACCGCTGCGATTATCGGTATATTTATGCTTGAACATCGTAAACTCGACAAAGCTGTAATTATTTCTGGCGCTGTATCTGTTCATTTCGCTCCTCTAAATTATATGATTTTACCTCTTTTTTATATTATACACTATTTTATTATTGAAATCAATATGTTATAATAAATATGTTAAAAAAATTTCATATAAAAAATTGGGTGATTAATATGCGTAAAATAAAGATAGCACTTATCGGTCTTAACAAAGAAAGCCATGCTCAGCCGATAATAAGCTGCATCAGAAATAACAGCGATATATTCGATTTTGCCGGATATCATCTGCCAAACAACGAAGCGGAAAGATTCCCTGCGGTATTCAACTATTTGAACGGCTGTAAGGAATTAACCCTCGACGAAATTCTTAATGACCCCACAATTGAGGCAGTCGCAATCGAAACAGAGGAAATATACCTCACCAAGTATGCATCTCTCGCCGCACAGCATGGCAAACACATACACATGGAAAAGCCGGGCGGAACATCGGTGAGTGAATTTGAAAATCTCATCGACATTGTAAAAAAAGGCGGCAAGACATTCCATGTCGGATATATGTACCGCTACAATCCGATAATAAGAAAACTTCTCAAAAGAATAAAAGACGGCGAATTTGGCGACATCATCAGCGTTGATGCACATATGAGCTGTTATCATCCGGCAGAAACACGTCAGTGGCTCGAGGATTTTCCGGGCGGCATGATGTTCTTCCTCGGATGCCACTTGATTGACCTGATTCTTCAGATTCAGGGTACTCCCGAAAATATAATTGTGCTGAACCGTTCATCCGGAATTGGCGGCGTTACCGCAGAAGATTTTGGAATGGCAGTGTTCGAATATAAGAACGGCGTTTCCGTGGCGAAAACAAGCGCAGTACAAATCGGCGGCTTTACAACACGCAGACTTATCGTTTCGGGAACAGAAAAAACAATCGAAGTCAAGCCACTCGAATTTGTGTCCGGAGAGAATCTGCTTGTTACCGAGGCAACCGAATATACAGACAAACAGTCGTGGAGCGATCGCGGAATCTCTTATAACAGCGGCAACTTCAACAGATATGACGACATGATGAAAGCATTCGCCGACATGGTTCGCGGCGAAATCAAAAATCCGTATACATATGATTATGAGCTTGAGCTATTTAAAACAGTAATCAAAGCCTGTGGAGGTGAAAGAAAATGAAAAAAGTTCTCGTTCTTGGTGCAACCGGTGCAATAGGCTTTTATCTTGTTCCGGAGCTTGCAAAAATGGGGTATACCGTCGATGCAGTGTCGCTCGATGATGCTCCGTATGACGTGCCTAATGTTACATACTATAAATTCAACGCAAAGGATGATGCCGAGCTTTTCCGCTTTATCGGCGACAAGAAGTATGACGCCATACTCGACCTCATGCTCTACCTTACAGCCGAGCTTAAAACCCGTTATATGAAGCTCCTTGACTCAACGGCACATTACTTATTCTTCTCGTCATACAGAGTGTATGCAAATGAGGAAACCCCGATAAGAGAAACCTCACCGCGTCTGCTCGATGTTTCAACAGATAAGGTATTTCTTGCCGGAGAAGAAAACAATTACGCACTCTATAAGGCACGTGAGGAAAATCTTCTTCGTGCGTCCGGAAGAAATAATTTCACCATTCTCCGTCCAACTATGATTTTCTCCAGATACAGATATCAGCTCGTCGGACTCGAAGCACCGACATTCCTCTATCTTGCGCAGGAGGGGTATAAAGTTCCCCTGCCGGAAAATGCAATAAATCTCAATGCAGCAATGATATGCTCCGAAGATGCGGCAAAGCTTATTTCTCGCCTTGTACTCAACGAAAAAGCATACGGTGAAACATTTACGGTAGGAAGTGCCGAGCTTCATTCATGGAGTGATGTGGCAGACTATTATTCCCAGGCGGTCGGGCTTGAATATTTCACGGTAGATCAGAAGAAATTTGATACTTTCATCGGAGATTTTGATGAAGGCTGGCTTTACGACCACAAATATGATCGCTATTTCGACAGAAAAATCGACAATTCTAAAATTCTCGCCGCAACCGGAATTTCCCAGAATGAGCTTACACCTCTTTGCGAATGCCTTGTGCGTGAGCTTCATCTGATACCGAAAGACTTTAAGTGGACACCGTATGAGCGCACACTTGAAATGATAAAATATTTCAATTTATAAGGAGATAAAAAATGAAAGCAATACTTGTAAACAGCGATAAATCACTCTCATGGAGTGATGTTCCGAATCCGGTTATCAACTCCGAGGAAGTCCTCGTTGAAATTCATGCAGCGGCACTTAACCGTGCTGACCTCATGCAGAGAGATGGCGATTATCCGCCTCCTCCCGGCTGTCCCGAATGGATGGGACTTGAAATCGCCGGTGTCATCGTCGAAATGGGCGAGGAAGCAAAAGCAAAATCCGACTGGAAGATTGGCGATAAGGTGTGTGCACTTCTCGGCGGCGGCGGTTATGCGGAATATGTTTCGGTAAAATATGATATGCTCATGCCCGTTCCGAAGAACTGCTCAATGGTTGAAGCGGCTGCAATTCCCGAGGCTTTTGCTACAGCTTATCTCAACCTCTTTATTGAGGGTAAGATTCAGTCCGGCAATACCCTGCTCATGCACGCAGGCGCAAGCGGACTTGCAAGTGTTATCATCCCGATGGCAAAGGCATTCGGGGTGAGGGTTATAACCTCCGTTCTTAACGATAAAATTGCTGATTCCATCAAGCATCTTAACGCAGATGTTATCATAAACATGGCAAAGGAAAAGACCGCAGATGTGCTTAAAGAACAGTTAGCGGCCGGAACAAGCGTCGATGTTACAATCGACTGTCTCGGCGGCGAGCACATGGGTGAATGTCTGCCTTATCTGACACATGGTGCAAGATGGATAATGATTGCGGCTCTTGCCGGAACAAAAACTGAAATCGACCTCAAGAATATATACGTAAGAAATGTACGTATTATCGGAAGCACACTCCGTTCGCGTACTCCGGCAGTTAAGGCACAGATTCTCGCCGAGCTTGTTAAGAATGTCTTCCCGAAGATTGAAGCAGGCGAAGTAAAGCCTACCATTTACAAGGTACTACCAATTACCGAAGCAGAAGAAGCACACGCTATTCTCCAGCGCGGCGAAAACGTCGGCAAGGTCGTTCTCACCGTTAAATAAATATAGCAAAAAGCAATCGGCATATTTCGCCGATTGCTTTTGTTTATGGGGTTACTTGCACTTCTTATCGAAAGCAGGATTAATTGCGAAAAAGTTTTTGGAATCGAGATTATCCTGGACATGACGAAGAAGCTCGCCAAAGCGCTGATAGTGTACAATCTCGCGCTGACGTAAGAACTTGATTACGTCGTTTACATCGGGATCGTCCGAAAGACGAAGAATGTTGTCGTAAGTGGTCTTCGCCTTCATTTCTGCTGCCATATCTTCATGCAGATCCGTGATGGGATCGCCTTTGACTTGCATAGTCATAGCACTCCACGGGGTTCCGGATGCTGCCTGCGGATATACGCCTGTGGTATGATCAACAAAGTACGCTCCAAATCCCTGCTTGTCAATTTCATCGGGCGAAAGGTTACGAGTAAGCTGGTACACGATAGTTCCTACCATTTCAAGATGGGCAAGTTCTTCCGTACCGATGTCAGTGAGTGCGCCCTTTGCCACGTCGTACGGCATACTGTAACGCTGGCTTAAATAGCGTAAAGACGCACCAAGCTCACCATCCGGTCCACCGTATTGGCTTATGATAATCTGCGCGAGCTTGGGATTCGGATTTTTTATCTTTATGGGGTATTGCAGTTTTTTCTCATATATCCACATACTTAGCAGTCACCTCCGATAATATTTGCGGCAAGCTCCCAAGGCCAAGGGCCGTCAACCCAGTGCCATACACGCTCACCTGTGCATCCGGACACACCGTCACTTTCAAGGCGGCTGACTAAACCGTCGTTACCACATGAACCACAGCTTTCACGGCGACTGTTTACGCTTCCACAACCGCACGAATTGCCGTTTTCGCGTCGGCTAACCATACCGGCACAGCCACATGACTCACCATTGCCACGGCGACTGTTCACGCCCCCACAACCGCACGAATTACCGGTTTCACGTCGGCTGACCGTACCGTCACAGCCACATGACCCACCATTGCCACGGCGACCGTTCATGCTGTCGCAACCGCATGAGTTACCGGTTTCACGGCGGTTGATCGCACCGTCACAGCCACATGAGCCACCGGTTCGTGCAATGCCACTCCGGGCAGTGCCATTCTCCTCGCATCCGCAACTGCCATAGAATCCGCCTGCCGCATCGGTGTTGCAGGCATAGTTGCACTTGTCACCTGCCGCTGCGCAAAGCTGTTTATATGCTTCCAAAGCACGCTCATCACACGGATGTGTATCGAGATACAACCGTAACTCCCACGCCGCAAACGGAAGTGCATAATCGTTCATATCACCGTGTTTCAGCATTTCTTACCTCCCATTGTCACAGTACAACCGCAGAAAGGCTTATCAAGCTCGGGATAGAGTGTACCGCGAACAAGAGCCATTTCGGGCTGATACATATTCCCGTGTTCCTGCCAGCGCACATACGCCATCGCAATCGGGAACTTATCGTCAAGACGGGTACCCGTCATCGAACACATATTATTCTCTGTCAAATGACCATCCTCTTTCTTTTATATTCGGCGGTCCTTTGAACCGCCTGATATGAGTATATGAAAATAATCAAACAGTGTCAAAAAGCGAGTCGGTATAATACGTTACCAACTCGCTTTTTCAGAATATTTATTATTTTAATATGGGATTTTCAGTCATGAAGCAAAAAATATTTTTTCCGCTTATTTTGACTTACTGAGAAGCCATGCAAGCAATTCGTCATTGTAAGCATATTCCCAAACACAGTGTGCAACACCGTCAATGCGTGTATAGGTTACATCCTTATCGCGTGCGCGCAGAGCCGCAACCATTTCGTCCGATTGAGCCGGAGGAACAACTGTATCATCCGCACCGTGGAAAACCCATATAGGCATATTGAGGCAACCGGTATTCCATGACATACCTCCTCCGCAAATCGGAACAATCGCCGCAAATTTTTCGGGTGCTGCCATTGCAGTGTACCATGTTCCAAAGCCACCCATACTGAGCCCGGTGAGATAAACACAATTCTCGTCAACGGGATATTCAGCGATAATCTGATCAATAAATTTGAGTATCGATTCAACACGAGCCGCCCAAAAAGTTCCGGTCGGGCACTGCGGCATCACGAAAATACACTTGTGGTCGGCATCCTTAACCACCTTTGAAAAACCATGAATATCAACACGCGCAAGCTCGTCACCGCCATTGCCGCGTTCACCTGCACCGTGAAGTTGAATTATCAACGGCAATTTTTCGGTCATTTTTGCGGGAGAATATTCAACAAATGGGAATATCCAGTTATTTTCGTTATGTTCAATTCTGTTCATAATAATTACTCCTAAAAAAATAAAGTTAAAAATCAGCATATATATTATAGCAAAAATGTGCAGTAGAGTCAATAGGAAAAATGCGAGTATGCGTGCTATTCAGTCAATCATTTGTCGCATCACCATTTCCGCCGATAGGAATCACATCACCCAAATATGTTGGCTTATGCTTAATTATCGTCGTTATAAAATCTTTGCACCGCGCAAGTATCTCTCGGCATTCGCGTGTTGTCTGACCAACATATGTATGGTAATCCGATGCTACTCCATATGCCTCAACTCCAAGTTTTTCTGCAATATAAAGGGCGCGGTACATATGATATTCCTGGGTTACGATAACAATTTTGTCTGCCTCAAAAATTTCTTTAGCACGGTATACACTCTCATATGTGGAAAAACCGGCATGGTCCATGAATATATCTTCAGAGAAAATCCCTGCGTCAATTGCAAAATGCTTCATTGTGCCAACTTCATCATAGCCTTTACGTCCATGATCGCCACTCATGAGCAATTTGGGTGCAACTCCAAGATTATATAATTCAATACCTCGAGCAAGGCGATCTTTTAGCATATCACTGGGAGCTCCGTCTTCCCAAACTTTACAGCCAAGTACAAGAATACAATCAACACCGGATAGTTTTGCAGCTTCATCAGGAGCAAGTATTCGTGCTTTTCCGACAGCTTTCACATAAGCGTTAAGAATAAACACAGCTGTAATACCAATAGCAAAAAGCAAAATAAGAGCAACAAATATTCTTTTAAGATATTTTTTCTTCATTTCTACTATCATCTCACGTTGAATTTTTTATATTATAACATAAAAATCCGAAATTTATATGAACAACAAAAAATTAATCTTTATAATATTTCATATGAAGATGAAATTAAAAAGAAAAACCGCTACTAAAAGTAGCGGCTGAAATGTTCATTGAGAACCGAATAAGGGGGTAGAGTAATACGAACCAATACGAAACTCAAGTTGTAATAGAACAAACTTGAAGTTCAAGCCCTCGGTCTATTAGTATCGATCAGCTGAACACATTACTGTGCTTACACCTTCGACCTATCAAACTTGTAGTCTACAAGTGACCTTACTAGCTTAAGCTA
>JAZQXA010000091.1:0-25227 GCA_045632605.1 Candidatus Flemingiibacterium sp. | reverse complement strand
ACACGTGCACAGATACTTACCTTTATGTGGCGTGCCGCAGGCTCTCCCGAACCGAAATACGCAAACTTTTATACCGATGTAAAGGAGAGTGACTACTTCTATAAGGCCGCTCTTTGGGCAAGAGAAGCAGGCGTTCACGTTGCTTATGACGAGCTGTTCAGACCGAACACTCCTTGCACCCGTGCATCTACGGTAGAATATTTCTGGCGTCTTGCCGGAGCTAAGATAGGTGAGCCGGTTCCTTTTTCTGATATTGATCGCGGTTCGGTTCTTGAAAATGCTGTTTCCTGGGCTGTTGAAAACGGTATTACCGCCGGCACCGGCGGAACCGGTTTTACGCCTGATGCTGTCTGCACACGCGCGCAAATAGTAACATTTCTTTACCGTTACTACGTTGCTCCGACAGACAACAGCGAACTTATCGCAACTCTCCGCAAAACTGTTGTTCAGGGCTCCATGAAGCTCGATCCGCCGATTCCTGAAGATTACAGACTGCATCCCGATTGGTACGGAAGTCTGACACCGCCTGCAGATATGAGCGACGAGCGTTTGCTCGCAGAGTATGAGTATATTCAAAAGGCAATAGCCGACTTCAGAGCGCGCGGTATATACATGAGTGACGGTCCTTATTCGCGTGAACTTGATTTGTGGTCACAGCTCGAAATACGTGGTATTGATTATTAAAATGACTGTATGCAAAAAGTTGAGCTGACTCAACGATAGTTTCAAAAAGATAACAAAAAAGAGAGCATATCTGAAATAAATCTGATAAAATAAAGTTGGCAGACAAAGCTTTATCAGAGGATTCGGATATGCTCGTTTATAATTATGGCAAACAAATATTAAGGTTCTGTATCAATAACAGAGGATAAATAAGAATATATACATAGAGCCGGCAAACACAAAAGGAGCTTCTGCCGAAGCTCCTTTTTATTTTTATTTGGGAAGAACATCCATCGGGTCGATGGTCTGCTCATTGATGCGAACCTCGAAATGGAGATGGCTTCCGTATGAAACGCCGGTGCTGCCGACCTTTCCTATCTGCTGTCCGGGATAAACCTTGTCGCCTACCTTTACGAGGATTTCGTCGAGGTGAGCATAAACTGTGGAATATCCGTTGACGTGTGCAATTCTGATATTATTTCCGTACGAGGGGGTATTTTCTGCAAATACGACCACTCCGCCATCGGATGCCACTACCGGTGTTCCGGTGACATTGGGGATATCGATTCCGAGATGGAATTCGGTGTAATTATAAATGGTACGCCAGCCGTAACCCGATGAAATGCCGAGAGTGGTTTCACACGGCCAAATGAATTTACCGGTTGGGATTGCGGCAGGAATCTTTTTTGTTCCGACGCCGACAATTCTGCTTACCGGCTGTTTGGATAAGCTCTCCGAAACGGGAATTCGTTCAATAATAGTACCGTTTTCATCGTAAAGAATCTCATAAGTTACAGTTCTCTCGCCGTTTACGCCCTCCTTAACGAGCTTCTCGGTGCCCTTATATATGTAAGGGTCATCAACATACTCGATGTCGAACGGGATGTATTCAGTGAGCGTTACGGTGTTTATGTAATTATACTCGAGAATAGTACTGATATTTACGGTTTCAGCCGAACGTGAAAGGGAATAGGCAGCTTCATTTGTGCTGATTATGTCTGGTGCTGCCGCTTCAATGGCTCCAATCCTTTCGGTGATATCCGAGGATATTACTGCATTTGAGGGCGAAGTGTTTTCTGTTTCACCGGAAATTGGATTTATCAGTGTGTTGATTTCCTCGATAGACATGAACATCGAAGAAAGACAAAGCTGCTTTTCAATGCGAACTTCGTTCTGAAGCTTTACGGCGCTATAAAAAACCGGTTTTTTTGCGTGAAGCTCAAACTCAATATTTTCGATAAGAGCATTAAGCTCGTCGCCGTTTTCGTGTGCCGCTATCTGTTTTCCGTCAACGTAAAGCATATAGCCCTCGTTAAAATCGTTTGAAATGCGCTCAAATAGGAGCGAATAACATTCGTCTTCGGTCAGATATTTGGGATTGTCCGTATGTACGAGCTCGAATGTGATGTCGAAATCGGGAACATACTTTCCGGCAGTTGCATTAATAATTGTGGATTCAAGCTGTAATGCGGCGCTGTGCATATCGGAATATGCGCTGACATAGCCGCATGGGGTTCCGTCGATGCTCGCGCTGATGGCGACCTCTCCGGAAGAAGCATTTGAAATATACATACCGACACCGATGCAGGCGACGGCTGGAACAATTATTCCAACGGCGCTTTTTATCATGGCGGCCAGCTTGTGCAATGGCTTGGTGTCCACCTGTTTTTGTGACATAGTGATCTCCTTATTTTATCATTCCGGTGGAGATGTAACCTTGTTGTCGTATCTTGGGGAAAAGACTTTTACTTGACAGTGACTGCTTCCATGCAGAAACGCTTCTCCTATTATACCCTATTTTTCCGTAGAAATCAAGGGTTGGATGTGATTTTTGTGCAAATTGCACATTCATTTTTTGGAAATATGGCTTGAAAGTGAATCAAGGCTGTGATATAATTATAAATAGTGGTTTAATTGTTAAACTTCGCATTTAAAATGGTTAAAAACCTAAACATTGCATTATTCGTCGTTTAAGACGGGAAAGGGAACTCCCGAAATGTGGGAGTGATTATTAGAAAATGGCTGAATTAAGATGGAATCCTATGATTAAAGACTGGGTTATGATTGCGTCAAACCGACAGAACCGTCCGCAGATGCCAAAAGATTGGTGTCCGTTCTGTCCCGGCTCGGGAAAGGTGCCGGATGATTATGATGTTTTTGCATATGACAACGATTTTCCGGCGCTGACACAGAATCCGCCAGAACCGGACGATGTTGCAACCGATTTTTACAAGGTTAAGCCCTCACACGGAAAATGCGAGGTAATCCTCTTTTCTCCCGACCATCACGGAACGCTCAAGGAGTTATCCGACGAGCACATGAAGAAGCTTGTTGATCTCTGGTGCGCGCGTTTTAAGGCGATGAGCGAGGATAAGAAGATCAAATATGTATTCATCTTCGAAAACCGCGGAGATGTTGTCGGAGTTACTATGCCGCATCCGCACGGTCAGATGTACGGTTACTCGGTTATTCCAAAAAAGATTGAGCTTGAGCTTGATGCGGCAAAGGAGCATTACGAAGAAAACGGAGAGTGTATTTTCTGCCGTATGAACAAGGAAGAATACGGTGCAGGACTCCGTATCATTCACGAAAATGACGATTTTGTTGCATACATACCCTTCTTTGCAGATTATGCGTATGGAGTGTATATTGTTTCAAAAGCGCACAAGGCGACGATTGCAGACTTTAACGAGAGCGAAAAAGAAAATCTCGGAAAGATTCTGCGTGACATCACCGGAATGTACGATAACCTTTTCGATTTCAATTTCCCCTATATGATGTGTATGCACAATGCTCCCGTCAACAACGATGACGAAAAATACAGCGCTCTCGAAAACTTCTATCACTTCCACATCGAAATGTATCCGCCGCTTCGTGCTGCTGACAAACAGCAGTTCCAGGCATCCAGCGAAACCGGCGTTTGGGCGCACTGTAACCCCACCGCTCCCGAGGAAAAAGCACAAGAAATGCGCGAAGCTTTGAAGCGTTATCTCGCTAAAAGCTAATTGCATATAATGGCTATACCTGAAAGGGTATGGCCTTTTCTTGAATATCGAAAAGCGGACAGCATTGCTGTCCGCCCTCGCATAAACTTACTTCTTTTCGTTTTTGCCAATCGGAATTTCACCGTGCTTTTGCTCGAAGCGTTCAATAAGACTGCGCACCATAACGGTAATCTGTCCGTTTGCACTGCGTCCCTCATAATCAGCGATGTAGTGAAGCTTATGGAGCATTTCTTCGTCAAGACGGAATGATATACTTTTAATTGACACTAAAATCACCTCATTGTTAACATAATGTGCATTTATTTTAGCATTATAGATGTGTTATAATGTTTTAGTAGATATTAAAAGTATCTGAATATTATCTAAAATAGATGCAATATGTAAAGGAGAATTTTTAAAAATGAAAGTAGCAGTAGTAGGATCTCGAACAATTACCGTTGATGACCTTGCACCGTATCTGCCGCCGGAAACCGACGAAATTGTTTCGGGGGGAGCGAAAGGCGTTGACACCTGCGCTCGCGAATATGCACTTTCGAACGGGATAAAGCTGACAGAGTTTCTTCCCGAATACAATGTGTACGGGCGAGCTGCTGCAGTGGTTCGCAATAAGGAAATTGTTGATTACGCTGATATTGTGGTAGTCTTTTGGGACGGAAAATCAAAAGGTACAAAATCAATTGTCAAATACTGCGAGAAGCAGAGCAAACCTGCTTATATACATATAATGTAAAAAGCAGAGCCGTACAGCTCTGCTTATATTTATTTATCGCCTCGGTGCATATCGCCCGAGGTGAATTTTATTGCACGCTCGACGGCATCCTTTGCATTGCCCCACGGTTCGGCATCGTAACGGTAATCGAACTTTTTGCAGAACCAGCTCACGTCCTCGCGCAGTTTGTCAAAATATGTATTTACGACGGTTGAAACATCCTTATAAAAATCCGGGAAGCGTTTTTTCGAAAGTCCGCGTCTTGCGTGCTCGACAAACATCCGGTAATGCGGCAGACAGATATATGGCTGTGAACGAAGCTTTTCACGGAAGTCGGAGTCCTGGTCCCAGAGAAGAACGGCAGTTTCCATCATTTTCGTAAATGAAAACTCAATTCGCGAGCAAACATAGCAGGTTTCCTCAAGCTCGGAAAGATGCTTCATCGGTTCAACTCCGACACCTTTAAGTGCGGCAAGCCCTTTTCCGCTTGTTTTTTCACGAAGCTCGTTTAAGTGGCTTTCGAGCATGAGTGCCATACCAAGCCGGTTCTTGCGAGTGAACATCATATCGTAATGAGTTTTGCAAAAGCCTTGCTCGTTGGTTTTAATTCGTGTGTCCGGTTCCATCATTGATGCACCGAGTATCAGCTCAAGCTCGTTTTCTTCAAGCTTGTTATAGAGTGAACAAAATGCGCATCCGCACGCTTTGTCATATCGGGATGCTTCAAACGCTTCGTTGACCGGTATTGTATAAATTTTTTCCATGTTGTACTCCTTGTATGTAATTTCACCCGTGATATCTTTCGTAATAGAACAGATACTGCTGTGCGATGCCGGCATATTTTCCGAGTGCGGAAATATCAAGTCCGTCGGGATAGTATTTTGCAAGTACACGCTTTATCCAAACGTCAATCGGGAAAGCCTCGGTTTTATTGAAACCGAACAGCAGCGCACACGCCGCCACCTTTGGTCCGACACCTTTGATTTTGCAAAGCAGGTCAGCCGCTTCGTCGGGTGATGCCGAGCTGACAAGGTTAAAATCAAGCTCACCGTTTGCCGCCTTGCAGGCTGCATCGTATATATATTTTGCGCGAAATCCGGTTTTGATGTCGAATATAGCTTTTTCACCGGCTTTTACAAGAGCCTCTGCGCTTGGAAATGAATAGTGAACCTCGTTTTTGCAGTATATCGGCTCACCCCATTCGCGACTCATTGCGGCGATTATCTTTTTAATTCTCGGAATGTTGTTGTTCTGCGAAACGATGAACGAGCATACCGCTTCCCATGGCTCTTGACGCAGTATGCGTATGCCATCGCCATATTCCATTGCGAGCGGCATAATGCGGTCATGTCCGCAGGATGCAGACGAAAAGTGGGATGCAATATCACGGCGTACTGCGATGTAATCTGTGTCGAGCGCGAGATAATGCTTCCATATTTTTTCATATTCATCGGCGGTGGTGTTGTAGAGAGTGAGGGAATCGGATGTATCCTGCCCAAGACGTATGTATCTGCCGTACGCAACGCCGGAAAATTCGACGGCATGGCGGTCTGACGGCACAGGGTCGAATCGGAAACACTGTCCGCAGTCGAAAATTTGCGCTATTTTAAAATTTGTGAGTCCGTCAATTCGAAGCGCAGATAAGCCGTCCGCCGAAAATTCGGTTATGTTGGTTGTTTCGGTTGAAATCATTTTGAAAAATCACCTGCGTAAAAAATAGTTTCATACTTAAATTATAAACGCATATTATTAATAAATCAAGCGTGGGATGTAAAAATATCACCGCAAACGTAGCTGCCGTCGAAAATCGGGCTTGTTTATTCAAAATTATAACAAAGGTGTAAATTTGCAAAACCCTCTTGCATTATTGAAAAAAATCTGTTATAATATAATGGTGACAGCGACAAGCTGTAAAATAAGGCCATACCAGCCGGGGAATTAGCGGTGCCTTGTACCTGCAATCCGCTGCAGCAGGGGTGGACTTCCTTTAATAAGGGCTGACTTTGTGTGGTCTGCACGTCGGGGCTTATGTGTTGACGGACGGGTCTTGCGCAATCGAAGGCTGTGAATCATGTCAGGTGGGGAACCAAGCAGCATTAAGCGGTTACTTCGATGTGCCGCAAGGTCACCTGTCCCGAGCATATTCCGCCGTTCACGCACATAGGGGCAGTTCGAGTTTTTGGTGTATGGCCTTATTTTACGGCTTGTCCGATTTTTTTGAGAGAGGAGTGGAGATTTTGCATCAGGCGCTTTACAGAAAATGGCGTCCGCAGACATTTTCCGATGTGTGCGGTCAGGACCATATAACAGCGATACTTCGATACGGTGTCGAAAACGGCAAAACCTCACACGCCTATCTTTTTACCGGTTCAAGAGGTACCGGAAAAACCACCTGCGCGAAGATTTTAGCAAAGGCAGTAAACTGTAAATCACCGGACAGAGGTAATCCCTGCGGTAAATGCGAAGCCTGCCTTGCCGCCGCAAAAAGCAGCTGTATTGATATAATCGAAATGGACGCCGCATCAAATAACGGCGTTGACGATATCCGTCAGATACGCGACGAGGTGGAATATCTTCCTGCCGAGCTTACAAAAAAAGTCTATATTATAGACGAGGTTCATATGCTGTCGCAGAGTGCGTTCAATGCACTTCTCAAAACGCTTGAGGAACCGCCGGCTCACGTTATGTTTATCCTTGCAACGACAGAGCTTCAGAAGATTCCGGCGACGATACTTTCACGCTGTCAGCGCTTCGACTTCCGCAGAATTGCGACAGAGGTCATTGCAGACAGGCTCGAATATATCGCCAAAGAAGAGGGAATCACCCTTGACCACGAAGCGGCATTTATGCTTGCTCATCTTGCCCAGGGCGGTATGCGTGATGCGATATCACTGCTTGAGCTTTGCTCGGGTGACGACAGGCCCGTTACGACCGATGTGGTTGAAGAAATTGCCGGTACGGGCGGACGGGATGTTATAATAAAGCTTCTTTATGCTGTATGCGACAAGGATTACGACACGGTTTTCGCTGAAGTCGGAAAGATGTTCATGTCGAGTAAGGACCTTGCGGTTTTTTGGCAGGACCTCATTGCGTTTTACCGCGATATGTTGGTTGTTAAAACCACGAAAAATTCGAGAGAATATCTTGACCTTTCCGAGCGGCAGTATGCTGAACTTATGGAGATTTCCGGACGGTTTGCCGTCGAAACGCTCATTTATCACAATAAACTGCTTGATGAAGCACTTGCGTCAATGCGTATTTCGGCAAGCTCAAAGCGACTTATTGCGGAAATGACGCTTGTTCGTATGTGCGACGAGCGCTTCTCAGCGACAAATGAGGCAATTGCTTCGCGAATTACTGCGCTTGAGGATAAACTCAAATCGGGAACATATCAGGTCGCTTCAAAGCCGGCTGCGGTGCAGGCTGACGTTGCGTGGGAAACGGCAAAAAGCGACAAGGATGGTTCAAGGGCGGAAAGTGTACCGAAAAAAAACGCCGAGAGTGAAGCTGTACCGATTAAGAAAGAATACCGTCAGCTTCCTTATTGGGCAGATTTTGTTGAAAAGTGCTGCGAGCGAGATATTATGCTCGGAACACTGCTTCGTGAGTCATCGAAGGGCTTTACGGTAAATACGGATGATTTCATACACATTCGTACAAGCAACGATATGACCCTGCAAATAATTACAAAATGGTTTGCCGGTATGCTTGAGATACTGAATACATTCGAGGACGGAAGGCTTTCCGCAAATTCGGTAAAGCTTGAATTTGTCCCTGAGAAAAAAGAAGACACAAATACGGCATTTGACGAGCTTGCTCGCGCTGCCGATGAAGTAAAATAATCACATTGAAAGGATATTATCAAAATGAAAGCACGTTTACCTAAAGGAATGGGCGGCGGTCCGCAGAATATGAACGCAATGATAAGACAGGCTCAGAAGATGCAGGAGGATATGGCTGCAATGCAGGAGGAGCTTGAGAGCCGTGAATACGATGTATCTGTCGGCGGCGGAGTTATTGCGGTTAAGATTAACGGCAAGAAAGAGATTCTTTCAATCGACATGAAGCCGGAGATAGTTGATCCCGACGACATTGAAACCCTTTCCGATCTGCTCGTTGCGGCTGTTAACGAAGCAATCAAAAAGGTTGAGGCGGATAGCTCTGCCGAGATGCAGAAGATAACCGGCGACATGGGTATGGGCATGAATATACCCGGTCTGTTTTAAATCGGATGTCGGAATATATCCTTCCGCTTGAAAAGCTTATCGAGCAGTTCAGAAAGCTCCCCGGAATCGGAAAAAAGACAGCTGTACGGCTTGCTTTTTCAGTCCTTGAGTTTTCACGTGAGGATGCGGAGGCTTTTGCAGAGGCAATACGCGGCGCAAAGGAAAACATACGCACCTGCTCGGTATGTCAGAATTTTTCTGACGGTGAGCTTTGTCCCGTTTGCGCGGATGACGAGCGTGACCGTTCGGTCATATGCGTTGTTGAAGATGCAAAGGCGGTAATGTCGCTCGAAAAGGTTAAGGAATTCGGCGGAGTTTATCATGTGCTTCACGGCGCGATTTCTCCTATGGAGGGAATCGGCCCCGATAAGTTGCGTATACGTGAGCTGATGATGCGCCTTACTGACGAGGTTAAGGAGATCATCATTGCAACGAATCCGACGGTTGAGGGCGAAGCCACAGCGATGTATTTAACTAAACTTATCAAGCCGCTTGGGATAAAGGTTTCCCGACTCGCTTACGGAATTCCGGTCGGCGGCGAGCTTGAATATGCCGATGAAGTGACCCTCATGCGTGCGCTTGAGGGACGCAGATCAATGTAAATAAAGTTATTTTGGCTTAACAAGGAGGTGTTGTGAAATGGCAGTACCGAAGAAAAAGGTTTCCAGCGCAAGACGCGATAAGAGAAGATCTAATGTATGGAAGCTCGAAATGCCGGGCATGGTGAAGTGCCCCAAGTGCGGAGAATACAATCTCTCACACAGAGTTTGCGCTTCATGCGGAACATACAAGGGTGAACAGGTTATTAATGTTGACTGAAGCATAAATTCCCGTAAGGTGTAATGCCTTGCGGGTTTTGTGTTTTTAGCGGTTTTTATATCGGCAAAATATATTCTGACGCCGGGGGTAATATAGCAAAATAATAGGCAGATTTGGAGAGTATGCAACATTTTTTAGTTATTTGAAAAAATCTCTTGACACTGGGCGAAATGGTATGATATACTTGTTGTGAGCAAAAGCTCGTTCAATCTTGATTAACTGTGAGGAGAAAGAATTATGAACATGAGAATAGCACGCATCGGTGACAATACAACGGTGAAATACGCTGCGACCGAATTAAGACGTCTGCTTCGTGCAATGGATAGCTCCAAGATTATCGAAATCAGAGAATATGATGAAAGAGATACATCTCTTGAGAGCATCATCTGGGTTGGTCTTGACGGCTCATGCGAGGCAAATAAGCTCGATGACGCTATATATATTGACATAAAAGACGGTAACGGTATCATCACCGGTGCTAATGAGCGCTCGGTGCTTATGGGCGTTTACCGCTTTATGTATGAGCTCGGATGCCGCTTCCTGCGTCCCGGCAAGGGCGGCGAAAAAATTCCCGAAAAGACGCTCGAAAACGAAGAAATCAATGCTTTTGTTGACGAAAAGGCTTCTTACCGTCACCGTTCTGTCTGCATTGAGGGGGGCGCTGCTTACGACCATGTTTACAATATGATCGATTGGATTCCCAAGGTTGGAATGAACGGCTATTATATGCAGTTCCAGATTCCGGCGGCATTTTTCAGAGGCTTCCATGAGCAAGAGAATCCGTATTTCCCCCGTTTCAATATTACCAACGAGGAAGTTGAACACATCTGGAAAACCCTCGATGATGAGATAATCCTTCGCGGACTCAACTATCATGCTGTCGGACACGGCTGGGCAAACGAATCGCTCGGTCTTCATGCAACCGGCTGGAACAGACACCGTGCGCCGATTGCACCTGAAATTAAGGAATGCTTTGCAGAGCTTAACGGCGTTCGCGCAATCAATGAAGATTTCCCGATTATGACCGAGCTTTGCTATTCAAGAGCTGACATAAGAAGCAGAGTTACAGATACCATATTTAACTACTGTAAGACACATCCTGAGGTTAATTATCTCCATTTCTGGCTCAGCGACGGTAATCACAACCACTGTGAATGCGAAAACTGCCGCGATACACTTCCGTCCGACTATTATGTTATGATGCTCAATGAGCTTGACGAAAAGCTTACTGCAGCAGGTCTTGACACGAAGATTGTCTGCCTTATTTACAAGGCTCTCCTCTGGGCACCGGAAAAGAGCAAGGTAAAGAATCCCGATCGCTTTATCCTCATGTTTGCGCCCATTACACGTACTTACAGCGCTTCTTATGCCGATGTTGACACAACAACGCCGGTTGAGCTTGATCCTTATATCCGCAACAAGGAAAAGGCACCTGCTTCGGTTGCACAGAATGTTGCATACCTTAACAGATGGCAGAATGAACAGCTCGGTAAGGATAGCTTCCTCTTTGACTACTATCTCATGTTTGACCACTATAATGACCCGGGATATTATGAGATTTCCCGCGGCATTCACAAGGATATGACAGGTCTTAAGAATATCGGAATCAACGGTATGGTGAGCTGTCAGATTCAGCGTGCATCTTTCCCGACGGGACTTCCGATGTATTCGATGGCAAAGGGACTTTGGAACAGAAACTCCAAGTTTGAGGATGTTGCCGAGGAATATTTCACTGCGGCATTCGGCGAGGATGCAAAGACTGTTGAAACATATATGGCCACTCTGTCGAAGCTCTTCGGTATTGAGTTTATGAGATGTGAATCCTCGATGACAAATGAGGAAATGGCAGCGACTGTGCGTGAGGCAAAGCGTACGGTAATCGAATTTAACGCTGATCATATCAAAGCAAAGAAGGACATTTCCATCGATTGGAAGCTCCTTGACTATCATGCTGAAATTTGTGTTATGTATGCCGATATGCTTCTTGCCGGACTTGGCGGCGACGATGAAGCCATGAACCGCGAATGGAATGTGCTTGCTGAGTATATTTCACGTACCGAACCGGTGCTTCATGAATATCTTGATATGCGTTCGTTCAGATTCTGCTGGCCGGTGGTTAACAAGTGGACTAAAGGCAGAATTAATGTTAAATAATTAGTTTGAAATCACCCGTAAGGTATAATGCCTTACGGGCTTTTGTTATTAGCGGCATTCTATGTAAAGACAGAAAAATTTTCTGATTAACTCACCTTGACACTCTCTTTAATGTGTGTTATACTGTCTGCAAAGAGGGAAATTATTATTTCCAAATAAACTTTCAAGGAGAACAATTATGAATCTGACAGTTGCTCGTATCGGAAAAAGTGAAACCGTGAAATTTGCCGCAACCGAGTTAAGACGACTTCTTCGTCAAATGGATTCGTCCAAGCTGATTGATATAAGAGTTTACGACAAGTGCGACACGTCGCTCACGGACATTATCTGGGTGGGTTTAGACGGTTCATGCGAGGAAAACAAGCTTGACGATGCCATTTATATTGATGTCAAAAACGGTGACGGAATTATCACCGGAGCAAATGAGCGTTCGGTTCTCATGGGCGTTTACCGCTTTATGTATGAGCTCGGATGCAGATTCCTGCGCCCCGGTAAGGCCGGCGAAAAGATTCCCGAAAAGGCGATTTCGGCAGATATGCTTACAGTTTTTGTTGACGAAAAGCCGTCGTATCGTCATCGCGGCATTTGTATTGAGGGCGGAAATGCTTTTGAGCATATTTACAATATGATCGATTGGCTTCCCAAGGTTGGAATGAACGGATACTTTATGCAGTTCCAGATTCCTTCTGCATTTTTCAGGAATTTCTATCAGATTGAGAATCCTTATTTCCCCCGCAAGTCTATTGATACACCTGAAATAGCGCATATATGGCCAAGTCTTGAAGAGGAAATAATTCTTCGCGGACTTAATTATCATGCGGTGGGTCACGGCTGGGCAAACGAGTCGCTCGGTATTCATGCAACAGGCTGGCACAGCTATAAAGAACCGGTTCGGGACGAGGTTCGTAATTGCCTTGCCGAGGTTAACGGAGTTCGCGACTTTTGGTACAGATTCCCAATTATGACCAATCTTTGCTATTCAAAGGATCATGTCAGAAACGGTGTGACTGACACTATCATTGATTACTGTAAGAAGCATCCAAAGGTGAACTATCTGCATTTCTGGCTGAGTGACGCAAGCTGTAACAACTGCGAATGCCCGGGATGCCGTGATACACGCCCCGCCGATTTCTATGCGATGATGATTAATGAGCTTGACGAAAAGCTTACTGCGGCAGGTCTTGACACAAAGATTGTTTGCATAATTTATCTTGATATGTTCTGGGCACCCATAAAGACGAAGATTAAAAATCCGGATCGCCTCGTACTCATGTTCGCGCCTATTACCCGTACTTATTCCACAACTTACAATGAGCTTGACCTTGACAAAGATATTGAGCTTGCTCCGTATGTACTTAATAAGGTTGAATTGCCCACTTCGCTCGAAGAGAATGTTGCTTACCTAAAATCGTGGCAGACGGGACACTTCAGCTCCGACGAGTTCCTCTTCGATTACCACCTCATGTGGGACCACTACAACGACCCCGGATATTACGAATGTGCGAGAACCGTTCACACCGATATGGCTAATCTTGACAAGATCGAGATGAACGGTATGGTGAGCTGTCAGCTTCAGAGAGTCACTTTCCCGACGGGATTACCGCTTTATTCAATGGCCAAGGCTCTCTGGAACAAAAATTCGAAGTTTGAAGATATTGCCAAAGAATATTTCACTGCGGCATTCGGCGAGGATGCAGAGGTTGTCGAAGCATATCTTTCTACCCTTTCGAAGCTCTTCTGCCCCAAATTTATGAGAAATGAGTCTTCGCTGACAAATGAGGAAATGGCGGCGAGTGTACGCGAGGCAAAGCGTACTGTGATCGAATTTAACGCTGATCATATCAAAGCAAAGAAGGATATTTCCATCGATTGGAAGCTGCTTGATTATCATGCGGATATCTGCATCATGTATGCCGATATGCTTCTTGCCGGACTTGGCGGCGACGAGAATGCGATGAAACGTGAGTGGAAGGTGCTTGCTGACTATATTTCACGTACCGAACCGGAGCTTCACGAATATCTTGATATGCGTTCGTTCAGATTCTGCTGGTCGGTGGTTAACAAGTGGACTAAAGATAAATTAAAAGATAAATAAGAATTTGCTTTTTCGACACGTCATTTTGAACAAATTAAGATTATTTTTATATAACTATTGACAAAACGGATAAAATAATATATAATAAGTTAGTTGGTACTTTGTGTTAGCTTGAAACGGAGGTATAATCATGGCTATTGATATGCGTACGGTTCTCTCGGGAGAAACGTCAAAACTCACCATTGATTATGACTTTTCTCTTGCAGAAAGAGATTTCGGATTCGACACGGATATCGACGGTGTAGTTTTTACGAAGCCGGCACATATTAGCGGTGAAATCGTCAATATGGGCGGTTATGTCGGACTTACTGCCACGGTGAGCGTTAATTACAGTGCGGAATGTGCGCGCTGCTTAAAGCCGCTCGAACGCAGCTTTGAGGTGACGTTCGAACGTACGGTGGTAAACCGCGGTGAGCTTGTCAACACGAGCGAGGATGAGGCTGACGATTATATTCAGATAGTCGACGGTATGCTCGATCTCGACCCTGTTGCGGCAGAACAGCTTCTCATGGAGTTCCCGATGAAGGAGCTTTGTGATGACGACTGTAAGGGGCTTTGTCCGAAGTGCGGAAAGGATCTCAACAGCGGCGAATGCGGCTGTGTTACAAAAGAAATTGATCCAAGACTCGCAATTTTGCAAAAACTACTTGAAAAATAAAAATAATTGATGTATAATATAAAGTGTTATACAGTTAAGGAGGTGTCGTGAAATGGCAGTACCGAAGAAGAAAGTCTCCAGTGCGAGACGCGATAAGAGAAGATCCAACGTATGGAAGCTCGAAATGCCGGGTATGGTTAAGTGCCCCAAGTGCGGTGAATATAACCTCGCACACAGAGTTTGCAGAGCTTGCGGAACCTACAAGGGTGAACAAGTCATCAATGTTGACTAAGTTAAAAAATACCTGCTGTTTTACGACGGCAGGTGTTTTTTTGTTTAATTCCAACCGAAAAATAAAAACAATAAGAAAAATGTAAAATACACTTGACATTTCGAGGGGCGTGTGATATAATATGAATGTAAAGTGTGCTTTACTATTTGCGGAGGTGATTTTTTGAATAATAAAATTAAAGAGTTGCGCAAGGAAAGAAAAGTAACGCAGGACGACTTGGCCGGTGCACTCGGCGTAACCCGTCAGACGATAATATCGCTTGAAAACGGAAAATACAATGCGTCCCTTGTGCTTGCTTATAAGATTTCGAGGTATTTCGGTATGAGTATTGAAAATATTTTTATTTTTGAGGAGGAATAACTATGGATTTTAAAAAGAAGCTGAAAACAAGGCTTTACATTGCCGTTTCTTATATAATACTCGGCATTATGATTATTGGCGGCACTTTTGCATTTAAGTTGGAGAACGAATTCATCTCGTCGCTGGGCCTTATACTCGCGGTAGTTGGAATTGTGCGGATGAGAAATTATTTCCGTATCACCAAAAGCGAAGAGCGTATACGAAAGCAGGAAATTGCCGAAACGGATGAGCGAAATGTTTGGATTTGCTATAAAGCCAGAAGTGTCGCCTTTGTGACGTATATTTTGATTTCCGGCGTGGCGGTAATTGTTCTGTTGCTGCTCGATATGCATGAGGCGGCAAAGTGGATAGCCTATTCTTTGTATACGCTTATTGCGGTTTATTGGATAGCTTATATTATATATCAGAAAAAATTGTAATCCCCAAAGAGCCTTGAATTTTATATTAGAGGCTCTTTATGTATTTGCTTTTTCACTTGACAAATTTTTCGGCATGGTGTAAAATTATTATATTATCTGTCAGTCAGGAGGGCGTATGAACTCTGTGCTTGAATTGAATCTTATGCCTCGCGATGAAGCGTGGCTTTATGAGGGCGAGGTTGCAGTGCCGCTTGAAATTACGCTTTGGGGAAATGAAGCGGTAATCGAATATTATCCGTCTGCAAAGCCGATCTTGGATGAATTTCTAAAGAGATTCGGCAAGGATGCACAAACGCTGTTTTCTGATGATGCTGTTTGTTGGGTGTGCGATTGCTTCGATGATTTTCTCGAACAGCATGAGTTTGGTTTAAGTCCGGACTCGGAGGAAATTTATCTTAATCATAGGCTTTCATGTGTGGGTGGCGAAGTGCCGGATTTTGTTCGCCGTATTGCCGGGAACGAGGGATACAATGACCTAACCGACACGGATATTGACGGACTTACCGAAGCCGGGTATATTATATATGCCGCGGTTATCGGAAACGATATTGTCGCACTTGCGAATACGGGCGTGCCGATTACTGACGACACCGAGCATGAGGTGGAAATCGGTGTTGATACGGCTGAAAACCACAGGCGGCGCAGCTATGGCAAGGCTTGTGTAACGGCGCTTGTAAATGAGCTTTCACGGCTGGGACACACGGCGATATATGAGTGTGCCGCAGGAAATGATGCCTCGGTCGGACTTATCAAAAGTCTTGGCGGCGAGCTTGTTTCAAGAAAATTTTATATAGTTGGCTTTAAGGAATAAAGGAGAATTAATTATGGCATTTGACGCCGGAATGGTTGGAGCAATAGTTTGCGAGCTTGACACTCACATAAAGGGCGCGAGAGTTGAAAAGGTGACTCAGCCGGAAAAGGACGAGCTGGTGTTACTGCTTCATCTCGGACGTGAAAATTTGCGTCTTTCGCTGTCGTCGGGAACGAACAATCCGCATTTTAATATTACGTCGGCGGTTAAGGAAAATCCCATGACACCGCCCATGTTTTGTATGCTTCTGCGCAAGCATCTGACCGGTGCAAGAGTGTCATCGGTTATACAGCTCGGCTTTGAGCGTGCAGTGGAATTCGGCTTTGACTGCTACGACGAAATGGGCTTTGAAACAAAGAAATATCTCATCACCGAAACGATGGGAAAATACAGCAATATTATACTTTTAAACAGCGAAAAAAAGGTTATAAGCGCTCTTAAAATCATTGACCTCGCAACCAGCAATGTACGGCAGATTCTTCCGGGCTTCCCTTACGAATTGCCGCCGGAGCAGAAGAAAATGTCACCGCTCACCGTTACCGAAGCGGCGTTCCGTGCGGCGTTTGACGGTGCGGAAAATCAGCCGGCGGACAAGTTTATTCTGTCGAATTTTTACGGCTTTGCGGCAGTGACCGCAAGAGAAATTGTTTGTCGTGCCGCAGGAAAAATTGATGTTCCGATATACGACTGCGACTGCGAAAAGCTATGGCAGAGTTTTTCGTTTGTTGTCAGCTGCCTGAGTGAGGGGAAATGTGAGCCGTGGCTGGTGTCCGATTCCGCAGGTAAACCTATTGAATATCTTTTCTTCGAGCCGCTTGAATACGGTTCGGATTTCACCGTAAAACGCCTTGATTCATTCGGAGAATTGCTCGACGAATATTTTTCGCTTCGCGACAAGGCGGAGCGTATACGTCAGCGTACTGCCGATATTTTCAGGCTTCTCACGAATGCCGAATCGAGGCTTTTAAAGAAGCTCTCACTGCAAAAGCAAGACCTTTTGTCATGCGCGGATAAGGAGCGCTACAAGCTTTGGGGCGACCTTATAACGGGCAATATTTACCGTCTGTCAAGAGGTATGGAATCGGCGATGCTCGAAAATTATTACGAGGACGAATGCCCGACAGTCGAGATACCGCTTGATAAGCGTTTGACTCCACAGCAGAATGCGCAGAAGTATTATAAAAAATATACGAAATCGAAAACAGCCGAGGTTGAGCTTGCCAAGCAGATAAAGCTTGCCGAAGCAGAGCTTGACTATATTTACACGGTTTTCGATTCGCTCACACGTGCTGAAAGTGAGAGCGATATTCTCGAAATACGAGAGGAGCTTCACGGTTCGGGATATGCTTCGAGAATGAAAAATTACTCACCGAAAAAGATGTCCGCACCGAAGCTCATGGAGTTTAAATCGAGCAGCGGATACCGTATTCTCTGCGGCAAGAACAATCACCAGAACGACTATCTGACGACACGGCTTGCCTCGAAACATGACTATTGGTTCCATGTGAAAAATCAGCCCGGCTCGCACTGTGTAATGTTCACCGACGGTGAAGAACCGCCGGAAATTGATTTTACCGAAGCGGCGATGATAGCGGCTCATTATTCAAAAGCGGCAGAGAGCGCAAATGTTGCGGTTGACTATACGCTGATACGTAATATCCGTAAGCCGAACGGTTCAAAGCCGGGGTTTGTCACCTATAACACCAATTACACTGCGTACGTAACGCCGGACGGCAGAACGGTTCAGGCTCTACGTGTTAAATAATACGAAAATAGAAGCTGTATTTGCATTTTGCAGATACAGCTTTATTTTTTACTGCTGAATCTTGAATTTGCCGTAAGCTCTGTCAGTGAAATTTCACATCTTTATGGTATAAAAAAATAATTTCTTCATTATTAAAAGAAAATTTTCAAAAATGTGTAAAAAACACTTGAAATTTTGCGCGGTTAGAGTTATACTATTAAGAGGTATATTATCTTGGTAAGAATTTTCACCTTTGCGCTGTGGAGAAATTTTTCTTAATATCCCACATTAATGCGCGCTGTGAAAGGAATACTTGACTATGAAAGATATAATTTACTGGGTGTGGCTTGCCCAGAAAAACGGTCCCGGCAGAGCTGATGCCATTAAATTGCTTCAGCATTTTCCGGGCGGCGCCCGAGAGATTTATGAAGCCACTGCCGAACAGCTCTCGGCGTGTAAAGACTGCACACCGGCTTTTGTTTCCAGACTTGCTGAGCATGACCTTTCCGAAGCGGAACGTATACTTGAATTTTGTTTTCTTAAGGGGATTCGTGTGGTTTCCTGCGCTTCGCCCAATTATCCGAAAAAACTGCAGTCTTTGCACAATAAACCTGTTGTGCTGTATATCCGCGGTGTTATTGATAATTTCGATGACCGATTTGCTGTAAGCATGATCGGAACGAGGAATATGTCAAACTACGGAAAGCATATGACATTCTCGCTGTCAAGACAGCTTATTTCATACGGCTCGGTAATTATCAGCGGTGCTGCTTACGGCATTGATTCGGTTGCAAACAATACTGCAGTTTTTATGGACGAACCGACGGTTGCAGTGCTTGGCTCGGGCGTTAATGTCGCTTATCCGGCAAAGAATGCCGAGCTGCTCGACAAAATTGCCGCAAAAGGCATGGTCATCAGTGAATATGAACCGAACACTCCGCCTTACAGCCGTAATTTTCCTCTCAGAAACCGTATAATCAGCGGTCTTTCCGATGCGGTGGTCGTTGTTGAATGCGGACTTAAAAGCGGTGCGCTTATTACAACGAGATATGCCGCCGATCAGGGAAAACGTGTTTACGCTGTTCCCGGTAATGTCGGCTCACCCGGAAGTGTTGGACCGAATCGGTTGATTCGCGACGGTGCGAAGCTCGTTGAGCGGTGCGAGGACATCATTGAGGATTTTGCAGAGGATTTTGATTTAAAACAGCTCGACCGTATTATCACAAGCGAAAAATATCTGCGGTACGAATATAATCATACTGTGCCGGTAAGCCGCGAAAACAAACCTATAGCATCCGGTGCAAGGGAAACGGTTAAGGTTGCCGCAGCGCAAATTAAAAAGACGCCAGCCCTCAACAAGCCTGCAAAGGCTCGTACGCCGGAAAAGCCGACAAAGCATGAAGCGGTAAAACAGAGCGGCGTTGAAATGCGCACCGAACCCGATATCGGAAAGAAGGAGCAGCTGTTTCTGATGCTCGATGACAATCAGAAGCTTGTTTACAATGCAATCCCGGACGGGGGGGCCGTTACAATAGACGGGCTCGTTTCGACCGGACTTTCGACAAACATGATTCTTGCATCCCTCACGATGCTTGAACTTTTTTCCGCAGTGGAATCACTTCCCGGCGGTCTTTACAGAAAATTAATTTAACCAACAAAGCAAAAAGGAGAACATTCTTCACATGGCAAATCTTGTTATTATGGAGTCGCCGACAAAGGCGGGAACAGTTAAAGGCTATCTCGGCTCGGGATATAAGGTGGTAGGTTGTACAGGTCACATACGCGACCTGCCGAAAAGTACTCTCGGCATCGACGTTGACGACGATTTCAAGGCAAAGTATATCAATATCCGCGGTAAGGGCGATCTTATTAAGAGCCTGAAAAAGGACGCGAAGAACGCAGATAAAGTTTTCCTCGCAACGGACCCTGACCGTGAGGGTGAGGCTATTGCATGGCATCTTTCCGAGGCGCTCGGTCTGCCGGCAAATAAAATTAAGCGCGTAACATTTAACGAAATTACAAAAAAAGCGGTTAAGGCCGGAATGAAAACTCCCCGTGAGATTGACATGGGACTTGTTAATTCGCAGCAGGCAAGAAGAATACTTGACCGTATTGTGGGTTATAAGTTAAGTCCGTTCCTTTGGAAAACCATAAAGAGCGGTCTTTCCGCAGGACGTGTTCAGTCGGTTGCGACACGTATACTTGTTGAGCGCGAGGAGGAGATTCGCGCATTTGTTCCCGAGGAATATTGGACTGTTGACGCTTGGCTTGAAAACAAGAGCCGCGGCAAGGTAAAGGCGAAATTCTACGGTGACGAAAAGGGTAAGATTGAGCTTCATAACGAAGCCGAAACAATGGCTGTTGTTAATGCAGTTGACGGAAAGCCGTTTAATGTAAAATCAGTAAAAAAGGCGATTCGTGTTAAGAATCCTGCACCGCCCTTTACAACCTCAACTCTCCAGCAGGAGGCTTCTCGCAGACTCGGCTTCCAGTCACAGCGAATAATGAGAGTGGCCCAGGAGCTTTATGAGGGTATTAACCTCGGTGCGGCAAGCGGCGGTACCCAGGGTCTTATCACATATATGCGTACCGACTCTCTCCGTATTGCCGACGAAGCGGCAGATGCGGCGAAAGTTTATATCGTCGAAAAATACGGCGAGAGCTTCTATCCGCCCCAGCGCAGAATTTACAAGACCAAGGCAGGTGCGCAGGATGCTCACGAAGCTATCCGTCCCTCGAACCTTACTTTTGAGCCGGACAAAATTAAGAAAATGCTCACGACTGACCAGTACCGTCTTTATAAGCTTATCTGGGACAGATTTATGGCGAGCCAGATGGCTTCTGCCGAGCTTGACACTGTAACTGCCGACATTGAAGCCGGCGGATATATTTTCCGTTCAAGCGGATATACGGTGAAATTCCAGGGATACATGACTCTTTATGAGGAGAGCGAGGACAGCACCGCAACAAATGCTGCTGATACCGATACTCCCGAAAAGAGCGCAAGACTCCCGAAAATTGAGCAGGGAGATATTCTTAAACACGATGAAACCAATCCTCAGCAGCATTTTACAGAGGCGCCTCCGCGTTACACCGAAGCGGCTCTCGTAAAATTCCTTGAGGAGCGCGGCATTGGACGTCCCAGCACGTTTGCAACGATTATCACCACTATCATTGCACGCGGATATGTTGTTCGTGAGGGCAAATCGCTCAAACCCACCGAGCTTGGCGAAATTACAACAAAGCTGATGGTTGACAGCTTCCCGAAAATTGTTGACTATGAGTTCACGGCTAACATGGAAACCGACCTCGACGAAATTGCTAACGGTGTTGACACAGTAAGCGGTGTTCTCCACGGCTTCTACGACGATTTCGCAAAGACGCTTGAGGCGGCGGAAAATACAGTTGACAGGACAAAATATCAGCTCCCGGTTGAGGAAACCGATATTATCTGCGACAAATGCGGCGCAAAGATGGTTGTTAAGAACGGCAGATTCGGAAAGTTTGCCGCTTGTCCCAACTATCCCACCTGCAAGAACACAAAGCCGCTTACAACAAATGAAAAGCCGGCAGAGGAAAAGGTTGAAAAGGTTACCGATATGCTCTGCGACAAGTGCGGCAGTCCTATGGTAATGCGTACCGGAAGATACGGCAGCTTTTATGCCTGCTCACGTTATCCCGAATGTAAGACCACACGTCAGATAACAAAGGACCTCGGCGTTGACTGTCCTCTTTGCGGCTCAAAGGTTGTTATTAAAAAGGGCAAGAGCCGTACAGTTTTCTATAGCTGTGAAAAATATCCCGAATGCAGCTTCTCCTCGTGGGATATGCCGACCTCGGAAAAATGTCCCGTCTGCGGTGATATGCTTTACAGAAAGAAAGGCAAGGCACTTCTTATCTGCAAGCATGACGGCTGCTCCTACAAAAGGGAAATAGAAAAAGATGATGAAGAATGATTCTCCGGTAATTAATGTAGTCGGTGCAGGACTTGCCGGCTGCGAAGCCGCATGGCAGGCCTTAAAGCTCGGTGTCCGTGTCAGACTTTATGAGATGAAGCCGCAGAAATATTCTCCGGCACATCACAGCGAGGGATTTGCCGAGCTTGTCTGCTCAAATTCGCTTCGCTCGAATATGCTCTCAAATGCGGTCGGTGTGCTTAAAGAGGAAATGCGGCTGCTCGGCTCGCTTATAATTGAGGCGGCGTATGCCTCCGAAGTACCGGCAGGCAGTGCGCTTGCAGTTGACCGTGAGCTGTTCTCATCGTTTATAACCGAAAAATTAAAAAATCATCCGCTTGTTGAGGTTGTCACGGGTGAAGTTACCGAGATTCCCGAAGGCATTACCGTTATTGCAACGGGGCCTCTTACAAGCGAGGCTATGTCTGAGTCGGTTGGCAAGCTTATCGGCGGCGATTATCTCCACTTTTTCGATGCCGCGGCACCGATTGTGTCGTTTGATTCGATTGATATGTCGAAGGCATTTTACGCTTCCCGTTACGGTAAGGGAGAGGCATCGTATATTAACTGTCCCTTTACCAAAGAGGAATATGAGCGTTTTTACAATGCGCTTATCACAGCCGATGAAGCGGAGCTTAAGGATTTCGACAAATCGGAACAGCTTACCGTTTTCGAGGGATGTATGCCGGTTGAGGTCATGGCGAGAAGAGGGCATGATACGCTCCTTTTCGGACCGATGAAGCCGGTTGGAATTACTGTTCCCCAAACGGGCAAGGAAGCATATGCCATCGTACAGCTTCGTCAGGAAAATGCCGAAAAGACTATGTACAACATTGTCGGCTTCCAGACACATCTTAAATTCCCTGAACAGCAGAGAGTATTCGGGATGATTCCCGGGCTTGAAAATGCGGAATTTCTCCGCTATGGCGTGATGCACAGAAACACATTCATGAACTCGCCGAGGCTGCTTGACTCGACCTATATGATGCGAAGCCGTCCCGGACTTTATTTCGCAGGTCAGATGACCGGCGTTGAGGGATACGTTGAATCGGCATCAAGCGGACTTGTTGCAGGACTTAATGCGGCAAGGCAGGCACTCGGAATGGAAGCTGTAAATTTTGCACGTGAGAGCGTTATCGGTTCGCTTGCTGCATATATAAGTGATGAGGGAGTTGTGAACTTCCAGCCGATGAATGCAAATTTCGGACTTGTCGCACCGTTGACTCATAAGGTTAAGGGCGGGAAGAAAGCTCGCGGCGAGGCCATGGGCGCACGTGCTATTGAATATATACGAAATTTCACCGGTGCGGATGAAGATAAAAATGAAAAGGGTGTGGATGAGTGATGGAAAGCTTACCGCTTTCACCTAAGGTATTCGAAGAGAAAATCGGATATTGCTACAATGACATAAATCTGCTTATCAACGCGCTGACTCATTCGTCATATGCGAATGAATGCAAGCCGAAGGGCGAAACCGTCGAATATAACGAGCGACTCGAATTTCTCGGCGACTCGGTGCTTTCGATAATTGTCAGCGACTATCTTTTTAAGACTTATCCCGACACGCCGGAGGGGGACCTCACCCGTATACGTGCCAGTGCCGTCTGTGAAAAAACACTCGGCAAGCTCGCGCTTGATATCGGACTTGGAAAATTTATGCGTCTCGGACACGGCGAGGAAATGAGTCACGGCAGAGAGCGTATTTCGATACTTGCGGACGCTTTTGAGGCTTTGCTGGCATCCATTTATCTCGATTCGGGTTCACGAGAGGCTGTTGAAAAATTTCTCATGCCGCTTGTTATACCAGAGATAAAGCAGTTTATGGAAAACGGCAAAAACAAAGACCACAAGACTCTCCTCCAGCAGATTGTTCAGCAGGAGAGAGGGGAAATTTTAGAATATGTTTTAGTTGGCGAGTCCGGCCCCGACCATGCAAAAATTTTTGAAGTTGAAGCCAGACTCAACAGCAACGTCATCGGTCACGGCAAGGGGAAAAGCAAGCGCGAAGCCGAACAGATGGCGGCAAAGGAAGCACTTATCCTTTTCGGCGACAAATGAGACATGTAAATATTCCGATATTCATTCCCCACATGGGATGTCCGAACGCCTGCGTTTTCTGCAATCAGCGGCGTATATCGGGAAAAACACAATTTGATATACATTCGGTCGAAGACGAGCTTTTAAGGGCGACGGAAACTATTGACTACGATACATCCGAGGTTGAAATTGCCTTTTTCGGCGGTAGCTTCACAGGGATTGACCGTGAGGATATGCTTTATCTGCTGGGAATTGCAAAGCGATATATCGATATGGGCAAGGCGCAGTCGATACGCCTTTCGACACGTCCTGACTATATTGACGGAGAAATACTTGATATTTTAGCCGCTCACGGTGTGACTGATATTGAGCTTGGACTTCAGAGCATGAGCGAAAGGGTTTTAGCCGCTTCAAAGCGCGGACACACTGCCGATTCGGCAAGACGCGCTTGTGAGATGATAAAAGAGCATGGATTCAATCTTGTCGGTCAGATGATGATTGGACTTCCCGAATCGTCATTCGAAGATGAACTCTACACCGCAAGAGAAATCGTTTCAATGGGATGCGATGCGGCGAGAATTTATCCGACGGTCGTTTTCTGCGAAACGGAGCTTTGTGACATGATGAGATGCGGCGAATATGAGCCGCTTACCATGACGGATGCCGTGGAGCGTTCTGCGGCGGTGCTTGAAGTTTTCATCGAGAATGAACTTCCCGTAATTCGCCTTGGACTTTGTGCGGCGGACAACCTTTTTGTCGAAGGAGCAATTGTCGGCGGAGCATATCACAGTGCGTTTGGTGAGCTTGTTTACTCCCAGCTTTATTATAAAAAAATTTGCGATTACATCAGAGAAAATCAGCTTTCGGAAAAACTGACGGGACGTGACATTATAGTTTGTGTTCCGTGCGGCGAGGTTTCGAAGGCTTCGGGACAGAAGCGTGCGAACAAGGAACGCTTAAAGCGTGAATACGGCGTTCGTGATGTTAAAGTCATAGCGCGACAGGGAATGAAAAAATATACGGCAGAAGTTTCTTTGCCGAATTAAGATACACTAAATTTCATGGGAAAGGAGAAAATCAAATATGTACTTAAAATCACTTGAGCTGTTCGGATTCAAGTCCTTTCCCGACCGCACCGTGCTGAATTTTGACTGCGGAGCAACGGTCGTTGTCGGCCCGAACGGAAGTGGTAAATCGAATATATCCGATGCGATGCGCTGGGTTCTCGGCGAGGTTTCGTCGCGTCAGATTCGCGGAACAAAGATGGAAGACGTTATTTTCGGCGGTACCCAGAAACGTACTGCCGTGGGTTTCGCGGAGGCAACCCTGACTCTGGACA
>JAZQXA010000090.1:0-15926 GCA_045632605.1 Candidatus Flemingiibacterium sp. | reverse complement strand
AAATATCAGTATCAGTGGGATAAGAACAATGACTATGCAAAGCCGTTTGTACGCGAAATGATGCTTGCTTTCATCGAGGAAGCGCTTGAGCGTTACGATCCTTACGGCGTGGAGCTTGACTATACACGTGAATTACTTGTATTCAAAGACGGCGAAGAGCTTGACGGCATCGAGATAATGAACGAGTTTGTCGGAAAGGTTCACGCACTTTGCGAAAAGTACGGAGAAAAATACGGACATAAAATAAAGCTTGCTGTTCGTGTTGCACCGTGTGTTGAACAGAACCACGATTTTGGACTTGATGTTGTACACTGGGCGTCCGAGGGATGGCTTGATCTTGTATCGGTTTCAGGACGATTTGATTCAAACTGCAACGATATGCCGATAAAGCTTTGGAAATCGCTTCTTTCACCGTTTGGCGTTGAGCTTGCGGCCGGAATTGAAATGTATATACGTCCGCGATGGGGAACAGACCCTATTCTCCCGAGCATCAGCACCATGGCAGCGTGTGCCGCATCTGCTTATTCGCAGGGCGCTGATAAGATTTATATGTACAATTTCTTCCAACAGTTTGATTCGCCGCACACCGACCTTAACGCAAAGATTCGCACAGACACAGAGGAATTTGGCGATTTTAGCGGTTTTTACAGTACATTCGGCTCGCTTGAAAAGGTGCTGAAGCTCGATCGTCGACATATAATCTCAATAAACGACAGGCTTCCCTGGTGGCAGCGCAACCGCGGTTACGAACAGCTTCCGACGACGTTTGATGAGGAGCGTTTCTTCAAAATAACTCTCGGAGAGATTCCGGAAGGAGCAAAGGTTCAGATTCGTATGGGATTTGGACGCAGTACTGAAGAAGTTCTGGAAAATCCGGTTACTGTTTATTTAAACGGCGAGAAGTGTACTTACGTCGGAGCAGAGCAGGATGACCGTTTTGCACGCGAAACCGTACTCTGCTATGATGCACCTGCTGCGGCGCACAGATCAAGTGCGGTTGCATTCGTTATCGGAAACGAGAATCTTGTTGCAAAGGGCTACAGAACAACGATCGATTATTTCGAGGTTCATGTAAAAGCTCCCGTGTGAGCTGACAGTTAATTAAAAACTTTTAGATATTTGTTACCCCGAATGAGCGCTTCGGCTCATTCGGGGGTTTTTATAAAATAATAGCCCGAAATCTTGTGATTTCGGGCATCTTTTATTGATTGCTTAGCTTAATAATAAATCACCGCACGGATTTTTCATATTCTTTCGGAGTTTTTCCGATATAGTTTTTG
Source organism: Candidatus Flemingiibacterium sp. (assembly GCA_045632605.1). Classification (GTDB taxonomy): domain Bacteria; phylum Bacillota; class Clostridia; order Oscillospirales; family CAG-272; genus Flemingiibacterium. Next base: position 14,646 of record JAZQXA010000090.1, on the reverse strand, counting down.
AAGGCGGACAAAAATCCGTTATACGAAGTATATCCGCAGTGGTACGCAATTTCGATGAGTGTTAAATTCCCTTGTTTTATAAGCATACAGGCGTGCTCAATACGCTGTTTCATGAGTGTCTTTTTAAACCCCTCGTCAAAAACCCTTTTGACAGTTCTGTGAGTCTGTGGAACTGACAGACACAGCTCTTTTGCCAAGTCCTCGATGCTTATTTCCTCATTATATCTTTTTTGAAAAAATTCCTCCACAGTTTTTCGTTGCCTGAAGCTGTTTTCACTTTCCGACACACCGCGGATTACCTGCTCTTTATATGGAAGGTGATGTTCTTTAATTCGTTTTGCAAGCGTTATGAAAAAAACAGACAGCAACGCTTTGTAAATATGCTCGTTTTCGCTTGTGAATTCTTCTTTCAAAAGTGCTTTGACTATATTTAAGAGTTCTGCATCGTTTATTATAAAATATTCGCTGACCGATTTGAAAATATTACCGTAATATACATATTCGGAAAAGTTCTTTGTGTTTCTGCTGTAATTATAATTCTGTGTCAGACTGAACGAGAAATTTGTTTTTTCAAGTGTATCGCTGTAATTTTTTGGATAATGACTTGATCTCGGAGCAAGCAGACAAATATCTCCCTCATTTATATGTACATCTTTTCCGTCAATCTCAATCAGTGCGTTGCCGTTAAGTATTATATGAACCTCACTGTCCACGTGAAAGTGGGTTGTATCTTGCCAGTGTTTTGCCGGGAGGAATTTTTGAAAGTCAATATCAACGACAAATAACGCATCGCCGAGTGCCGTCTTAAGCTTTTCCACGCATATCACGCTCCTTTTCTTCCATTATAGCAAAAACAATGTGAAAAATCAATATAAATCCAAAAAATCAATCATTTTTTGCTGAAAAAACGAAGAAAAAGCTCGTTGAAATATTAATGGATTTTTTATATAATAAAATAAAAACCAATAAGGAGAATATGTTATGAGATCTTTTGAAAAAAGCAATGCACTTGTTGAAAGAGAAATAAAGGTAGCACCTCTTGCTGCGCAGACATTTAGTAAGAGCTATCGATATTTCATGCCCGGTGCTGCACCAATGTTTATTGACCATGCTGAAGGTTCAAAGGTTTATGATGTCGACGGAAATGAATTCATAGACTTTATCTGCTGCCTTGGTCCGATAACTCTGGGCTACAATTATCCCGCAGTAAATAATGCTGTTATCGAACAGCTCAACAAAGGTATTATTTTCTCGACTCAGGCTCCGGTTGAGTGTGAGCTTGCAGAAAAGCTTGTTGAAGTTATCCCTTGCGCCGAGATGGTTAAGTTTGTTAAAAACGGCAGCGATGCCACCACGGCTGCAATCAGACTTGCAAGAGCTTACACCGGACGTGAGCGCGTTGCAATGTGCGGCTATCACGGTATGCACGATTGGTCCATCGGCGCTTCTGCAAACAACAAGGGTGTACCGAAGGCAGTGTGTGAACTTACAAAGACCTTTAAATATAACGATCTCGATTCGCTCGAAAATCTTCTTGCGGCTCACCCCGGAGAGTATGCGGCTGTTATCATGGAGCCGATTCAGTCCAACGGTACCACCAAGGAATATCTTCAGGCTGTAATCGACACTGCACACAAGCACGGCGCTGTTGCAATCTTCGACGAGGTTGTTAGTGGATTCAGATATGCAATCGGCGGCGCAAGCGAATATTACGGCGTAACTCCTGATATGGCATCTTACGGTAAGGGCTGTGCAAACGGTATGTCATTGTCTTTTGTTGCGGGCAAGAGAGAAATTATTAGCCTCATTGAGCAGGGTGTATTCATTTCCATGACCTTTGGCGGCGATGCTATCTCCATGGCGGGCGCACTTGCAACCATTAAGGAAATGCAGGAAAAGGACGTAATGGGTCACGCTTGGAAGCTCGGTTCAATGCTGCTCGACGGACTCAAGGAGCGCGTTGAAAAGTACGGTGTCGGTGCGGCTGTTTCAGTAAGCGGTCTCGCTACACACTGCGGTGTTGCATTTGATGACGTTGGTTCGCTCAACTATCTCGACATTCACTCTATCTTCGCAAAAAATATGCTTGAAAACGGTATTCTCTGCCAGGCAATTACAAACATTTCGTTCTCGCATACCGAGGATGACGTTAAGAAGTATCTTGCCGCCGTTGACTGCGCATTTGCAGAAATCAGAAAGGCAATTGACAACGACAGCGTTGACGGAATTCTTCCCGAAGGCGCAAGAGTAAATCCTGTTTTCAAGAGAAATATCAAGTAATTTGCAATAAGCAATTCGGTGTAAAATTAGGAAAAAGAAACGAAAAAGCTCTCCTCAAAAACGAGGAGAGCTTTGGGTTTATATGCCTTAATTTGTTTCATATTCCACAGCGGCGAAGCCGTAAGGCTCAAGGCGGGAAAGCTTTATAACGCCGTTGCAGAGTTTTGCTTCGCATCCGATGGTGGAAACGATTTTTGCATTACCGTTTTCAAGCGTGATGAACGGTTCATCAACCGGGTCAGCAATGAAATTCCAAAGGGCAACTGCGGTTTTGTTGCCGTCGCGCTTTGCAATCGTGTAAAGGAACGGGGAAGTGCAAATGCTGAAGCCGTACGATTTGCCAAGAGTGGGAATGATTCTCTTGAGCTGATCGGCTCTTGGATATATTCTGTAAAGCACCTCGGGCATGAGTCCGCCGTCGAATGCAAATACAAAGAATTTTTCGCCGTTTGCGTTTTCATATGTATATGAAGCGATGATTGTTCTCGAGCCGCTTTCATATTCTGTAAAGGGTGTATAGAGTGTCGGTGCGCCGAGCGTTGATGCATGGGGGCTCGGAACCGTAAATGTGCTGTCGATTTTTGCATTGGCATTTACAGTAAGCTCATATGCAAATGAGCCGCCGATTGCTATTCTTTCATCCTCGACAGAGAAGTTTTCGAGAGCTACTTTTACTCTGTCGCCTTTTTTTACAAGTCCCACATCTACACCGCGTGCGGTGAGAATTTCAGCTGCTCTTGCATCGAGAATAAGTCCGTTTTTGAGTGCTTCAAGCGGAATATACTTTGCGTTTTCGCCAAAGACCATTCCAACAGTGTCACCCTCGCCGTAAGCCACCGGAATATTTGCCGCCGAAAGCATACGTGATGCAAAGGGAAGGTCTGTGTGTTCGAGCTTGTTGGGCTTGTCGATATATTCGGGAACATCAGTGTTTTCGTAGTTTTTCATATACTGAAAAACGCGTACGCCGATGCATTCCTTGTCTGCAAACATTTCGTCCATCTTCTCGCAAAGGGGAAGATTTTTGATATGGCGGTCATTATAACCGGTTTCATATTTGCTTGAGGAAATATAGTCAATCGAATATTTGAGTATACCCTGTGAGCCGCCGCTTATACGTATCGCATGGTCGAAGCTTTCAAGGTAATTCGAGGAACAGCTCCAGCGCGGACGTGGATATGTATCACCCTCGCTGAATACCTCGGTATCCTTGTATTCTTCGCCTCTGAATGCAAGCTGGAGTCTTGCAAATTCGATTACATCAGGCATTGTGTGCTTTGCAATTGAGCCTCGTGAAGCCCAGTACGGTGCACTGCACATACGGAAGAAGGGACGGGTGTTTCCGGCGAGGATTTTTGTAAGCTCATATGGAGTGATTCCGTCCTGATTCCATGAACAGTACGAAGCGCAGATACCAAGACGTACGTGAGGCGTTTCCTTGTCAAGTGCTGCTCTCATGTCGCGTGCAAAAAGCTCGAAAAAGTGTCTTTTCGATTCGATCCAAGCGCTGCGGTATTTGTTTGCTCCGCCGTTAAAAAGCTTGCCTTCGAGAGTTTCAAGCGTGACCGTTTCACCGAGAATTTCACTCATATATGCAAGGTGATTTTCGCAGACACATCCGACGGTATCTCCAAGATTACCGTAACGGAAATCGTCATCGTACATTATGAGGTCAACACCGCATTTTGCAATTTCGGCTATATAATCGCCGGCGAATTTTCTGAAATTCGGATCGGAAGGGCAAACAGACTGTTTTGATTTTCTTCCGTCAGGCAGGAGAATACGGGTAAACTCCGTGTCCTCGCGCGGATCAAGGAAAGTCCAAAGCCATGCTCCAACCTCAAATCCGTTTGCCTTAAAATATTCGCAGTTTCGCTTTATGGAATCCATGAGGCGTGCTCTGTTTTCAGCGTCATGGAAATAAGGGCCTGTTCCGAGCATTACGCGTCCAACCTTCATTTCGCGCAGCAGCTTGAGGTAATTTTCTCTGTCAGAGTGATCGAGCAAGGGCGTACTGAGCGGTACGGTGTATGTGTACATAGTTTTCTCCTTAATTTATATTGTTTCATTTATATTGTTTCGTATTCCACAGCGGCAAAGCCGTACGGCTCGATGCGCGAGAGCTTTATAACGCCGTCGCAAAGCGTTGCTTCGCATCCGATGGTGGAAACGATTTTTGCATTCTTGTTTTCGATGGTGATGTAAGGCTCGTCAATCGGGTCGGCAATGAAATTCCAAAGAGCGATTGCAACTTTAGTGCCATTACGTTTCACTATTGTGTAGAGGTAAGGCTCGGTGCAAATAGTGAGACCACACGTTTTGCCGAGGAAAGGGATGATTTTTTTGAGTTGATTCATTCTCGCATACGGTTTGTAAATTACATCCGGCATAGCTCCGCCGTCAAATGCGAATACGAGAAACTTTTCTCCGTTAGCATTTTCGTATGTATATGAGCCGACAATCTTTTTGAGATCGTCGTCATATGCCATGTTTTTTGCCGGATATGATACACGCATCCCCGAACAATCGTAGGTTATAAACATACTTTCAACCTTTGCGCCGTTATTTAAAGTCATTTCGTACGCAAATGTGCCGTCGACATTTAAAAGCTCATTGTTTTCAGTGAAATTCTCAATAATTACCTTGAATCTGTCACCCTTTTTCTTAAGTCCTACGTCGATTCCGCGCTCGGTGAGAATTTCAGCAGCTTTTGCATCGAGAATAAGACCGTTTTTAGCTGCCTCAAGCGGAATGTATTTTGCGTTTTCGCCGAAGACTATTCCAACAGTATCGGTGGCTTTATAGGATATCGGGATGTTTGCTGCCGCAAGCATACGTGATGCATACGGCAATGCGGTGAACTCAAGATCTCTTGAGTTTGTAATATGCGCGGGAACATCAGTATTTTCATATGTACAAGGATACTCGAAAACTCGTATACCGATACATTCTTTGTCTGCAAACATCTCATCCATCTTTTTGTAAAGCGGAAGATTTTTAAGGTGCCGTTTATTGAATCCGGTTTCGTAATTTTCAGAGGAAATATATTCCATTGTATATTTCATAATACCGTCTGGTTCTCCGCTGATTCGAAGCGCCTGATCGAAGCTTTCAAGATAATTTGCAGGGCATTTCCAGCGCGGACGCGGCCATGTATCGCCTTCGCTGAATACCTCGGTGTTTTGGTCTTCTTCACTTCTGAAGCTCAGTTGTAGCCTTGCAAATTCGATTACATCGGGAAGAGTGTGGTCGGAGATGATATTCAGAGAAGCCCAGAACGGTGCGCCACAAAGACGGAAGAACGGCTTAGTATTTCCTGCAAGAATTTTCGAAAGTTCATAGGGGGTGATTCCATCCTGGTTCCAAGAACAGTATGAAGCGCAGAAGCCAAGCCGGACATGAGGGGCAACCTTATCGAGAGCCGCTCTCATATCACTTGCGAAAAGCTCAAAAAAATGTCTTTTTGATTCAATCCATGCAGAACGGTATTTGTTCGCACCGCCGGCAAAAAGCTTGCCGTCAAGCGTTTCGAGCGTAACTTTTTCTCCGAGAATTTCGCTCATATATGCAAGGTGATTGTCGCAAACGCATCCGACACTACCCTGAAGATTACCATAACGGAAATCGTCATCGTACATGATAAGCTCAACGCCGCATTTTGCAACATCGCAAATGTAATCTGCTGCAAATTTTCTGAAATTTGGGTCGGAAGGACAAATTGACTGAACTGATTCTTCACCGGACGGAATGCGCATACGTACAAATTTGGAATTTTTACGTGCGTCCATAAATGTCCATACCCAATATCCGACTTCAAAGCCTTCGGCTTTCAGATACTCGCAGTTATCCTTGAGTGCATCAAAAAATATATTCTTTTTTTCAGGCTCAAAATAATAGCTCGCATTGCAGAGCATTATACGGCTGACTCCCATTTCTCGCATGGTTTCGACAACTTTTTTGCGGTCTGCGTGGTAAAGCATCAGGTTGCCGATCGGAACGGTATACTTGTACATAACTGTTTTCTCCTTAGTAATATTAGGTAATCTTACGAATATTTTACGGATATTGTATCATATACACCCATGAAAGTCAATACTTTTCTACAAAAAAACACCGCAAAAAAATATGCGTTTATTTGTGACTAAATCACAGAATGAACGCATAAAAAAGTGGTAGAATATAAACGTAAAAACAAACACCCGAAAGGAGATATTAAAATGTCAGTTTTAAGTGTAAATAAAAATAATTTTGATTCGGTTAAGAATAGCGATAAGCCTGTTTTGCTTGACTTTTACGCAGATTGGTGCGGACCTTGCCGCATGGTTTCGCCCCTTGTTGACGAAATTGCAGAGGAACGTGACGACATTGTTGTCGGCAAAGTGAATGTCGATTCGGAGGCAGAGCTTGCAAGTGAGTTTGGCGTTATGAGCATTCCGACGCTTGTTGTTCTGAAAAACGGTGAAATCGTAAATCAGGCTGTCGGGGCACAGCCGAAGGCGAAAATCCTTGCAATGTTAGAGGGTTAATTCGCGAAGCCGGCGCTTGTCGGTGATTTTGATTCCGCCGCTTCGTGATGACTCTATAATTCCTTCGGAGGAAAAGTATTTTAACATTCTTGATACGACCTCACGGGCAGATCCCATGTATTTGGCGATTTGCTCGTGAGTCAGTTTTACGGTGTCGTTTCCGTTTTTTGCTGCTTCATCAAGCAGGAAAATTGCAAGCCGCTTGTCCATGCTCATGAACAAAATCTGCTGCATGACCCACATTACGTCGGAAAAACGCCCCAGTGCGGTTTCGAGCGTGTAAATTTTCACATCGGGAATTCGGCGCGACAGTTCCTCGAGCGCACATCCGCCGACAACAACACATTCGCTGTCAGATTCCGCATCGATGAATACATCAAATGTAATAGAATTTAATACACATGAAGCGGAGAGAATGCAAATATCTCCCGGAAAAAGTCGGTAGAGCGTTATTTCCTTGCCCTCGTCGGAGAGCATATAAAGGCGCAGTTCACCGGTTTTTACAAGGATTATTCCGGTGCATTCGTTTCCGTCGTGGATAGTTGAGCCCTTTTTAAAGCTGACGGGATTTGAAGAATGTATGAGTTTATTTCTGTCATCCTCACTCAGATTTTTCCAAAAGGGAAATGTATTTTTAAACAGCTCGGTTAACTGATATTTATCCATATTCCACCTCATAATAAAGGTTTTACATATGCTGATTATACCACGTTTTTCAAACGCTGTCAATAATTTCTCCCGATTTGTGACAAGGTTACAGAGTAAAAAACGTGAATATGCTATAATAATATCACAAACAAGAAAAGGAGAATCATTGTGGAACACATCTACGATATGATAATAATAGGCGGAGGTCCGGCGGGATATACGGCGGCACTGTATGCGGCACGTGCCGGGCTTGATACTCTTATAATAGAAAAAATGTCCGTCGGCGGACAGATGGCAGTCACGGGAACTATCGACAATTATCCCGGATTCGATGAGGGAGTTGACGGTTTTACGCTCGGAATGAAAATGCAGGCAGGAGCGGAGAGGTTCGGTGCTAAAACCGAATATGCCGATGTTGAAAAGGCTGAACTTACAGGAAAAGTCAAGAAAATCGTAACTTCTTCGGGAGAATTTAACTCTTACACTGTAGTTGTTGCGGCTGGTGCAAGTCCGAGAGAGCTCGGAATTGGCGGTGAAACAGAGCTTATTGGCAGAGGGCTTCATTACTGTGCACATTGCGACGGAAGATTTTACAAGGACAAAACGGTTGCGGTTGTCGGCGGCGGAAACAGTGCGGCGGCAGATGCGCTTTACCTTTCACATCTGGCGAAAAAGGTTTATGTCATCCACCGCAGAGATACACTTAAAGCGACAAAGATTTACCATGAGCCGTTAATGAAAGCAGAGAATGTTGAGTTTATCTGGAACAGCACCGTTTCCGATTATATTGTTGACAATAAAATCGTCGGTGCAAGGATATACAATCTTAAAACCGAAGCTCAAACGGAGCTTTATTTTGATGGACTTTTTGTCAGCATAGGGCGAAAACCGGCATCTGAAATTTTTAAGGATGAACTGACACTTGATGCGAACGGATATATCGCCGCAGACGAAACGACCAAAACAAATATAGACGGAGTTTTCGCAGTGGGGGACATCAGAACAAAGCCTCTCCGTCAGGTGGTTACGGCTGTCGGCGACGGAGCAACAGCAGTTCATTTTGCAGAGGAATATCTCGCTGGAGTGAAGCTTTAATACGTTTAAATATCAAAGGCACCTGCCGTGATGGCAGGTGCCTTATCGTTTATTTGTGTACGGTTTGCTTTATTACGGTTTTCTCATAAATCTTTTAAAATAAGGGCACATCATAATTATTAAAAATTCCCACATCTCCGCCTGCGGAGGCTGACACCGGGTGTTGAAGGTTTTGCGTATATAATGTTATCATAAGTGAAAAAAGTGGTCAATATTGTAACTCTGTAAAATTGGCAAATCTTTTATAATCTACTTGAATTATCCGATGAGTTGTGATATAATCTTATAATAAAGTATTTCGGGAGGGAGTTGCTGATATGGAGATGCCGCTTGATTTTAATAATATCTGCGTGAAAACATATCCGCCGCCCGGGATAATCAGAAAAGAAATTTTGCGCTATGCCGGAGTGAGCGGTGATACACCGGAGCTTGACGGGATTATCAATGAATGTATCACCGAAGCTGATAGCTTGCTTACCTATAAGGTATGTTACCGCACTGTAACTGTAAATAAAATCGGCAATGAGATTGATTTCGGCTTTTTTAAAACAGATTCATCCGATTTACAGAAAAATCTTTCGGGATGCAGTGCGGCGGTGATTTTTGCCGCTACAGTCGGAGCCGGAATTGACCGGCTTATTGCAAGATATAACCGGATTTCTCCGGCAAAAGGACTTATTCTTCAGTCGCTTGGAACTGAGAGGGTTGAATCACTCTGCGATGCTTTTAATAATGAAATAAACAAGCAAATGAACGAAATGGGATACAGCACACGTCCGAGATTCAGCCCCGGCTACGGCGATCTTCCGCTTTCTTTGCAGAGGGGGATTTTTCCGTTGCTTGACTGCCCGAGAAAAATCGGACTTACACTTAATGAAAGCCTTTTAATGTCGCCGTCAAAATCTGTTACGGCGATAATCGGATTAGTTCAAAATAAATCAGGAGTGGAAAAATGAAAATTACCGAATATATAAAAGAACATATAATCTACCTCGACGGCGGTATGGGAACATTACTGCAGTCAGAGGGACTTTCTGCCGGAGAGCTTCCGGAGCGGTGGAATCTGACACATCCCGACGTTATCACGGGAATCCACCGCGACTATTATAATGCCGGAAGCAATGTTGTAAACACCAATACATTTGGCGCGAATATTCTTAAATTTTCACCGGATGAGCTTGATACCATCGTCAAGGCGGCAATTGAAAACGCCCGTGCGGCGGCAGAAACGAGCAGCGGTACACAGGAAAAATGGGTTGCGCTCGATATCGGACCGACCGGACGAATGCTTGCGCCTTACGGTGATTTCGACTTCGAGGAAGCGGTTTCAGTTTTCGCCGAAACCGTTAAGCTCGGTGTGAAATACGGCGCTGACCTTATCTTCATTGAAACCATGAATGACAGCTACGAAACAAAGGCGGCACTGCTTGCGGCAAAAGAGAACAGCGACCTTCCGGTGTTTGTTTCAAACGCTTACGGCGAGGACGGTAAACTTATGACCGGAGCATCACCGGCGGCTATGGTTGCCATGCTTGAAGGAATGGGCGCGGATGCGATAGGCGTAAACTGCTCGCTCGGTCCGAAGGCTCTCGGTGGGGTTGTCAGGGAATATCTCAAATATGCTTCTTTGCCAGTGATGTTAAAGCCTAATGCCGGACTCCCCAAATCGGTGAACGGCAAGACCGTTTATGATATTTTACCGGATGAATTTGCAAATGAAGTTTCTGCTCTTATAAACGAAGGCGTACGTGTTGCCGGCGGCTGCTGCGGTACGACCCCGGAGTATATTGCGGCAACGGTAAAGGCATCTTTAGGCATTTCTCCGAAGCCGATTGAGAAGAAAAATATCACCTCGGTTTCATCATATAATCACGCTGTAATATTCGGCGAAAAGCCGGTGCTTATCGGCGAGAGAATCAATCCGACCGGCAAGAAACGCTTTAAAGAAGCACTTAAAGCTCACGACATTGATTACATCTTAAAAGAGGGAATTGCACAGCAGGAAAAGGGCGTGCATATCCTCGATGTTAATGTTGGTCTTCCCGAAATTAACGAGGTTGAGATGCTAAAAGAGGCTGTCTGCGAGCTTCAGGCGATAATCGACCTGCCGCTGCAGATTGATACCTCAGACCCTGTGGCTATGGAAACTGCACTTCGTCGCTATAACGGCAAGGCGATGATAAACTCGGTAAACGGCAAAAAGGAGAGTATGGAAGCAGTATTTCCGATAGCGAAAAAATACGGCGGTCTTATTGTTGCGCTGACGCTTGACGAAAACGGTATACCCGAAAAAGCCGAGGCGCGCTTTGAAATTGCAAAACGGATACTCAACGAAGCGGAGAAATACGGTATTGATAAAAAGGATATAATTTTCGACCCGCTTGCACTGACGATAAGTGCAGACAATACGGCAGCTAAAGAAACTATGCGTGCCGTAGGACTTATTAAAAAAGAACTTGGCTGTCACACTTCACTCGGTGTTTCAAATGTATCGTTCGGTCTGCCGGGACGCGATATGATAAACGGTACATTTTTCGCGATGACACTCTCAAACGGTTTGTCGGCGGCAATAATGAATCCGTATTCAACTGAGATGATGAAGGCTTATCACACATACCTCGCACTTGCAGGTCTTGACGAAAACTGTGCTGAATATATAACATTTGCCGAAACAGTTTCGCCGGTTGTTCAAACTGCAACTGTACAGAATACAGTCGCTGCTTCGCCTGACGAATATGCAAGCGAGCTCCAGAGAGCCGTTGCAAAGGGACTTAAGGAGCGTGCGGCAATGATTACGTCGGAGCTTCTGCAAAGCGTTGAACCGCTGAAAATTGTTCAGGAAGAAATCATCCCGGCGCTTAATGTTGTTGGAGAGGGGTTTGAAAAAAAGACAGTGTATCTGCCCCAGCTTCTTATGAGTGCAGAGGCGGCAAAGTCGGCGTTTGAAGTTATCAAATCAAGCATGGGCGACGGTAAGGCAAGCGATAAATGCGCATTTATTATTGCTACAGTAAAGGGCGACATTCACGATATCGGAAAGAATATTGTCAAGCTGCTGCTCGAAAATTACGGCTTTGCGGTTACTGACCTCGGACGTGATGTCGCACCCGAAACAATTGCCGCAGAAGCGGTACGGCTTCATGCTCCAATCGTCGGACTCAGCGCACTGATGACGACAACTGTTCCTGCGATGGAAGAAACTATAAAGCTGCTCCGCAAAGAGGCTCCGTGGTGTAAGGTCATTGTGGGCGGTGCTGTATTAAACCGTGAATATGCTGACGAAATCGGCGCAGACAAATATGCAAAGGATGCTATGGAAGCGGTACGATATTCCGAGGAGATTAATGCTTCGATTGAGATGTAACCCGGTATACTGTGTAGAGAATAGGGCTTCAAAATCCTGTCAAACTCTACCGAGCGTAGAGGATGAAAAGGACGATATCCCATTGACTGCTCTGCAAAAATATGATACAATAAAATCATAGAATGATGGTGCGATACCGTCGAAAATATAAAATGTATGAGGTGACTATTATGAAGCGTTCCACAATAAACAGTCTTATCAGAGAAAATGTTGCATTCCTCGAAAAAATGAATTTCAAGCTTCCCCCGTTTGCGTTCTGGACTCCTGCAGAGTGGGCAGACAAGGGCGCGGAATATGACGAAATCCGCGACAATATGCTCGGCTGGGATATTACAGATTTCGGCAGCGGTGATTTCGACAAGGTTGGTCTGTTCCTTTTCACTATAAGAAACGGAAATATTCATAACCCCAAATATAACAAAACATATGCTGAAAAGCTCCTTATCGTAAACGAAAATCAGGTGACACCTTACCATTTCCATTGGCATAAAGCGGAAGACATTATCAACCGCGGCGGCGGAAATCTCGTGGTTAAGCTCTATAATTCCACAGAGGATGAAAAGTTTGCCGATACTCCCGTTACAGTTAATGTTGACGGTCACGAATATCAGATTGAGGCAGGCGGAATCGTTCTTCTTAAGCCCGGAGAAAGCATCACCATGCAGCGCGGTCAGTACCACTCCTTCTGGGGTGAACCCGGCAGCGGAAAGGTTCTCGTCGGCGAGGTTTCGATGGTTAACGATGACAATGCAGATAACCGTTTTTATGAGCCTGCAGGCCGTTTCCCGACAATTGAGGAAGACGAGCCGGTACTCTATTATCTCTGCAGCGAATATCCGAAAAACTGACTTTTGATACATAATTATTTCAAGAGCTGTCCACGGCGGATGGCTCTTGATTTTTTTTGTTTTTCTTTCTGCGAATGTGTGCGTATTCTGTTTTTATATATAAAGTATACATAAATAATGAAAGGAAATAAAATGTTGAAAATGTATTGACAAAACTTGCGAATTTGTGATATAATAATCATGCGTAATTGTACTGTCACGCTTCTTGATGCTTTTTTCAGGGACAGGCAGTAATGATTACAATAATATTTAGTGCGTAAAGTGTACGGATTTGCGGTTCCGATGGCTTTTCGTACAAATAAAAACAATTGGAGGAATCCTATTATGAAATCGACCAAAACTTTGGCTCTCATTCTGGCGATGCTTCTTGGTCTCGGTTCTTTCGCAGCTTGCGGTGGCAACACTGACAACGGTGAAGACACCACTGACGGCGCAGAAACAACTGCTCCCGATCAGGGCGACGCAGAAGCTTCCAACCTCAGCGCTTATACCGGTGTAGTTAACCACGGTGACTACACATCCGTTTACGACATGATCGGTAAGAATGTTACTATCGACATGGTTACCGAAAGAGACGGAATTGCTTATGTTACATACGAAGGCAAGGAATACGAACTCGGCATGGACTTCATTTCCATGGCAATGGTTTATAACACCGTTGTTCCGGAAGGAAGCGCTTATGCATCCTCTGAAGAGATCTTCAACCAGTGGTGGAAGCTCTACATCCAGAGATGGAACTACCTCGTTCCCGAAATTCCGCTTTACTCCAACCAGTATTTCGACCTTTACAATGCTAAGATCGAAAACTTCGCAACCACTCCTTACTGGGGTCCTGCAGATGCAATCGTAGCTGCAAATGTTAAGGAAGGTGCTGCAAACTCCGTTATCCTCGGCAGTGCAACTGACCTTTCCGGCGCATTCCGTAACTCCAGCTGGGGCAAGTCTTCTCCCGGAGCATCTGACCTTGACGTTCAGAACCTCGTATCCGGTTACTCGACTGTTCAGACTGACGAGAGCGGCGCTTACATCTGGAACATGATGGCACTTGCTGAAGAGCCCGTTGCTGTATACAACGAAGACGGTACTCTTACATACACCATCAAGATTAAGGATGGCCTCAAGTTCAGCGACGGTTCTGCTATCACAGCTAAGAACTTTGTTGTATCTCTCCTCGGTAACAGCACAGAAGTTGCTGCAGCTGCAGGCGGAACAGCAAGCGCTGGTCTTTACTATGTTGGTTTCGATGCTTTCAAGGCATACAACGGCACCAACGCAGGTGAAGAAGGCGTTGCAACCACATTCGAAGGCGTTAAGATTCTCGATGACTACACCTTCTCCATCACTATCGCTGCTGACTATGCTAACTACTACTATGCTATGGCATATGCAGGCTTCGGACCCGATCCGATCGCTCTCTATCTCGGCGAAGGTGATATAGTTGTTGCTGACGACAATACCGTTGGTCTTTCCGATGCATACTACGCAAAGGAAACCAAGGACGGTACCGAAGTTTACAAGCAGGCTGATATCATCAAGGCTAACATGGCTTGGGATTCTGCGCTTCCTTACTCCGGTCCCTACACTGTAAGCAACTATGATGCTTCCACCCTTACCGCAACTCTTACAATCAACCCCAACTATCCCGGTGACGACGCTCGCGGCACTGCTTCGATCGAAACCATTACCTATGTAAAGGTTGTTACCGAAACTCAGATGGACCAGTTCACTTCTGGTCAGGTTGATATCATTGCAGGTATCACCGGCGCAACCGAGACTGTTGCAGCTCTCGACGTTGTTGCAAAGAACCCCGAAAAGTATGCTGAAACTCATTACGACAGAGCAGGTTACGGTAAGCTCGGCTTCCGCTGCGACTACGGTCCTACCG
>JAZQXA010000089.1:0-13598 GCA_045632605.1 Candidatus Flemingiibacterium sp. | reverse complement strand
CTCGTAATAGTGAGCACGTGCAGTCATTGTTTCGCCCGAGTTGGATGTGCGGATATCATACGATATCTTATATGCAACACCCATGATAACACCGTCGGGAAGCGTATAGTAAAGACCTTGATAATTGATAGTACGGTCAGTATTTCTCATAAATGAGTTGCCGTCCTCGGTAACTCTTTCGATATTACCTGCACCGCTCTTGGTTGACCAGTTGTTAAGACTGTTTTCACCCTCGAAGTCGCCGTCCTTTGTAACAGCAACATCAATCGGCTCACTTGCCATGTCAGTAATCGAAAGATTTCTCATGTCATAATCCTGAGTATACCATGCAACGGGTCCGCCCTTAACCGTAAATTCAATCGGAGTATTTTCGCTCGTTTCAAACATTATTTCAACGGGAGTCCACTCGTTTGTAATAGTAAAGAGCAACATCTTTCCGCCGGCATAGACGCGGATAACGGTTGTTTCACCGGGATTTGCGGCACGGAATTCACCCGAGAAGCGGTAAACGCCCGAACGGAGTGCCACATTGGGAGCAAATGTAAAGCCTTTTTGGTTATCGGTAATATCTCTTGCAAAAACACATACAGAACCGTCATCAGTATACTCAAAATTGAGTGTCTGATCGCCGTAAACCCAGTTCTTTCTGCGAACAAGGTCACTGTTCAGAATAACGTTTCCTTCAACTTTAGTAACCGGCATTTCTTCGACGGGAAGTTCAATTCTAACTTCAGCCCTGTCGTTGATCGGAGGACGTCCTTCCTTATATGCCTGCTTAAGAATCAGAAGCGATATTACAGTTCCGACATCAATATCTTCAGCACCGAGATAATATTCAATCTGTTCGATTTCAATATTAACAAACTCAAGATTAATGTCACTGTCGATTACAAGCTTAAGATCGCCAACACTAACATCGTCAATTGCGGTATCAATAACAAATGTAATCTCTTTCCAGATGTTTGAAACTGCAACTTCATCCTTACCGTTCAGTGCTTTGAGCTGCGCTTTTCCGATAAACGCAGAAAGGTTTGCAAGATCCTCACTGTCAGGTCCGACACGGAATTTACCGGTCACATAGTAAAGACCTGCTTCGATAGTATCTGTGATATTCGGTGAGATGCTTGTGTTCTGACCGGAAATGCCCTCTGCACGGTAGTAATGCGCAAGTGCTTCCCTTACTTCAAAGTTTGCAGAGTCAATATACTGTGTGTCGGTATACCATCTGCCGATTTCAACTATGCTGTCTTCAATGATCACTTCATTCGTATCAAGTCTGACGAGCGAGAGCGCACCGACATCAATCGGAAGCTTCATATTATGGAATCTGACTCCGATTCCGCTGATATCTCTAACAGTTCCGTGAAGTGTGAAATTAATTGTATACTTCTGCCACTCGGTTGTGGGAGCGAGGAACTGGCTTCCGTACTGATTGAATACAGTGTCACCCTCAATTGAGTTTACGGTTAATGCGCCGGTTTCGTCGGTTCCGATCTTGTTAAGGGCATATTCCGATGAGAACTGTGTGCCGAGTGTTATTACAACTCTGTCAAGCTCCCCGTCGTAATCCTTTCCGGGAACCTCTCGAAGCCACACAGAAAGCTCATATGTTCCCTCTGCGCTCGAAATTGCATTTGTCAGCGTTTCACTGCGATAACCGAAACCAAAGGTAGCGTTAGCGGTGTTATCGGTTCCGATTGCATGGATGTATGAGGGAAATTCGATTTTTTCAGTAACGTCAACAACCGGTTCACCGTCATCGGTGGTCCAGTCGTTTATGTAATCCGCTTCTTTAGCATATGTAATATCAGTAAATTCGAGATCATATGCTCCGTCAAGTGAAAATTCGATATGTGAAAGAGGCGTTGCCTGCTTAAGACGTACAGTCAGCGTGCTGTCAGTCCACTTTTTCGAAACCTGAACGGATTCATTTGCACTGCCGTAAACGGACGGAGTAAGATTTACTGCCGCATCCGTTTCTGCACGGAAGCTTGCGCTGAACTTATATATACCCATCGGAAGAATCTCATCCGAACCAAAGGTTATTGCAGTATCATCACCGGAAACAGCCTCTGCACGGTAATAATTCTCGATAACAGGATTTACCTCAAAGTTTGCCTTGCTGCAATAAACATTATCGGTATACCACTTTGTAATATCAACATTGCCGTCATCAATAACGGTTTCGTTTGTATCAGTTCTTACGAGCTTGAGTCCTCCGACTTCAAGCGCTTCCGAAACAGCATGGAAACGTATACCGTAATTGGAAATATTTCTTACTCCGCCAATGACTTCAAAATTAACGGTGTATTTCTGCCACTCGTCCGAAGGAGCAAATGCGGTCGTATTTGCCGTGCTTCCGTCGATTGAAGTGACATCAATAAATCCAACAGACTCATCACCGGTCTTTCCGAGCTTCGAAAGCATAAATTCCGAAGAAAATTCCGTGCCGAGTGTCAATATGATATTATCGAAGTCGCCGTCGCCATTCTGTTTGCCTCGCATCCAGAACGAAAGCTCATATGCTACGCCGTCTGCAATAGCCGCAGTAAGTGCATCACTGCGATAACCGAATGAGGACTTCTGGTGACCACCGCTTGCATTATCCTTGCTGTTGGTCGCCGTTACATAGTCAACAAATTCATATTTGTCGCTTACCTTTGCAACGGGTTCACCGTCTGTGTATGTATATACTTTTGTGTAATCGCTGATTTTCTTGAATGTAATGCCCGTGAAATCAAAATCGTAAGATCCGTCAAGTCCGAAAATTATTTCATGAACAGATGCATCCTTTTTGAGTTTAAATTCGAGCTTGATATTTTCCCAGTTTGAAGAAATATCTGCGCTCACGCCATCCTCGCCCTCACGAGACACAGTAAGTACAGCGTCAGTGTCAGCACGGAACTTGCCGCTTACTTCATAAATACCCATCGTGAGTGTCTGTGTCGAGCTTGCTCTTATCTCGGTGTTTGCTCCGTCAGCAGCCTCTGCGCGGTAGTAATCCGCAATGAACGGCTTTGTTTCAAAGTTCACCCCGCTGCAGTATACATTGTCTGTATACCATTTTGCGAGATCGATATTTTTGTCATCAATAATGACTTCATCTGTATCAGTTCTGACAAGCTTAAGTCCGCCAACATCAAGAGCTTCCGAAACAGAGTGGAAACGGATACCGTAATTAGAAATATTTCTCACGCCATCGATAACTTCAAATTTGACGGTATATTTCTGCCACTGAACCGAGAGAGCAAATGCATTTGCGTTTACGTCCCCACCGCTGATTGAATTAACATTAATGAATCCAACACTGTCGTCGCCTGTTTTTCCAAGCTTCGAAAGTATAAATTCCGACGAAAATTCGCTGCCGAGTGTTGCAACAACTTTATCGAATGTACCGTCTGCATTTGAATCGGCACGCATCCAGAGCGAAAGCTCATATTCGCCGCCGTCTTCAATAGCCGCAGTCAGCGCATCACTGCGGTAACCGAATGCAGCTTTCGGATGGCTGGCAGCATTGTCTTTGGTATTGCTTGCAGTTACATAATTTACAAATTCAGCCTTTTCGTTTATAACCGAAACAGGGTCGCCGTTAGTAAAAATATAATCGTTTGTATAACCGCTGATTTTTTCAAATTTAATGTCTGCGAAATCGAATTTGTATGAGCCGTCGAGAGCAAAATTAATCTCCGACAGCGCGGTTTCCTGCTTTAAATCAAGCTCAAATCTGCCGCGCGTCCAGTTTGTGGAAATATCCGCAGTACCGGCAATCTGTTCACCCTTTGAAACGGTGAGCTTTGCATTTCCGTCTGCGCGGAACTGACCGCTTATTTCATAAACGCCCATAGCTAAAGTTTCATCCGAACCGGAGTTTACCACAGTATCTTTGCCTGCCACAGCTTCTGCACTGTGATAGTTTGCCACAAAGGGCTTAACCTCAAAATCGGCACTGCTGCAGTATAAGTTGTCAGTATACCAGTTACCGAGCGAAGCATCGCTGTTGTCAATAATTTCTGTGTTTGTATCGGTTCTGACTAACTTAAGTCCGCCCACCTCAAGGGTGCTCGAAACAAGGTGAAAACGAATGCCTCTCTCCGAGATATTGCGAACTCCTCCGTCGACTTCGAAATCAATCGTATATTTCTGCCACTCGTCTGAAACGGCAAGTCTGTCGTTCACTGTAGTTTCGCCGTCAATGGAAGTGACATTAACATATCCAAAACCTTCCTCGCCGCTCTTTCCGAGCTTCGAAAGTAAAAACTCCGAAGAAAACTCCGAGCCGAGCGTTATCGAAACGGTATCAAACTGACCTCCCTCTGCGGGAATATTGCGAACCCAGAACGAAAGCTCATATTCGCCGTCGTCATTAATAGAATCCGTCAACGCATCACAGCGATAGCCGAATGCAGCATTGGGAAATCTGCTGTTATCTTTTGTATTGTCAGCGACTATATAATTTTCAAAATCAGCCGATTCGCTGACCTGGGTGACGACACCGCCATTTCGGTGAACCCAATCGGACGTATTATCCGCAGCCATCACCGACAGGCATGAGCCCCCAATAACTGCCGCAAGAATCATGGATAAAATTCGCCTTTTTTTCATGTTTTTTCCTCCTTGAAATTTATATAACAGCTTTCGCTGATATTCACTTGATTTTTACATAAAAAGTCATACTCTGCCGATGTAATTATATCACATTCATTCTTAAAATCAACACCGTCATTTATAGAAAAAATACCAGCTTACCGTATAAATTATTACAATATTATTATATAGTATATCCCTTCAAAAAGATAGTACAATTCGCACGATGTTATGCACTATCTTCCCGAAACATATGACCGTTTTTTTCATTATAATTATGTCATTAATTAAGTATTATTGTAAATGCATTTACTGCGCTTAATTTGCACTTTTCGAAACTGGAAGCATACCCGAAATTCATCTTCTCTGCTTTATATTAATTATATCATAGCTGCCATAATAATTCAATCACCGATTAGGCGATAAAAACCGCAGCAGCAAGCACAAATTCAACCAACGGTGAAAATTTTCGGCTGGTTTTATTTTAGTAGCCAAAAAAATAGCGGTGCCTTCATGCTGAAGAGTACATGAAGGCACCTGGGTATAGAAAATGGAGAAAACATTTATTCAAACTCTGAAAAATCAGAGATGAATACAAAAGTAATTAAGTGAGATCATTCTCTGACGAGAGCTTTTACCGCATCGTTAAAGCCTTTGATCTCTGCAACTGCTGCCGGCTGATACTGAGCCAGATGAGAAGAGAATCCGTTTGCGCCTGCACCGGCGATGATAAGCTTATGAGGTGTATAGAACAGCTTGTTCATTGCATCGGTGAAACCAAAATAGCTTACACCAGCGTCGAATACAACGCCGTCGAAGATAATGCCGAGCATTTCTTTGGAATCTGTATCTCTTGCCAGCTTTTCACCGAGAACGAGGTCGAAGTATGCCGAAACAGTGGTATCCTCGCTGAAGTATGAAAGAAGCTCGATTGCTTCGCCAACCATGTCAGCGTTCTTTACGGTCTTCGGAACAGCCATCATACCGGACCATGCATTTGTCTGATAGGAAGTCTGAGTTGCCGCAAGCTTCGGATACGGAAGAATACCGTATTCAACTTCACTGTCGCGGTATCTGTAAAGCTCACCGACAACTTCAATGTTAAAGAGTGTGCGTCCCTTTGAAACATTGAGCGATTCCTCATCAGTAGTTTCGAGTGTATAGTCGTAAACCCACGAGTTTCCGCCCTTAAGGAGAGCGTCGATTTTTTCAATCATTGTGAATGAACGCTCGTTGTTGAAAGCGAATACGAGATTGTCTTCGTCATCCTTTTCAACAAAGTTTACATCACACGCAAAAATGAAAGAGTTAAGGAAGAAGTCGTTGGGACATCCAAGGCCGTAGCTGTCGTTAACATCCCATTTTCCGTCGCCGTTGTCTGTTGTGGAAAAATTCATCATTTCCATCATCTTATCGATGGTCCATGTGCCCTCGCGGACAAGCTCATACGGATCTTCGAGGTTATATTCCTCAAGAAGGGATTTGTTAAAGAGCACGCAGTTTACGTCAGAGAGCATATAGTCGGAAACACCGTAGAAGCGGTAACCGTTTACTTCCAGTGCCTCGCAAGCCTGCTGATTCCACCAGTCTTTTGTCATGTCAACAGCTTCAAAGTCGTTGAAGTCATAGAGCAGATTTTCTGTTATCATCGCAGAAACTCCGCCTATGCAGTGTGTAAGAACGAGCTGATATGTGTCTTCGCCGGTCATTACCATGTTCTGCATAACAGTTTTTACATCAAAGAGATTTCCTGTCAGTATATAACCGATATCGATTCCGAGATGATCCTCAACAGAAATTTCGCGGTCGTATATAGCCTTGCTCATAACGTCCGTTCCGGTATCGTCGGTGAAATAGTATCTCGAATACATGCTGTCATCTGCCGGTGCATAAATGTTGAACGGAAGCTTGTAGTCCTTTGCCTCAATTCCGGCAGGAGCGGTTTCGCTGAGCTTATTTTTCTCGCCACCCTGTTTGCCTCCGTCACCGTCGCCGCCGCAGGCAGCAAGAGAGGTGAGCATCGCTCCGAGAAGGAGCATTGAAATAATGCGTTTTTTCATTAGAATATACCTCCTAAATTATAATTTTTAACAAACCTTAATATAAACGTCAACATACTCAACCGTTGTATCCTCATTTACGATAAGATACGGGCAGAGTGTGGGACCAAATGCTTCTTTCGGAACTGAATAGCTGAAAAGCGGCTTTTCAAACCAGCGCTTATCGTCCTCATGTCCGAGATATTCACATTTTTCTGAATTTACAAAAACTCTTGGCGGATTTGCTATCGCCTTTTCCGGCTCGCTCACTGCAAATCTGACTGTAACCTCTGCCCCCTCGGGAATATCTCCCACGTGGAGCTTGAAGCATCCGTCACGGTCAAATGTCAGCGGAAGCTGCCAAAGTCCGCGGTTTTCCATGGGTTTGCAGGTGTTACGTTTCCAAAGCGGTGAACGGTCTTTATATGTTATAACGTGCCGTCTGTTCATCTTCAAAACTTCATCATAGTCGCCAAGCTTGTTTATGAGAGTCCAGTAAAGATTATCGCATCCTACCCATGCCGAACCGTCGGTCACAAACGGAGCATTTCTGTCAATCGGATTATCCTTTACGTTTGTACGGAACATATTGAAGAAATAAACTCTGTCCGCTCCCTGCGAATATGCGTTAGCCGCACAAGCCGCAAATGTGTCTATACTCGGCAGTATATGATCGTGTCCTTTAAAGGGTGCGAATCCGGGTTCAATGCAAACCGCCAGCATTGTGCCGTACGGTTTAAGCAGCGTTGACCAGAGTTTTACCGGCATATCAGTATCGTTTGACTCAAATCTTGCGGCGAGTGTTACGAGGTCAACTATTCCCTCCTGAACCCACTGCATAACATCAATACCGAAATCTAAATTTATCTGAATATCAGGCGCAACACGTACGCCGACTTTGATTTCATGGTTATATTTCTCTTCGTACTTATGTATAAGGGCATCCATTTCACGCATGAAATTATTTAAAATTTCAATGCCCTCATACTCGCGGCCTATCGCAAAAAGGTCAAGCTCACGCTGAAAATCGAATTCAATGCCATATGGGTCATATCTCTCAAGCGTTTCGTTAATAAACGCTTTCATGTCCTCACGGACAATTTCATAGCCCCAATCTCGCGCAAAGTCCGCAGCCGTGTGCACAAATTCCGGATGGAATTTAACTCTGCGCACCTCGGGATGCTCATGATAGAAATCGGTGAGATTCGGTGAGGTTTCCATGCTGTGGTCATGGAAATCGTTCATTCTGATCGTAATCCACGGATTAATTCCGGCTTTTCTGTATTCCTCTATCTGTATAGTAAATTCGTCAACTCCGAGCACATCGTAAATATAATGTGCACCGAGCACTCTCGGATAGTCCTTGTGGTTAACGGGTTTGCCGTTTTCCATAGTTTGATGATATTTGTCAAGATAGCTTGTTCTCGTTTTCGATGGGAAAGATGAGCAGGTATTGCATACGCAGAGAAAATAGTCTGTAACGTGTGTTCCCTCAAACTGATGTGCAACAGCGCGTATATCATCTTCTGTCCAGGTTGGGTTAAGTCCTATCGGATGCTGAAGTCCCTCAGACTCCTGATTGATAATGATACCCTTTTTCATAATATCTGTTCTCCAAAACATTTCAAGCCGTTCCGGGGGGCGTAATGCCCCCCATGAACGCAGCTTTAATTAGCCAAGAGGCTCAATATAAATTTCGATATGCTCCATTGTATATCCGCCGGCGCCCTCATAGAGGATTTCAACAACCATGTAGGTTTCATCCTGCGCTGCAACGGGTACATTATAGCGGAGTATGGGGTCAGTTGTGAATGGGCCTGCTCCTCCGGGACGTGATGTTCCGCTGCTGATATATTCACATTCATAGGAGTTCACAAACACTCTCGGAACCACGCCGCCAAGCTTGTGGTCCTGAATTGACATTTCAAGAGTTACTCTTGATCCAACGGTGATGTCGCCGACGGGGATACGGAGTGTTTTTATCTCGTTCGGCTTAATCATTGTCGGAAGCACAGATGTGTGTGTCTTCCATACAGGAACAGTGTCAAGGAATGTTAAAGTACATCTGCGGTTCATCTCGATAACTTTGTCGTATGAAGCAAAAGCAGTAAAGCTTATCCACTTATTGCCAAACAGGGCATTACCGATCGGCTTTGCGCCGATAGTAACTTTATCGGATTCCTGAATTACATTGTGTGTAATAGCAGTGTTCCAGTTAAGGACATAAATCTTATCTGCTCCCTGCGAATATGCGTTTGCGCAGAAGCCGGCATAAAGCTCAGTTGTCCATCCTCCACCGGAGGAAGCCAAATTATGTCTGAAATAAGCAGTATCAATACCTGCCGCAAGAGTAACGCCGTGAGGCGAAAGAATGGATTTCCAGAGTCTTATCGGCATATCGGCGTCTGAACTCTCAAAACGTCCGGTTACGGTAAGGTGGTCAATTGTACCCTCCGCTGCCCATGTGGGAACGTCAAGACCAAGCTCATAGTTTGTTATCGGGTCAGAAGCAACACGCGCTGCTGTCTTTATTTCGTGGCCGTATTTTTCTTCGTAAACAGCGACAACATCATCAACATCGCGAAGGAACTGGTTCATAATGTCAAGTCCGTTATATTCACCGCCGATGTGCCATACGAAAATCTCGCGCTGGAAGTCAAGCTCGATACCGTTAACATCATAACGGCTGAGTGCCTCGTTAATGAGAGCGAGGTAATGGTCGCGAACTTCCTCATAAGTGTAGTCGTAAAGTCTGTCCATATAAGCAAGTCTATCGTGATGCTTTACGCGGTAAAGCTGGGGATTATCGTGGAAGAAGTCTGAAAGCAGCCACGAAACATCCCGGGTGCGGTCATGAGCATCATTCATACGGAAAGAGAGCCAGGGAGTAATGCCAATTTCGGGAAGAAGCTCTGCCCAAAGTCCGATATAGTCGGTATTAAGGGTTTCGAAAATGTGATGTGCGCCCTTTGGAGCATCTTCGTTTGACCAGTCAACCTCCTGACCTGCTTCCTCTTTCTGATGATACTTGTCAACATAAGAAGTCCAAACGAGCGAGGGGTATGTTGCAATTTCGTTACATACTGTAAGCATGAAGTCGGTAACTCCGGTTCCTTCATACTGCATGATAGCATCAATAATCGCTTCTTCGGTAACAACATCTGAATTGGGACCTACATTGTGAAGTGTACCGTCGGCATCGTTGTTGAGCATGATACCGTTGGTCTTATACTTTGCGTAGTAGGTTTCAGCGTCAAACACTTCCATACCGCCGCCTGCATTTTCCTGCATAATTCTGAGAGCCTCTGCTCTGTCAACATTGGCACCGAAGGTCTTCTTTTCCGAATCAACATAGCTACTCGGAATCTCATCAACCGAAAGAAGAGCAAACTCGTCGATACAGTAGTCCTGATAGAACTCGGGATATCCGTCACCGCAGATGTTTATGTGGCTGAGGTCACTGGGAAGATCAAGATATGCTTCAACATACTGCCAATCGTTTCCGCAGTTTACATAAAGAGTTTTCATTTCATGACCTTCAAAGCTGACAAACTCAACGCGAAGTCTTGTTATCTCATTTCTGTTGTATGTACGGAAATAGCCTGTGAACTTATATTTTCCTGCTTCAACACCAAAGAGAGGCGCATATCTGAAGCCATAGTAGTTGTAGGGGATATTTCCCATATGAAGATAACCGCCGTTTGCGTCACCGCACCACTCGAGCAGAGTTGTCGATGCCATCTTTGCCCAAAGGCTTTCTTCAATACAGTCATAGCTGTCAAAGTTGCTGCGCGCAAGCTTGTTTCCCTTATAAGTCTGCGCCGGAATGGAAAGCGGCTGAACGAAAGGCTCTTTTTCTTCCGGAATACCACTTACACCAACAACCAACTTTGCGCTGACGGCAGCAGTTAAAAACTGCGCCGACAGTGCTGCTGCCATTAATAATGAAAGAAGTTTTATCTTTTTCATACGATTTCTCCTTATATCTACACTTTTACTCTACTATCTCAATAACGAGATTATCCATATCGAATGCCTGAATATATTCAGCATATCCTGCTCCGCAGATACCAAACTTGAATGTTCCGTCCACACTCGCAGTATACGAGCACTCAATATGGCGCCATTCGTTTGTTATGCTATATTCGTTACCGTAATCGTTTGTTGCGCCGGAAGCAATCTTAAGATCGGTGTCAGGACCGTCATTAATTCGTCCGTTTGCACGCAGTCTACCGGTTTCACCCTCAACCGAGGTACGAACATCATACGAAATGGTTACTGTCTGACCTGCCTTCATGTTAATATGAGTTGTCAGTCTGATATCCTGATAGTTGATGGTACGTCCGCTGTTGCGAAGGAAGCTGTTTCCGTCCTCAGTAACAATTTCAATGTCACCTGCTCCGGGTGTTGACGTCCAGCCGCTGAGTGCGGTTCCAGGTTTTTCGAAGTCGCCGTCCTGATATACGTTTTTAGGCATACCGTATCTTCTGACTATCTTGAAATTATCAATGTCAAACGACTGAATATATTCTGCATACGGGCCGCCGCAGAATCCGACATACAATGTTCCGCCCACTGTGGTAACAAAGGTAGCTTCAAAATGCTGCCATTCGTTTGTCACTTCCCATGAGCGACCTACACCGGCACATTCAAAGTCAACATAGTCATAGCCACCATTGCCAAGACGGTAGTTTCCGCGTGCAATCATTGTTTCGCCCGGTACAGATGTACGCATATCAAAGGATACAATATAGGTTGCACCCTTTTCAGCGATATCACCTGAACTGAATAATATATCCTGATAGTTGATTGTACGCTCGGTGTTACGCATGAATGTGTTGCCATCCTCGCTCACAAGCTCAATCTTACCGGCACCTTCCAGTGCTGTCCAGCCATCAAGACCGATTTCTGCGTTTTCAAAATCGCCGTTGGGTGAATATTCAAACTCAATCGGATTAAGCGAAACGTCAACAAACGAGAGATTTCTCATTTCATAGTCCTGAACATACCAGTTAACGGGACCGCCCTTGATAGTAAATTCAAGAGATGTTCTGACGTCGGGCTCAATGAAGATATCAACAGTAGTCCATTCATGTGTGATCTTAACAGTCTTGCTCTTTCCGCCTACAAGAATACGAAGAACCGTGGTTTCGTCGGGATTTTCAGTGCGAAGATCTGCTGTAAAGCGATACGTACCGGAGCGGAGTGCGAGATTCGGCTTGTAGGTAAATCCGGTTCGGTTGTTTGTAATGTTGCCGAACGAGAAGTAATTGTTGCCGTTCTCATCCTTCTTTATGTCGATAGTCTGATCGCCGTAGATCCAGTTTTTCTTAATGAAGGCGCCGGATGTGAGGTTGGAGCCCTTTTCAGCAAAAGGCATCTTGGAAAGCTCAATTTCAACTCTGGGGCTGTTGTCTTCCCTAACGACCTTACCTTCCGCATAAGCCTTCTTGAGAATGAGAAGAGCCATAATTGTTCCGGAATTAACACTCTCAATGCCAATATAGCGGTCAATCTGCTCATAAGAAATGTTTACAAAGTCGAGATTGATTGAATCATTAAGCATAAACGAGATATCACCGACAGTAAATTCGCCATCAACAAATTTAGCAACGAATGTTACACGAGTCCATGTATCCGAAAGCTTGATTTCTTCTTTACCGCCGAGTGTTGCAAGCTGTGCCGAACCGAGATGTGCGGTAAGAACTGCATTTCCACCGTCTTCGCCGACACGGAAGTCACCGGTTATATAATAAGTTCCGGGTTCAAGTTCTTCATCGCTCGCAGGCTTAACAACGGTATTTGTACCGTCAACGCCCTCTGCGCGGTAGTAATTCGAGTAAACAGTACTGATATTTGCTGTATCAATGTAAAGATTATCAGTATACCACTCGCCGTTATCGTTTGCATCAACGATAACAGTGTTTGTGTCAACTCTGGTAAGAGTGAGTCCGCCTATCTCTGCGGGATTATTAAAGTTATGGAATCTTATGCCCTTGCCGGCGATATCACGTACGTTGCCGTCAAGCTCAAATGTGATTGTGAACTTCTGCCATTCGCTCGAAAGCGCCAGCGTGCTTCTTGCGGAAGTCGGGCCCTCAATTGAGAGAACATTTATGTAACCGAGGCTGCTATCTCCCGAAGTGCCGGGCCGTGTCAGAA
The DNA here is from genome assembly GCA_045632605.1 of Candidatus Flemingiibacterium sp. GTDB lineage: Bacteria > Bacillota > Clostridia > Oscillospirales > CAG-272 > Flemingiibacterium. Next base: position 813 of record JAZQXA010000089.1, on the reverse strand, counting down.
TAAATTCAGACGAGAACTCTGTACCGAGTGTTAAGAGAATATTGTCATTCAGATCGGTTGTGTTCCGAGCATAGAACGAAAGCTCAAATGTTCCGCCCTTACCGGATACAATACCCTCTGTGAGAGCATCGCTTGTATATCCGAAGCCATACCATTGGGATGCATTGTTATCAGCTGCTCTTCTTACATAAACATAAGAATCGAAGAGGTCTGTTGCGTTAATTTCCATAACGGGATTTCCGCTATCGGAAACGAAGGAATCAATGTAGTCGATTTCCTTTGCAAATGTAATATTTGCAAAATCGAGTGTACACTTGTCACCGAGAACAAATTCGATATCCGAACGGGATGCTGATTGCTTAAGACGTACAGTAAGCGAAAGCTTCTGCCAATCTGTTGTAACCTCAACACCTTCATTGCCCTCTCCGTTTGCATAAGCAGAAAGAACAGTATTCTTGTCGGCACGGAAGTCACCGGTTACAGTGTAAACGCCCATAGCCATGAGATCATCAGCAGTTGACTTAATACCGGTCGCATCTTCTGCTCTCAGGAATTCGGAATAGCAGTTTGCAATAGCTGCGGTGTCAATATACCATGAGTCTGTATACCACTCGCCGTTATCGTTTGCATCAATAATTACTGCTTCATTGCCTGCATCAACTCTATTGAGAGTAAGAGCGGCAACATCAATGGGATTATTGAGGAAATGGAATCTGATACCTCTTTCGAGAATGTTTCGTGTCTGACCGTCAATAGTGAAATTAACTGTAAACTTTGTCCATTCGGTCGAAAGCTGGAAATCTCCGTTTCCGG
>JAZQXA010000088.1:0-7757 GCA_045632605.1 Candidatus Flemingiibacterium sp. | reverse complement strand
AGATATCGACCAATGTTGACGTTCTGACACTGACTGCGACGCCGATTCCGCGTACGCTTAATATGGCAATGAGCGGTATACGCGATATGTCGGTGCTCGATGAAGCGCCGGGCGACCGTTTTCCCGTTCAGACGTTTGTTATGGAATATGACGAGCTTATCATATCCGAGGCTATAAAAAAAGAGCTTCGCCGCGGAGGTCAGGTTTTCTTTCTTCATAATACCGTTGATGACATTGATGCGGTTGCACTGCGAATACAGCGTTCAGTTCCCGATGCACGAATAGCTGTTGCACACGGTCAGATGGACAAGGAGCTTCTTTCAGATATATGGAAAGGTATGGTTACGGGAGAGATTGATATTCTTGTTTCAACGACGATTATCGAGTCGGGTGTTGATGTACCGAATGCCAACACCCTTATCATTGACCACGCAGACCGACTCGGACTTTCACAGCTCCATCAGATACGCGGCAGAGTCGGACGTTCAAGCCGACGTGCGTATGCGTATTTCACCTATCCGCCGTTTAAAACGCTAAATGAAATCGCGCAAAAGCGTCTTTCCGCTATGCGTGAATATACCGAGTTCGGCTCGGGATTCAAGATTGCGCTTCGTGACCTTGAAATACGCGGTGCAGGTGATTTGCTCGGGGCGCAGCAGCACGGACAGCTCGATTCTATAGGATACGACCTTTATGTAAAGATATTAAACGAAGCAGTGCTCGAAGAAAAGGGAATAAAGCCGGAACCGAAATTCGAAAGCAAAATTGACATTGCGCTTGACGCTTATTTGCCCGAAAAATATATTAAAAACGAGTCACAGCGAATGGATATTTATAAGAAGATAGCGCATATTGAATGTGCCGATGACCTTGACGACCTCGCTGACGAGCTGATGGACAGATTCGGTGAAATTCCGCGTCAGGCAGACACGCTTATGTATGTTTCGCTCGCACGTGCACTATGTGAAAAAGCTCGTATACCGAAAATTGAACATCACGGCGACACAATAACGATACTGCCTGAACAGCTTGACCCGATGCGCTGGGCAAAAGCAAGTGCTGATGCAAATGTACAGCTTACATTCCGTATGTCGGGCAGACCGTCGGTAAACTACAAAATGAAAGGTTCGCGCCCGCTTTACGATATCTGCGAGGTATTGAAATGTTATATTTCGGCAGGTGAAACGGCGAAATAATGTGGAAAACTCTGTTGAAAACCGTTAAAAACTGTGGAAAACTCTGCATTTTAGCGCGAAAAACGGTTTTCAACAGGTGAGAAGCTTATGGTGTTTGGTGTGTTGTCACTCTGTTAATAATGGGTGAAAATCGCAAGTAAAGTTATATTTTTGAGCCAAAACAGTATTGCAATCGGACGTGCTGTGTGGTATAATAAAGTTGCTATAATATTTCATAAAAGGAGAATTATCATGAAAAACACATTCGTATCTTTCGGCGAAATTATGCTTCGTCTTAAATCCCCCGGTTATGACCGCCTTTTCCAGTCGCCCACGCTTGAAGCAACCTTCGGTGGCGGTGAGGCTAATGTTGCCGTTTCGCTTGCGAATTACGGCCTTGACGCAAAGTTCGTAACCGCACTTCCCGATAACGATGTCGGAACAGCTTGTCTTCGTGAAATTATGAAGTACGGTGTTGATGTTTCAGATATTCAGAGAACAAAGGGCAGAATGGGTATCTACTTTCTCGAAACCGGTGCTTGCCAGCGTCCTTCGAAGGTAATTTATGACCGCGCTGATTCCTCGTTCGCAAATATCAAAGAGGGTGACTTTAACTGGAAAGAAATTCTTGCTGACGCAAAGTGGTTCCATGTAACCGGTATCACTCCCGCTGTTTCGCAGAGCATTGCCGATGAAGCAATCCGTGCTCTCAAGGTTGCAAAGGAGCTTGGAGTTACAACCTCTATCGACCTCAACTACCGTGCAAAACTCTGGAAGTACGGCAAGCGTGCTGACGAAGTCATGCCCGAGCTTACAAAGTATATCGACGTTGTTATCGCAAATGAGGAAGACTGCCAGAAGGCTCTCGGAATTTCCTCCGACAATAAGCCCGAGCTTGGTGAAATCAACCTCGACTGCTATAAGGAAATCACCGAAAAGGTGCTCACCCAGTATCCGAACGTAAAGACTGTTGCAATCACACTCCGCGAATCCAAGTCGGCAAACCGCAACCTCTGGTCTGCCTGCATCAATGACGGTAAGGAATTTTATCACAGCCGTACATACGATATCACCGATATCGTTGACCGTGTTGGCGGTGGTGACTCCTTTGCCGGCGGTCTTATCTACGGTCTTGCAACAAAACCCGATGCAAAGGCTGCTCTCGAATTTGCAGTTGGTGCTTCCTGCCTCAAGCACACCATCAACGGCGACCTCAATCTTGTCAGCGTTGACGAGGTTGAAAAGCTTATCGGCGGTGACGGAACCGGACGTATTGCAAGATAAATCCTCGGTGCAATACTGCTTTGCAGAAAGAAATCGGATTACCAAAAAATTAAGGGACTGCTTCGGCAGTCCCTTTTTTGTATAGATGAATTAATAATAGTAAAAATTCGGAGCGCACTTGACCAGTGTGTATTCGCGCATGAGTTCTTCGTTAATCTCGACTTCCTCGGAATAACCGCGCAGAAGCTCCTGCATTTTCGTGTCGTTTACAGTCTGCTCGAGGCTTCCGCCGAACATTGCAGAAGCATATTCTTCCTTGTTGTAGCCGCCATCGATAAGGTCGTAACGCTTTATGAGATACCAACCTGCAGCGGTTTCAAGCTTTGCAGTATTTCCAATTTCAAGTCCTGCCGAGGTAGTGATTACATCTTTTTCGACAAATGAGCTTGTCGAGGTGATGTAGTATCCGTCCTCGAAATGCATCATGCCGGTGTCCATTGTATATTCGTTGAGAAGTGCCTCAAAGTCCTCTCCTGCTTCAACTCTGGCTTCAATGTCGGAAAAAAGTGCTTTCTTCGCGGCTATTTCTTCTTCAGAAAGCTCACGGGTCTTATAGTTGCCTTCTTCAGACTTTATATAATCTCCGTTTTCATCGCGCTCGTATTCGAGAGTTTTACTGATGAAAATAAATTTGACTCGGCAGTAGTTTTCGTTATAATATATGTCAACTTCAGCCGGAGTTGCAGTTTCAACACCGTTTTCGCCGTAGAGATGCTCCTGAACCTTTGAAACCTTCAGATTGTTTGTTCTTACTTCGCGCAGCACGTCAATGTTTGCGCCGAACTCAGCAAGGGCAGAGTTGAGTGCGGATTTGCTTCCTGCTTTTTCGATGAGCGAATTTATGGCATCATCGACGGTTTTGGTTTCTTCATCAGTAAGTGAAAGTCCGTATTCATCGAAAAGGTCAACGTATATCGCTGTGGACATGATACTGCTGAGTGTAAGAGCACTGAGGTAATCGCTCACCGTAACTCCTTCGGATATCTGATTTGTCCAAATGGCACTGTTATCCTCGGTGAGACCGAAATATGAGTAAAGATACAGTGCCTTATAGTAGCTCATAAGGAAGCTGTATTCGTTTTCGTCTATCGCTGTGTCGCGAAATGTTACGACGTTCGATGTTTCGCTGCCGCATGAGGTAAAGCCGCATATTGCCATTACAACGGCGAGGAGCAGCGCTGCAATTTTGCATCTTTTCATGACATTCACCTTAGACATTAAATCTGAACAGTACGACGTCGCCGTCTGCGATGACATATTCTTTACCCTCACTGCGTACAAGTCCCTTTTCCTTTGCCGCTGCCATTGTACCGCACGCCATGAGGTCGTCGTATGCGATGATTTCTGCTCTGATGAATCCGCGCTCGAAGTCTGAGTGAATCTTTCCTGCCGCTTGGGGAGCTTTTGTTCCCTTCGTGATAGTCCATGCACGGACTTCCTTGGGACCGGCTGTTAAGTAAGAGATAAGACCGAGCAGGGTATAGCTTGCCTTGATAAGGCGGTCAAGTCCGCTTTCGGCGATTCCGAGGTCAGCAAGAAATTCTGCACGTTCATCACCCTCAAGCTGTGCGATTTCAGCTTCGATTCCTGCGCAGATAGGCATAATCTGTGCCTTTTCGCTTGCGGCATATTCAGCGAGCTTTTGGAACCCTTCGTTATCTGCCATATCACTTCCGATTTCGTCCTCGGCGATGTTGGCGGCGTAAATTACCGGTTTCATCGAGAGTAAGTGACAGTCGTTCATTATAACAAGCTCGTCCTCGGTGTAGTCGAGCGAGCGTGCACATTTACCGTCGATGAGAGCTGCGAGTACACGTTCGAGAAGCGCAAGCTCGTCACCGAGCGATTTGTCGCCCTTCATCGCTTTCTTTACACGGTCGATTCTGCGCTCGATCATTTCCATATCGGAGAAGATAAGCTCCATGTTTATAGTTTCAAGGTCGCGCATCGGGTCGATATTACCGTCAACGTGAATGATGTTCGAATCCTCGAAGCAACGTACAACATGAATGATTGCATCACACTCGCGGATGTGGGAAAGGAATTTGTTTCCGAGACCTTCACCCTTTGATGCACCCTTTACAAGACCTGCGATGTCAACGAACTCGATGACTGCTGGGGTGTATTTTTCGGGATTGTACATTTCTGCGAGCTTGTCAAGACGTGCATCCGGAACGGCAACAACGCCGACATTTGGGTCGATTGTGCAGAACGGGTAGTTCGCAGACTCTGCGCCTGCGTTTGTGATAGCGTTAAAAAGTGTACTCTTGCCGACGTTCGGCAGACCTACTATACCAAGTTTCATTTTACTTATAAGCGGCAGAAAACAGCCGCATCTCCTTATAAATATAAAAATACACCATATATTATATTACAAAATGCCCCAAGAATCAAGAGTGTTTATGAAAATTCTTTTTATTGTGAAATTTACGTCATTTACCTTGATAAAAATTGGTATAAAATTCATAAAATATTAAACACTTTTTGGAAGAAACGTGATATAATGAATATGGTCAGATTTTTGACGAAATTAACAATTTGACGTCTTTGTGAAAATGTGAACAAAAAATTGTGCATATCGTCACAAAAATAACGAACAAAAATATATTAACGACACAAAGAAAGGATGTATAACCAATGGCAACTAAAATTCTTGTAGTTGATGATGATCTTAATATCTGCGACCTGCTTCGCCTTTATTTTGAAAATGAGGGCTATGAGGTCAAAACCGCCAACGACGGTGCTGAGGGTGTAAGCTTCTTTAAAATGTATGAGCCCGATCTTGTGCTTCTCGACATAATGCTTCCCAAAAAGGACGGATGGCAGGTCTGCCGCGAAATTCGTGAGGTTTCCTCGAAGCCAATTATCATGCTTACGGCTAAGGGAGAGGTTTTCGATAAGGTTCTCGGTCTTGAACTCGGTGCTGATGACTTTATGGTTAAGCCGTTCGAAACCAAGGAGCTTTCCGCACGTGTTAAGGCAGTTCTCCGCCGCTACAGTGCACACGACAATCAGAACGACGATGAAACCATCAAGTTTGACAACATCGAAATAAGCCGTCAGAAATATGAGCTGAAACTCAATGGCAAGTCGGTTGATATTCCTCCGAAGGAGCTTGAGTTACTTTACTTCCTTGCAAGCAATTATAACCGTGTATTTACACGTGATCAGCTTCTCGACAAGGTTTGGGGATTTGATTATCTCGGCGACTCGCGCACAGTTGACGTTCATGTAAAGCGTCTTCGCGAAAAGCTTGAGGGCGTTTCCGACAAGTGGATTCTCAAAACTGTTTGGGGCGTCGGATACAAGTTTGAATTGCTTCAGTAATTTGAATATTACAATACCCACGGAATGATAAAATTCCGTGGGTATTTGGTTATAATTAAAACCGCCGGAATTTCCGACGGTTTTGTTTTGATTAATAATTGGTAGCCTTAATTTTGAAGTAAGCCTGAGGATGAGCGCAAACGGGGCAAACCGCGGGAGCTGCCTTTCCGATATGAACGTGTCCGCAGTTACCGCATTCCCAGATCATGTCGCCGTCACGGGAGAATACGAGTCCGCCTTCGACGTTTGCGAGAAGCTTGCGATAGCGCTCCTCATGTGTCTTTTCAATTGCCGCAACACCTTCAAAGAGCTTTGCGATATGCTCGAAGCCTTCTTCGCGTGCATCCTTTGCCATCTGTGCATACATATCAGTCCACTCGTAGTTTTCGCCTTCTGCTGCATCCTTAAGGTTTTCTGCGGTGGTTCCGATTCCGCCGTTTAAAAGCTTGAACCAGAGCTTTGCGTGTTCTTTTTCATTTTCAGCGGTTTCGAGGAAAAGCTGTGCTATCTGCTCATAGCCGTCCTTCTTAGCCTTGGAAGCGTAGTAGGTGTATTTGTTGCGTGCCTGCGATTCGCCTGCAAATGCTGCGGCAAGATTTGCTTCTGTCTTTGTGCCTTTAAGATCCATTGTAGTATCCTCCTAAAAAATATATTCTCCGTTTTCACGGATTTTACAATCCTATTATATCCAAATTTTTAAATAAAATCTACATATATTTTATGAACAGTTTTTATTTAAAGTTTTGCCGCTTGGTCTATTGCAATTTTTCTCGATTTGTGGTACAATTGTTTATATGGATAATTGTTTGACATAAAGGAGGATAATGATGTTCAAAAGCGTATTTACGAAATTTATTACGGCTTTCATGCTGATGATTACCGTAAGCTTTATATTACTTACTCTGATCCTCTGCCGTATGGTCGGAAACTGGTCCACTGACGTAAAAGCCGATATCGTTGAAAAAAGCTCAACTGTCGTTGCACGTACGGCATCCGAGATGTTTGTATCCGATTCAAACCCTAATTTCAACAGCTTTATTTATCTGAGCTATGATCAGTTCAGTCAGCTTTTGTCAGCACTTTCCGATTACAGCGGTGATGTACACCTTTTCATTGTCGGAAATAAGGGCGAAATGCTTGCTCACGACGATAATCTTGAGCCAGGATATGTAAACTCAAATATTTCGCAGGATTTGATTTCCGATATTGAAAAAAACGGTGCACAGCGTATCGTGAGCGACCTCGGCGGTGTTTTTGATAAAAAACAGCTTGTATATGCGGTTCCGATAACGGACGAAGCTGGGAATTTCGTCGGTGCGGCACTTGCTTGCTCCGAATCGCAGCAGGTCGAAATGCTCATCGGTACGATGATAAAAACCATAATTCTTTCCTGTTTGTGGGTAATGCTTGCGGCACTTGTTGCGGTTTATTTTATTAGCAATAGAATTGTAGCGCCGCTCAAGCAGATGTCAAAGGCAGCAAAGAGCTTTGCGGCTGGAAAATTTGATGTCCGTGTTCCGGTAAAGGGAAGGGATGAGGTTGCAGAGCTTGCGACGGCTTTTAACAATATGGCGGCTTCAATGGCAAAGCTTGAGGATATGCGCCGAACATTCCTTTCCAGTGTATCGCACGACCTGCGTACACCTATGACAACAATATCCGGATTTATCGACGGTATTCTTGACGGAACTATACCGCCGGAAAAGCATGAATACTACCTCGACATTATCCGAAACGAGGTACGCCGGCTTGCACGTCTTGTTGCGAGTCTGCTTGATATCACGCGTATTCAGGCAGGGGAGCGCAAGTTCAATAAGTCTGCATTTGATATCTGCGAAATGGCACGCTTGATACTGATATCGTTTGAACAGAAGATTGACGCCAAGCATCTCGATGTAGAGTTCGACTGCAAGCACGATAAGATGATGGTCTGGGCTGACAGAGATGCTATATATCAGATACTATACAACA
>JAZQXA010000087.1:0-6821 GCA_045632605.1 Candidatus Flemingiibacterium sp. | reverse complement strand
GATTGAAATAGGCTTCAATTGCCGTTATCTCACTGATGCGCTTAAAGCGGCAATGTGTGAAAAGCTTCGTCTTTCGCTTTCTTCGCCTAATATAAGTATGATAATCGAGCCGCTTGAGGCAGACGAAAACGACAGATTTATTTTCCTCGTTCTGCCTTGTAAGCTCAAATGATTGCAAAAAAAATAAGCTACCGTAATTTTCGCAATATAAGCGAAGCAGAAATCGAATTTTCGCCGGGTGTAAATGTTCTTATCGGAAACAACGCCGAGGGCAAAACAAATGCGCTTGAGGGGATTTACCTCATGGCGTCCGGAAAGAGCTTCCGCACACCAAGGGAACGTGATATGGTGAGGTTCGGAGAAAATTTCTTCGAGGCATCACTTATTATGGAAGACCGAGAAAGAGAGCAGGAGCTTTATTTTAAGGCATACAATGCCGAAAGCACAAAACGCCGCGAATGCAAAAAGAACGGTGTTCCGCTTCCGAGGATATCAGAGCTTATCGGTGTTTTCAGGGCAGTTCTGTTTTGTCCCGAGCATTTATCAATTGTAAAATCCGGGCCGGCAGAGAGACGTTCGTTTCTTGATATTGCAATTTGTCAGTTAAAGCCGGTTTATTTAAAGTCGCTTCAGAGGTTTAACAAGATTCTTACACAGAGAAATGCGCTGCTTAAACAAATTTCAGAGGGGCAAGCAGACGAAAGCTTACTCGAAATTTACTCCGACCAATTAGCACGTGAATCTGCGCTCATATACCGTATAAGACTTGAATATATCGAAAAGCTTTCAAATTTTGTAAAGATATTCTTTTCAGAGCTGTCAAAAAGCAGTGGAGAAGATTTAAACGAAATTCCGGAGCTTATTTACAAAAACAGTTTAAAAATACCCGATTCACTAACTGAATCCGAAGCATATGAACAATATTTCCGGTTGCTAACCTCAAACACTGCACGGGAAATTGCCGCAGGAATAACACTCTACGGCTCGCACAAGGATGACATCGAAATTTTTCTCGATTCAAAAGAGGCACGTCAGTTTGCATCTCAAGGTCAGCAGCGTTCATTAGCTCTTGCAATGAAGCTCGGTGAGGGTGAGATTTCAAAAGAATATTCGGGAGAATATCCGGTATTCCTTTTTGATGATGTATTGTCAGAGCTTGACCCTCGCCGTCAAAAATTCTTACTCTCAAAGCTCGGCGAACGTCAGGTTATAATGACCGCCTGCACAACGCCGCCGGTTGAATCAGATGCAAGATTTATTTGTGTAGAGAGTGGAAGATATAAAATGTAGGAAAGAACGGTCGCTTTTATGATTGGAAAAAGCGGCTATCTAAAACTAACCTTGAAGTAAGGAACAAAAAAATGTACGTACACGCAGGAAACAACCGAATAATCCGTACACGTGATATAATCGGAATATTCGATATGGATACGGCAACAATCGGCACAGCAACGCGCGAGTATCTGCGCAAAGCCGAAAAAGATGACCGTATGATAAATATAAAAGAAGAAATCCCGAAATCGTTCATCGTAACATCCGACGATAAACAGATTGATAAAGTCTACATCTCGCAAATTTCCACATCTGCTCTGCTCGGAAGAATCAGTGCAGGTATCAAAGAATAAAAACTATAAACCCTAACGGGTAAAAATAAAGAGGTAAAAATGTCAGAACAAATCAAAAACAGCTACGACGACAGCCAAATACAGGTGCTCGAGGGACTCGAAGCCGTAAGAAAACGTCCCGGAATGTATATTGGCTCAACTTCGATTCGCGGTTTACATCATCTTGTGTATGAAATCGTTGACAACTCAATCGACGAAGCTCTCGCAGGATATTGCGAACAGATTACCGTAACGCTCCATAAGGATAACAGTGTTTCTGTACGCGATAACGGACGCGGTGTACCCGGAGGTATGCATCCAAAGAAAGGAATACCCACTCTTGAGGTCGTATTTACTGTGCTTCATGCAGGAGGTAAGTTCGGCGGCGAGGGATACAAGATTGCCGGCGGTCTTCACGGTGTCGGTGCTTCGGTCGTTAACGCTCTCTCTGAATGGGTTGAGGTTGAAAACTGTAATGAGGGAAAGCGTTACAGCGAGCGTTTTGAGCGCGGAAAGGTTGCCCGTGAATTTAAGTGTGAGGGCGACTCAAACGGTGAACACGGATTATATGTTCGCTTCAAGCCGGACCCGACGATTTTTGAAGAAACTGTTCTCGACTATAAGACCGTCGAAAAACGACTCCGTGAACAGGCATTCCTGAATGCAGGCGTAAAAATAGTTCTGCGTGACGAGCGCGGCGGAACAGAAGCTGAAATTGCAGCTGAAAATCTTGAAAATACCGCTGCATCAACAGCTGTTGCCGACACTGATGAAGGTGCGGCGGAGATTACGGCAGAGGATATTTCCATGCGATACGGCGAGCCGGAAGTTATTCTTTGCTATGAGGGCGGTATAAAGAGCTTCGTTGAGCATCTTCAGAATAAGAGAAGCTATGCCGGAATACATCCCGAAGTTATTTATATGAAGGTTGAAAAGGACGATTCCATTGCGGAGGTTGCGCTTCAGTACAACGAAAGCTATGTTGAAACGATAATGTCCTTTGCAAACAATATGCACACCATCGAGGGCGGTACTCACGAAACCGGCTTTAAACAGGCTCTCGCAAGCGTACTCAACGATTACGCTCACAAGAACGGTATGCTCAAAGCAGAAGAAAAGTTGACGGGCGAGGATACCCGTGAAGGACTTTGCGCGATAATCAGCGTAAAGCTGACAGATGCACAGTTTGAAAGCCAGACGAAAGCCAAGCTCGGTAACTCTGAAATGAGAACTCTCGTTTCGGGACTTATGAAAGACAAGCTCACGGAATTTTTTGAGGAGCACCCGTCAACAGCAAAGACTATACTCGAAAAAGCACTCGCCGCGGCAAGAGCACGCGAAGCGGCAAGAAGCGCAAGAGAGGCTACAAGACGCAAAGGCGTGTTTGAAGGTACAAGCCTGCCCGGTAAGCTTTCCGACTGCCAGGAAAAGAATGTGGAGCTTACAGAGCTGTATCTCGTCGAGGGTGACTCTGCGGGAGGTTCTGCAAAGAGCGGACGTAACAGTCGCTTCCAGGCAATTCTCCCTCTGCGCGGTAAGGTTCTAAATGTTGAAAAGAGCCGACTTGACAAGGTTTATTCAAATCAGTCGCTTATTCCTATAATTCAGGCACTTGGCTGCGGAATAGGCGAAGAATTTGACATATCAAAGCTCCGTTACGGAAAAATCATCATAATGGCCGATGCGGACGTTGACGGTTCACACATCAGAATACTGCTTCTGACATTCTTCTTCCGTCACATGAAGCAGCTTATAGAGGACGGACACATATTCCTTGCTCAGCCGCCGCTTTATAAGGTGACAAAGGGCAAAAAGAATTATTACGCATTCAGCGATGCTGAAAAGGATGCTATACTTGCCGAGATTGGCGAGGTTGGAACAAAAACCAGCCGCTATAAAGGTCTTGGTGAAATGAATCCCGAACAGCTTTGGGAAACGACAATGGACCCTGAACAGCGTACACTTTTAAAGGTCACTGTTGAGGATGCAATATCCTGCGATGAGATATTCTCGATACTCATGGGTGACAAGGTTGAGCCGCGTCGAGAGTTTATAGAACAGAACGCGGTTTATGCGACCAATCTTGACATTTAAAATCGCTTACGGGTAAGAAAAATGCCCACAGTAAAACAACTTTCAGACTTTTCCACATATGGCGGTACAGCCTGTGGAAAACTTAATGTAAAATTCTTGTAAAATAAATTATAAAATCCCGAAAAAGTCAGGCGGAAAGCTGATAAATTGATTTTTAAGGTGCATTTAAAAATTTTTCACACGGATATATTCAAAGTTGTGGAAAACCTGAAATAATGAAGTGGGAAAATATAACGCTTCGAAAGGATATTAAAGCAATGGACAAAAAAGATAAACTTGAAAACATAGAATTCCCAGACCAAAAAATAATCGGTATTGAGATGGAGGAGGAGGTAAAAAGCTCCTTTATCGCTTATTCGATGAGCGTTATTATGTCGCGTGCGCTTCCTGATGTACGCGATGGACTCAAGCCGGTTCACAGGCGAATCCTTTACGCGATGTATGAGGACAACCTTACTCACGATAAAGATTTTAGAAAGTCGGCAACGACAGTCGGTAATGTGCTCGGTAGATATCATCCGCACGGTGACTCGGCTGTTTACGACACAATGGTTCGTCTTGCACAGCCTTTCTCGATGCGTTATACTCTTGTTCAGGGACAGGGTAACTTCGGTTCGATTGACGGCGACAAGGCGGCAGCTTACCGTTATACAGAAGCCCGTCTTGAAAAGCTCTCGAACGAAATGATGAGAGATATCGAAAAGAATGTTATCGATTTCGTTCCGAACTTCGATAATACAAGAGAAGAACCGAGCGTTCTTCCGGCAAGATTCCCCAATCTGCTTGTAAACGGTTCAATCGGTATTGCCGTCGGTATGGCGACATATATTCCGCCGCACAATCTCGGCGAGGTTATTGACGGTACGCTCTACCTTATGGATAACCCTGATTGCGAAAAAAAGGACCTCATGGAATTTATAAAAGGTCCTGACTTCCCGACTGCGGCAACTCTTTACGGTTCTAACGGTATCTACGAAGCTTACACGACCGGTAAGGGTCACGTCATGGTAAGAGCAAAATGCGAGATTGATGAAGAAAAACATAAAATCATCGTTACCGAGCTGCCGTATCAGGTGAACAAAAAGGCACTTGTTGAAGCAATTGCCGACCTCGTTCGTGATAAGCGTATTGAGGGAATTACCGACATTGCCGACCTTTCTGACCGTTCGAAAGCGGTTCACATCGAAATCTATTACCGTCGCGATGCAAACGGTCAGGTAATTCTCAATCAGCTTTATAAGTACAGTCAGCTTCAGGACACCTGCGCTTTCAATATGCTTGCGCTTGTTAATAATGTCCCGAAGATACTCAATTTAAAGCAGATACTCCGCCATTACCTCGACCATCAGGAAGAGGTTATCACCCGACGTGTCCGCTTCGACCTCGACAAGGCTCGCCGCGAGGCACATATCTACGAGGGCTACAAGATTGCGATTGACAATATTGAGGAAGTAATAAAGGTAATACGCGCTTCCGCTTCTGTTTCCGATGCAAAGGTACAGCTCATGGAGCGTTTTGGACTTACCGATATTCAGGCGCAGGCAATTGTTGAGATGACACTCGGACGTCTTTCAGGCATGGAGCGTCAGAAGATTGAGGAAAGACTCATGAAGCTCTACGAAACCATTGCCGAGCTTGAGGGTATTCTCGCTGACGAAGCAAAGGTTAAGGATATCATCCGTACCGAAATGCTCGAAATCAAGGCGAAATTTGCCGACGAGCGCAAAACGGAGCTTGTTGCCGCAGAGGACGATATCGTTTACGAAGACCTTATCGAGCGTCACAACTGCGTAATTACAATGACAAACGACGGATATATCAAGCGTCAGCCTGCTTCCACTTACACCGCTCAAAGACGAGGCGGCAAGGGTATCATCGGTATGACGACAAAAGAGGACGATGCCATTGCGGACGTTATCGTTGCACACAGCCATGCACTCGTTATGATGTTCACAAACACCGGTAAGGTTCACACGAGAAAGACATATCAGATACCCGAAGCGGGACGTACCGCAAAAGGCTCGAATATAGTAAATATCCTCGAGCTTGCCGAGGGTGAAAAGGTTACTGCTATAATCACCGTTCCCGGTTTTGCCGCTAATGAATACCTCTTTATGGTAACTAAAAACGGCGTTGTAAAGAGAACGCTTCTTTCTGACTTTGAATATCAGAGAAAGGGCGGAAAGATTGCAATTTCGCTCGACGATGGCGACGAGCTTTCATTCGTTAAGCATACACGCGGTAATGACGGCGTTATTATCGCTACACACGGCGGTCTTTCGGCACGCTTTGAGGAAGAGGATGTACGTTCAATGGGACGTACTGCACGCGGTGTACGCGGTATCAGACTCACTGACGGCGATTACGTTGTCGGATGTGCTCTCGTTGACAACGAGCGTGCACTTATCACGATTACTGAAAACGGCTTTGGTAAGCGCGTTGAATTTTCCGAATTTACGGCTCATAACCGCGGTGTCAAGGGTGTAATGTGCCACGGTATTTCCGAAAAGACCGGTATGCTTGCAGGTATTGCAACCGTTGCCGAGGACGACGACATTATGCTTATCACCACAGAGGGCACGATTATAAGAACGCCCGTTTCCGGTATTCCGTTCTACCGCAGAGGTGCCGGCGGTGTTATTGTGATGCGTCTTAACGAGGGTGCTTCAATTGTTAACTTTGCGAATGTTTCCGTTGACGAAAATGAGGCGGAAGAACCGGATGAGGAATTTTCCGACGAGATTTCTGACGAAATTCCGGAAATTCCCGAAGAATAATATAGATTTTTGAGAAATTTTTTCGAAAAACTATTGCATTATTCATCTGTTTGGTGTATAATATGGGAAAAGCGAATATTTGTTCGGGTTTAATTATGCAAATGTTTGGCGGTTGGTAGGAAATAAATTCGAAGTGTGATGCTTCGATTATTGTATCTTCCGAAGGGTAGGACACCAGCTCACGTCGGCGGCATAAAGTAACTTTTGCGGACGTATTTTGAGAGGGTGAAAACTTTCCCTTTTACGCTATCGAGCCGTTGGGTAGCGAAGCGGCGGCATGGCAGTGAATGACTGCCGGGGGCAGTGAGAGCCATGCCGTGACCGAGCCGCAGCGAGGAGGGTTCCG
>JAZQXA010000086.1:0-2617 GCA_045632605.1 Candidatus Flemingiibacterium sp. | reverse complement strand
ATTTATCGGACTTTCCGTTTTTGCGGAAAGTCTGATTTTATATGCAAAAAGGGTTTGCGGCCGCAAACCCTTTTTGCATATAAAATCAGACTTTCCGCAAAAACGGAAAGTCCGATAAATTATTTGTTTTTCTCGACTTTTAAAATTTCTGTACGCCTGAACTGATTCGGAGTTATTCCGACGTATTTCAGAAACATTGCTTCAAAGCCCTGGCGGGTTTCGTATCCGCACTTTTCGGCGATGGTATCAATAGACATATTGCCGGATTTTAAATATTGTTTTGCCGCATTGATTCTTATTTCACGCAGTTTTTCTGTGAATGTTTTTGCAAAGCACTTGTTGAGTATACGCCTCATTTGTGTACGGCTGTAAGAAAAATAGTCGGCGAGAGAGTTTAATGTGATTTGCTGTGAGTAATTAAGATAAAAATAGTTCTCAATTTTGGTGTAAAGATTGATTTTCGGAACATCTTCCGTTTTTTCGTCGTAGTCAAAAGCATTTATCCGTTCGAGAACATAGCTGATAATTATGCCGAACTGTGCCTTTATGCGGTATCCGTCAAGACGCGATAATTCTGAATGCTGTGCCTTTCGCAGATGTGCGATAAGAGGGAAGATTACCGCTTTTTCCTCGCTGCTCAATGTATAGTGCATATAAGGCGGCAGCTCGGAGGAAATGTCTTTTGGGGCAGAGGTTATATTGAATCTGATTCCGAAGCGGCGCATATTGCTTGAATATGAAGAAAGCTTATGAGGGGTATGCGGCTTTATCAGGAGAAGCTCGCCTGATTTAACAGTTAAGTTTGCACCTTCGAGAACAAGGTCAAACGATCCTTCCTCGGCAATCAGTATTTCGTGCGTTGCATGGTCGTGATAGGTCAGGGTAGGCTTCAGGTGAGGAGGTGCTTTTTCGATTTCGTAGTCCATGAGAATATCGACGGTGACATCCTCGCAGGTAATGCTAACAGATGTTGGAATCTCAAGGGTGTCAATGTATTCCTTGTCGATCAGTTTTGTGCGTGGCATTAAAAAACCTCCTTCGTGATAATTTATAATAATAATAACATACCAATGTTACATGTTGATTAACAAAATCGAATAAAAACGTGAATTAGTGCAGATATGTTATATTATTTTTTTTGTTTAGTGATTGACAAATCGACAATTATATGATATAATGTTTTATAAGTATATAGTTATAAGTATAACTATGCGTTTTTTTAGAATTATTTAAGATTATTTCAGGATAGAGGAGATGCAACAAATGAAAAAGCTGAAACTTGCAAAGTCTATGCCGACTTCGATAGTGGCAGTACTTCTTATTGTTTCTGTACTGACGCTTTCAATTCTTGCAGCTGTTAATTTTATTCCTTCTGCAAAAAACAGCGGTGGAGAAAATAATGACGATTACATAACTCAAACCGGCGTTCCGGTATATGTTCCCGAAAAGCGTACATATACCCGTCCCGAAGAAACATATGAAGGTGTGCAGGGCATAATTCTCCGTTCTGCCGCTTCTGCTGTTAATGTTGCGGAAATTTCCGGAACACAGGTTACAGATTACATGATAATTGCAGATTCTTCAGATCCTGCTTCGGCAATTTCAGCACTCAAGGCCGCAGGAATCAATGCGTGGATTTCTGTTCCGCTCACCGATGTTGATGCTTCAATGCTTTCCTCGATTACAGATATTGTTTCTTCTTATGACATTGACGGCATTGAGCTTGATTTCTGCACTATGCCGTCCAACCCCGGAGAATCCAATTCTGATATTGATGCTATAACTGAATTTATGACCGATGTCAGAATCACTGTGGAGCAGTACAAAATTTTGCGTGACCATGAAATTAAGGTTTCTGCAAAAGTATATTGCGATATCAACACCAACTATTCCTTTGGAATCGACGTTGCCGCATGGGTTGCCGATGATCTCGTTGATATGGTTACTCCTTCGTCCGGTTCTGAATTTGCAAATACCGATATGTCCATAAGACTTTGGGCATCGCTCCTTGATCCTTATGGCGTTGTTCTTGCTCCTCATATTGGCGGTACAATCAAAAATTATGAAAATTCCACTTCAACTACTGCCCAGACAACGCAGACTCTTGCAGGCGAAGCGGCATTTGCACTCGCACAGGGTGCCGATAAGATTTCGGTTGCAACATATGTTGATAAGTCGATGCTTAACATCATCGGTTCTTATGACACTGCAATGACTGTTGACCGTACACACCATGTTACTTACAACAGTATGAGAAAGGCTTGGATCCCGGCACACAATCAGGTTCCGAGATCATTCACCACATCCACAAATGCTATACGTATCCCGATGGGCAATGTGCCGGATAACGCAACTGTTACTGTTCGTATAACCTATGACGAAAAATTCTTTACACCACTTGCATCTTATGCAAGCGATTATCCGACCACATATCCAAATCTTACAGTTTATGTTAATTCGGCGGAGTGTACATATAATGGTTATGTAAACGAAACGGAACATAAGAAGTTGGTTTGGTCTGGTTGGTCGCCTTCATATGTTAAGGTTGGTTACGACGCAACCACATTTGATTACACCGTTCCAGCGGCTGCTCTTGATGCAGGATATGCAGTATTTG
>JAZQXA010000085.1:0-29164 GCA_045632605.1 Candidatus Flemingiibacterium sp. | reverse complement strand
CTCAAGTGCAAGGAAACCGGCGAAGAAAAGACAATCTTCTTCGGTCTTACCGGAACGGGATACTTCGATATGATGTCTTACGAAAAGTTCCACAACGGTGTAATGCAGAATTACATCCCCACCGATGAGGAAATAAACAAGGCTCTCGCAAAGCTTCCCAAAGTTGAATAAACGAAACCCGTCTGTCGCATAATATGGCAGACGGGTTTTTTTGAAAAAGGGATTTTGCGTATAAGAATTACGGTCGCTTTCTTGAAGTGAATGGTAAACGAAGCGTATGGGAATTACGGTCGCTTTCTTGAAAGAAAGCCGCGTACCCCCTATCCCCCCCACCACTCACAAAAAACGAGCTGTCCGCATAAGACAGCTCATTTTTATTATTTCTTTTCATCGCCGCGAATTTCGACTCGTCTGATTTTTCCCGAAATGGTCTTCGGAAGTTCATCGACAAATTCGACAATTCTCGGATACTTGTAGGGTGCTGTGTGAGTCTTGACGTAGTTCTGAACCTCTTTTTTGAGTTCGTCGCTTCCCTCTTTGCCCTTGACAAGCACAATTGTCGCTTTTACGACCTGACCGCGAATTTCGTCAGGTGCCGCAGTTACCGCACATTCGAGTACATACGGAAGCTCCATGATGACCGACTCAATTTCAAACGGACCGATACGGTAGCCGCTCGACTTGATGAGGTCGTCTGTACGTCCGACATACCAGTAGTAGCCGTCCTCATCCATCCATGCGGTATCACCGGTGTGATAATAACCGTCGTGCCATGCTTCCTTTGTCTTTTCATCATTATTATAATATCCGAGATACAAACCGCACGGGATATGCTCTGCGGTACGGATGCAGATTTCACCCGTTTCTCCGACCGCGCAACGCTTTCCGTCGGGGTCAAGAATCTGAACATCATAAAGCGGACTCGGCTTGCCCATTGAACCGGGCTTCGGCTCCATGCCGACGAGATTTGCGAGCGCAAGAGTGGTTTCAGTCTGACCGAAGCCTTCCATAAGCGCAATTCCGGTTGCCTTAATCCACTGCTGATATACCTCGGGATTCAATGCCTCGCCTGCGGTATTGGAATACTTGAGGCTTGACAAGTCGAAACGCGAAAGGTCTTCCTTGATGAAGAAACGGTACATTGTAGGCGGTGCACAGAAGGTTGTGATTCCGTACTTCGCAAAAAGCGGAAGAATGTCGTTTGCATCAAACTTATTGAAGTCATAAGTGAACACCGCCGCTTCGCAGAGCCACTGACCGTAATATTTACCCCACAGCGCCTTACCCCAACCGGTGTCGGAGATGGTGAAATGGATTCCGTCAGGGTCAACATTGTGCCAGTATTTCGCAGTAATAAAGTGACCGAGCGCATATTTGCAGCTATGTGTCGCAATCTTGGGATAACCGGTAGTACCCGATGTGAAGAACATGAGTATCGGATCATCGCCACAAGCAGTGTCAGCGGTACGCTCGTAAACGTCGGAGTAATTTTCAAATTCAGCAAAATCACGCCAGCCGTCCATCTGCTTTGTTTCATTTGCCGAGCAGAGAATCTTTGTTTTAAGAGTTTCACACTTCGGAGCTGCAAGCTCTGCCTGATGTGCAACATCTCCGTCAGCAGTACAAATTACCGCCGAAACGCCTGCCGCATTGAAACGGTATTCAAAATCGTGCTCGACAAGCAGATTTGTTGCAGGAATGATTACCGCACCAAGTTTATGAAGCGCAGTAATCGTAACCCAGAACTGCCAGTGACGCTTTAATACAACAAGCACGCGGTCACCCTTCTTAATTCCGAGCGATTCAAAATAATTAGCCGCCTTTGCGGAAAGCTTCGAAATATCACCGAAAGTGAAACGGCGTTCAGTTTTGTCAGCCGAGAGATGGAGCATCGCAAGCTTGTCGGGATTCTTAGCCGCAATCGCATCAACGCAGTCAAAGCCGAAGTTGAATTTATCTTCATTATTGAATTTGATAGAATTCAGAACACCCTTATTATCAAGCGTTGTTTCAATAAAATTCTCCCAAACAGCACCCGTCTTTGCGGCAGAAACAGCCGTCGGAGTCTTTTCAAGAGTCGGTGCACTGTAGTCGTATGCTTTTCCTGCGGCGTCAATTACAACCGCGAGGAACTTGCAGTCGCCGTTATATGCAACCATACCGTGAGGAGTGCCGCTGTTATAGTAGATGGAATCGCCCTCGGAAAGCACCTCCACATGATCGTCAATCTGAACCTTGAGCTGACCCTCAAGAACATAGTCAAACTCCTGTCCCTCATGAGTGCCGAGCTTTATCGGCTTACCCTGCTCATCCGCATGGTATGTGGCAGTGACAACAAACGGCTCTGCTGTCTTCTCCTTGAAAAGCGGCGCAAGATTATTGTAACTGAATCCCTTACGTCTGACAATCGGCAGACCGTCGCCTGCTTTTGTAACGGAAAAAGACGAAAGTGTCGGACTTGAACCCTTTAAAATATCAGTTGCATCAACGCCAAAAGTCTGCGCACATTTATGTATGAATGTAAAGCTGAAATCAGATTCGCCCGACTCGAAAGTCATATACTCATCCTCTGTAACATCTGTACGCTTCGCCATCTCGGCAGTGGTAAGCCCCATAATCTCGCGAAGTGCAACCAAACGCTCTGCAATTTCTCTTAATTTGTTTTCCATAATAAAATCCTCCAAAAATTAAAATAATATAATCAGGAAGGCTTCGACTTGGCGGCAATTTGATATAAAAGCAAAAAACGCCTCAAAGCAGGAATCATCCCTTTGCTTTGAGACGGAATTTTTACTTATTCCGCGGTACCACTCAAATTGCGTAATTTACGCCTCTTTACGGACTCTGACAAGCCCTTTGCCTTTACGCGGCATTACGTGGAAGTCTACTTACAAAAAGTGTTCGGTTCCAAGCTCAGAAGTGATTGGTCACATTGATAAATGAATCATCGGCTCGCACCTACCGCCGACTCTCTGGAGAAGCACATATCAGACCGTCTTCGTCACAGCCTTTATTTACGTTTAACATTATAGCATACTAAAGCGGCATTGTCAAGAGGATTTTTAAAAAAATTTCAAAAATTTTTATCTTGACATACGGCGATTTTTGGTATATTATATTTGTAGACTAATTTAAACGGAGATTGCTTATGAACGAAAACAACAAACTTAAATGGAAAGGCGGAACACTGCTTGCTCCCTTGCCGGCTGTTATGGTAAGCTGCGGCAGCATGGAAAAACCAAACATAATTACAATCGGATGGACGGGAATCATAAATTCCGATCCTGCAAAAACGTATGTATCCATCCGCCCGTCGCGTTACTCATATGAAATTATTAAACAAACAAAAAAATTCGTCATCAATCTGACCACAGAAGACCTCGCACGGGCAACCGATTACTGCGGTGTACGTTCTGGACGTGACGAAAATAAATTTGAAAAATGCAAGCTGACAGCAGTTCCGGCGCATGAGCTTGACGACACGCCTGTAATCGCCCAAAGCCCGATAAGCCTCGAATGTGAGGTAACAGACATCGTCCCTCTCGGAACTCACGATATGTTCATTGCAGACATCGTTGCGGTTGATGTTTCTCCCGAGCTTGTTGATGAAAAAGGCGCACTTCATCTCGAACGCGCAAAGCTTATCGCATATTCACACGGCGATTATTTTGCGCTCGGAAGAAAGCTCGGCGACTTCGGTTTTTCCGTCAGAAAAAAGAGCACCGTCAAACGCCGTGCGGCAGAAAAGAAAAAGCAGAACGGCAAAAAGCGTCCTGCTAAAAAACATTAATATTGCGCGGCAGACACAACGGTCAGTGTCCCGTCTGAAACCGTAAACTTTATCTCAAATCCAGCAAATCGAAATCCGAAAATACGGTCACTGTCTTTTGCTCTCACAGCCGGACGCGGATCATCCGCAAGCAGTGTAACAGCCGCCTCACGCTTGGTTTCGGGAAGCTTTTCAAGGAGTTCTGCCGGGAAATTCACCGTTAGCTTTGCGCCGAATACTTCTTCGGCAAAGCCCCCGGATGCCTCCGGGTGTGAATCCGCATAAGGCAAATACGGCTTGATATCATAAATCGGCGTCCCGTCCATCATGTCAGCACCGCTGACAACAAGAACAATTCCCTCATTTTGGGTTTCTTCCACCCGTTTGAGCTTCACAGACGAAAGTCCAATCGGATTCGGGCGAAACGGAGAACGTGTCGCAAAAACTCCGACTCGCTTGTTTCCGCCAAGTCTTGGCGGTCTGACAGTCGGCGACCAATCTTCCCTCACCGATTCAGAAAACTCCCATATCAGCCACAAATGTGACCATTGCTCAATTCCGCGTATTGCTTCCGGAATGCGAAATTCCGGCTCGAAAACGATTCTCGATTCAAGCATCGAAAGTATACCGCTTTGACGCGGTATGCCGAATTTATCCGGGAAATCCGTATGTATTCGCGCTATAATTTTCATCAATAACACTCCAACAGCTTGCCAAAACGGCAGGCTTTTTTATATGAGCCCGAGCTTCACAAATGCATTGTATATGCCGTCCTCACCGATAGGCTCGGTAATGATATCTGCCGCCGCCTTGATTTCGTCGGTTGCATTTCCCATGGCAACGCCTACTCCGGCGGCACGGATTATCGTTATGTCGTTTCCAGCATCGCCAATGGCAATGGTATCACGCACATCTGCACCGATATGGCGAAGAAGCTCATACATGCCGTGAGCCTTGTTGACCTCGGCAAGATTCACCTCACCGCAGGTCAGCGGCATATCTTTAAAGCTGAACGGGTCAATATTAAATCTCTCGCCAAGAAGCGAGCGCATCTCGGAAAGCTCAAATTTTGCATCGTAATAAATAACTTTTTCAACATTGTCGAGCGTGTTCATATCGGCAATTTCAACGTCACCCATGAGCGATTCGACCGACTCTTTTGCAACGCCGGCACGTGTGAAAACGCCGTAAATTCCGTCGAGGTCATACCTTGTCGAAACAAGATTGTTCCTTAGCTGACGGCAGGAATATGCACCGGCTTTTTTAAAGCATTCGGCAAGATATTCAAGATGACTGCGTGAAAAATATTTCGAATATATACATTCACCGCCGTAATACACAACAGCACCTGACGAGGAAACAACACCGTCGAACGGGACTTTTTCAAGAAGCCACGGATATATCTGACCGATAAAACGTCCGGTCGAAAGAATCAGCTTGTGCCCGTTACTCTGTGCCGCAAGAAGTGCCCTTTCGCATGACTCCGGCATTTCGCAGTTGAAATCAACAAGCGTACCATCTATATCAAGAAAAATATATTTTGTACTCAATTTTTCGTATTTACCGCATTAATCGCCGCATGAAGTCCGAGAATGTAGCTGTACCAACCGAATCCGCATATTTGTCCCACGCAAACCGGCGCAATCACAGACTCATGCCTGAACGCCTCTCTCGCATGGATATTCGACATATGCACCTCAACAACCGGCAATTTTATCGCAGATATAGCATCGCGTATCGCATAGGAATAGTGGGTATAAGCACCGGCGTTGAGTAGAATAGCGTCAATTCCACCGTTTACGGCGGGACGCGCGGCGTGCAGACGGTCAACAATCTCCCCCTCACAGTTTGATTGATAGAACTCAACCTCTGCACAAAGCTTTTTTGCTTCCGCTTCAATGCGAGAATTTATAACATCAAGCGTATCTGCGCCATAGTGCCCGACTTCTCTTTCGCCGGTAAGATTTAAATTAACTCCGTTTATGATAAGAATTTTCATTTGTCCGATATCCTTTCGAGATAATATTTCTTCATTGCCGCCGCATCCTCTGTCTGCGTTCCTGCCGATTCGCTGATTATACGCGGCGTGACATTTTCCTTTATAATGGCTTCCATAAGCGGCTCAAACGGAGGCTCAAAGCCATCGTCCATAAAACGCACATGACGCTTTTCGCCCTGCTTTGTATATTCGATTTTTGAAAAATGGCAGTGCATCGTTTTTGCATATTCGTCCCCAAGTCGGAGCGCAACCTTGTCAAAAACCGCACGGTAATCGTCAACACTGACGAAAACTCCTCCGGTCGGCGTTTCTTCGCTAATGTCAAACACACCGCTTAAAGCCCGTCCCCGACAGTTAAGATGCCCGAAATCGACCACAGGATAAAGTCGCTTGTCAAGAGAACAGAGCGTAAGCACCTCATCGAGTGTACCGAGCTGATTTAGCTTTCCCATCGTTTCAAGGCAAATTCGAATATTCGTGTCACCGATGTCCTCAAGCAGCTTATAAAGTGTGTCGGAAGCGTAGTCCATCGCCTCTTTACGGCTGATTTTTCCGGCACTTCCGGTGTGAACGACAATTGTGTCCGCACCGAGGCATTCCGCCGCCCAAAGGCTCTTTTTGATGTATCCGATACTGTTAAGCCGCTTTTCAAGCTCCACACTCGAAAGCGAAATAAAATACGGCGCATGAAGAGATATCAGTATTCCGTGTTTTTTCGCTTCTTCAGCTACCTTTTTAAGCGATGCTTCACCGGCAGTAATTCCGTGACCGCACTGATATTCGTATGCATCAACGCCCTTTTCTGCAAGCCATCCAGGCATCTCATGCGTATGCTTTTTACCGTCCTCAAAGAAGCTGTCAGAGCTCCCGGCGACGCCGAATTTTGCATAAGTCATATTAATCACCTACTTTATAATATCAAATGCCCTCTTGCAGGCATCCTCGTCGGGAAGCACTCCCGACCATTTTTCAAAGGCAACAGCCCCCTGATAAACAAGCATCCAGAGTCCGCTAACTGCCGAAAGTCCACGGTCTGAGGCATATTTTAAAAGCTTCGTTTCAAGCGGATTGTACACCGCATCAATTACCATTGTCCTCTTGCGCATCCCGTCAATGAATGCAAGCGACTCAAATTCAGGCTTTCCGCTCATTCCGAGTGCAGTGCAGTTTATGAGTATGTCGCATTCACTCGCCTCGCGGCAAAGTGCCGCCGTGTCACCAAGCTCAAAGCACATACAGTCAGCTTCGAGCATATCACGAAGTGAAAATGTCGCATCGAGAGTTCGGTTGAATACCGTAAGCTCTGCACCGGCATTTTTAAGTGACAGTGCAACCGAGCGTGCCGCACCGCCTGCACCGAGAAGAATCACCTTTTTGCCTTTTACGCAGTCGGCATAAGGCTTATCAAGTTCACCAAATCCCCGCCGAACAGTCAGAAGTATGCCAACACCGTCGGTTGTGTCGGCATAAAGCTTGCCGTCCTTTATCCAAACGGTGTTCGCCGACCAGAGTGTCCGAGCTTCATCGCCGATAACGTCTGCTAAATGTGCCATATCGGTTTTAAGGGGCATCGTGCAGTTGAAGCCGTCATACCCATCTGTAATTAACCGCTGCACCGTTGCTACAAGTGTTTCACAGGTTGTTTCAATTCGCTCATACGAAAAATCCGCAATACCGCAGTCATTTGCAAATGAAGTTTGCAGCTGCGGTGAACGACTGTGCGCGATAGGCGAGCCGAGTACCGCGAGCTTTAATTTGTTTACCATAATCAAACCTCTTTCGTCTGTTCGGGTTGTTTTTTCGCCACTAATTTAATCTTGTAAAAATTCATCATGTCCGCTATTCCCTGCCCGATTTCTTCAACAGAAAAATCCGCCGCTTCAAGCTCTTTTTCATCCATCATAGAAAGGCTCGCATAAAAATCAAGCGCAATCGCCGCATAAACCGGCTTTGTACGGTCGAGTGAATCAAACAGCAGATTTTCCGCCGTGTTTATCTTTCGCTCACCGGTCAATGTGCGAATACGCGAAAGAATTATTCCTTCCGGACTCATCGGCGGTATCGCGCCATCGGGTATTATCGGCGTATCCTTGCGAAACATCATCGCCGCAAGCATTTTTGTTAAATTATAGAACTTCGTCATTTTCCGCCCTCATGCTTATAATATAACCGCAAAAATGGCTTTTCAAGCAAGCGTTTGGTGCGAAAAAACAGAGTACGCTTGTCCTTTATCGGCGGAACTAAAAACGCTCTCATTCCGGCTCTCTTTCCTGCCCATACATCGGTAAAAAGCTGGTCGCCGATGCAAGCGGTATTTTCGGTGGTCGTTTTCATATGCGCCATAGCTTCACGGAGATATTTTCGCGACGGTTTTTTCGCATCGGCGTGAAAATAACATCCGAGTCCCTCACAAAACCCCTCCACACGCGGAGCATGATTGTTCGAAACAAACGCCGTCTGTATTCCGGCATCATGCATCGAAAAAAGCCAAGCGGAAACTGATTCTGTGGGCTTCGGGTCATCATATGTAACGAGCGTATTATCAATATCGAGAATCAGCGCAGCAATGCCTTCCCTTACGAGCGCATCTGGCGTGATTTCGTAAATATCCTTATATATATGTGTTGGAAGCAGTTTATTAAACAATTATCGTTCCTCCGTCTATTGCATATACAAATATTCTATCACATTTTAAGACATATAGCAAGTGGATTTTCGTAAATATTTTTGGATACAAAAAAGCTGTCAGCCGAAGCGGACAGCTTTCATTAAATTTAAGCGGTAACGATGCTTGCATCCTCCTGAAGCTTCAGGTATTCAACAGCCTCTTCGCGCATCTTGTATTTGAGAATCTTACCTGCCGCATTCATCGGGAAACCGTCCACAAATCTGAAATAACGGGGACACTTGTGCTTTGCCATGTTTGCAAGGCAGTATTCCTTCATTTCATCCTCTGATGAAGTTTCACCCTCATTCAGCACAACGCAAGCCATAACCTCCTCGCCGTACTGCTTGTCGGGTACACCGATAACCTGAACATCCTTAATTTTGGGATTTGTGTAAAGGAAGTCCTCAATTTCCTTGGGATAAATATTCTCGCCGCCACGGATTATCATATCCTTGATACGACCGGTAATCTTGTAATAACCGTCGGGAGTACGTCTTGCAAGGTCACCCGAATGGAGCCAGCCTTCGGAGTCGATTGCTGCCGCAGTTGCTTCGGGCATCTTGTAGTAGCCTTTCATAATATTATAGCCGCGTGCGCAGAACTCACCGTCAACACCGTCGGGAACTTCCTCGCCGGTTTCGGGATCAACGATCTTTGTTTCAACTCCGAACATACGCTGTCCGACTGTGGTACAGCGAAGCTCAAGTGGGTCGGTTGTCTTTGACATGGTAGTTGCAGGAGAAGCCTCGGTCTGACCGTAGGTGATACAGATTTCGGGCATATTCATCTTCTCAACGACCTCCTCCATGACCTTGATAGGACACGGAGAGCCTGCCATAATACCTGTTCTCATATGTGAAAAATCGGTCTTAGCGAAGTCCTCGTGACCGAGCATCGCAATAAACATCGTCGGAACACCGTGGAACGCGGTAATCTTTTCTTTATTGATGCAAGCAAGACCCTTTTTCGGAGAGAATGCAGGAATAGGCGACATCGTAACGCCGTGTGTCATGGATGCAGTCATCGCAAGCACCATTCCGAAGCAATGGAACATAGGAACCTGAATCATCATTCTGTCAGCGGTAGAAAGATCCATGCAGTCACCGATTGCCTTACCGTTATTTACGACATTATAGTGTGTAAGCATAACGCCTTTCGGAAAGCCTGTTGTTCCCGAGGTATACTGCATATTGCAGACATCGTGCTTGTTTATCATAGCGGCACGGCGGTAAACTGCATCAAGAGGAGTTCTGTCGGCAAGTGCGAGAGCCTCGTCCCATGTAAGACAACCGTTCTGCTTTGATTCAACAGTAATAATATTGCGAAGGAACGGCAGCTTTCTCGCATGGATAGGCTTGCCGGATTCATGCGTTTCAAGCTCAGGAATGAGAGTTTTGATAGCGCCGATATAGTCAGAATCCTTATAACCGTCAATCATAACGAGAGTATGCGTGTCAGACTGACGGAGCAGATATTCAATCTCATGAATCTTATACGCAGTGTTTACGGTAACAAGAACCGCACCGATTTTTACAGTAGCCCAGAATGTTATATACCAAGCCGGAATATTGGTCGCCCAAATTGCAACATGGTCACCCTGCTTTACGCCGAGTGAAATAAGCGCACGTGCAAAGGTGTCAACATCATCACGGAATTCAGGGTATGTTCTGGTATAATCGCATTCAGTATAACGGAATGCATACTGTTCCGGAAATTCCTCGCACATACGGTCGAGCACCTGTGGGAAGGTAAGGTCTATAATCGTTTCCTTCGGCCATACATAATTGCCGGTACCGCGGTTGTTTTGAATAAGATGGCCTGCGGCATGAGCGGTGCCAAGATACTGCTCCATAAAGTGAGCGAAATGAGGAAATACGATGCCTGCATCGGAAAGCTCGGGAGCATACTGCTTGAGCCATTCGAGAGAAATATATCCCTCATAGTTAAGCGAATTCAGCGCTTTCATGTAGTCTGCCATAGGCGGAAGGTCACCCTCGCCTACCAGCTTGTAAACCACCTTATCGCCCTCCATAACGGAGTCCTTGATATGTACGTGTTTTATATATGCACCGAGATTAGTGATAGTGGTCTCGGGCAACTCGCCCCCAAAGCGGTACGGGTGGTTGAAATCCCACAGTGCCGCAACATTATCGCTTGCAACTCTCGAAAGCATATCGGCAAGTCTTGCAGTGTCGGAGTAAACACCGTTGGTTTCAACAAGCAGCGTAACCCCTGCTTCTTCTGCAATGGGCGCAAGAAGCTTCAAAGGCTCGATGACAAGCGCGTCATCGAAGTCGGTGGTGGGTGCTGCGGTCAGATCACCGAGTACACGGATGTATGGCGTGCCGAGTTCCTTTGCCAGTGCGATATATTCCTTAAGCTCTGCCACAGACTCACCGTGCTTGTCTGCAAAGCGAAGGGCACATCCGGACGAAAGGCAACAGATTTCCAGCTTTAGCTTGCGAAGCTGTTCCTTTGTTTTTGGTAAGTTCTTCGCACAGAACGGAGAGTCGTTTACGGAAAAAATATTTTTTCCGAGTCCGCGCATTTCAATTCCGTGAAAGCCGAAATCTTTTGCCAGGGAACAAATGTCTGTCCACGAAAAGTCGGGACAGCCGAGTGTTGAAAATGCGATCTTCATAGGGCATTTTTCCTTTCTGATAAGATCGCCGCAAAGCTCCGTGGCAAGCGAAGCTGCGACGGTTTTTATTTAAAATAATAAAAACATAACTATTATATCATAAATCAGTCAAGAATGCAATAGGCATTTCAACATTTTATCTAATTAAATCGAAGAAATGTTTTATCAAATTTCTACGAAACCGGCATCAACCGCAAAAAACGCGCGCATATTGCGTCGGTCTATCACATATTTGTGAATTCCCACTCTCGCTTCAAGTGCCGGCGCAAAGTAGGAAATTCCATTTTCATCGGCATAGCTCATAAAAATACGCTTTAGCTCGTCATTTCCACGTGTCAACGTATATCCGCCGATTGCCGGCAAAGACAGATTCTGACTTGTTAGAAAATCAAGTGACAAAAGTTCGGAAAGCTCTCTGTCATCTCCGTCGTGCATATAATTATAAAACGCTTCATAAGCACGCGGCTGTGATATTTCGGTTATCTTTAATCCGTCACTGTGAAATCTCTGTGCAAGTGAATAAAACAGCGAAAACGGCGAATCTGTACGTGAAACAGCAAGCTTCAAGGCACGTTTAAACGCCGGCTGACAATACCGGTCACAAAGCTCGTCTATTTCATGAAGCCGGCACAGTTCGTCGAACGAAAGGCAGTCGGTCACAAGCACCTCATATGGGGGCGTATCCGAATACACACATCCAAAATCATCTGCATCACGCCTCAGTTTCGAGCCACGCAGAAGCTTCAAAAAGCCCAGCTGGAGCATATCACATTTACCGAAAAGTGCATCAAATGACCTTGCGAAGCTCACCATATTCTCTCCCGGCAATCCGGCAATAAGGTCAGCGTGGATATTCATATTCCCCATCTCATAAAGACGGGCAATATTTTTTATAAGCTGTAATGTTTCAGGTGAGCGGTCAACGCGCCGGAGCGTTTCGGGATTAGTTGACTGAACGCCGATTTCAAGCTGGATTTTTCCTTTTGGAAATTTTGACAGCAGCTCAAACGATTCCTCGTCGAGAAGCTCGGCACAGATTTCGAAATGGTAATTTTTTGTATACTCACCTGACAAAAGTCCGCGCCAGATTTGTTTTGCACGTTCTCTGTCAAAATTGAATGTGCGGTCAACAAATTTAATTATCTTTATATGTCCGATTTTTTCAAATTCGGCAAGCTCTGAAAGAGTCACTGCAGCACTTTTGGCACGTACAGCACCGCTCATTGCAGAAAGGCAGTACGCACACCGAAACGGACATCCGCGGGAAGATTCATAATAAACAACTCTTGAGCCTTCATTTAACTCATCAGAGGTATAAACTGTCCCCTGTTCTGCAAAATCCGAGTATATACCTCCGTCAAAAATCCCCGGTAGACTTTCGCCGGCATCATACATTTCTGCGAGTCTTACAAATGCCGTTTCTCCCTCGCCTTTGATTATTGAGTCGATGTACGGATGAGCCGCAAGTATCTCCTCACAGTCAAACGACACCTCCGGGCCTCCGAAAACTATTTTCGCATCAGGGCGGAGCTTCCTTAAATCAGCGGCAAACATAAAAAGCTCTTTGATATTCCATATGTACGCCGAGAATCCGTAAATATCAGCATCGGCAGCAACAAGGTGCTCGAGAACACGTCGGCGCTTATCCTTCAAATTAAACTCTGCAATATCGGCAGAAAAGCCTGACGCATTAAGACTTTTTCTGATGCATCTCACTGCGAGATTTGTATGTGTATATGATGAATTAAGCGCAAAAAGTAATATTTTCGGCATAGTAAACTCCACAATTAAATATAAAATATACCGGCCAAATAAGGATTCAGCCGGTTTATATGGCATATTATGCTGTGATTAAAATTCACTGCTTTGTTTTTCACAAATAGCTTTCGCAAGCTCACAAATATCCCGTGTCGAATTAGGCTTTGCAACAAGCTCTATCGCATCACGCATTATGTCAATACGCTTGGGATTTGCAAAAAGCTGATATATAACCTCATCAAGCGGAGTCGTTGCCGTAACAGCCATTGCAACACCGTTATTCGTCAGGAATTCGGCATTTCTTTCCTCCTGACCAGGAACGGGGTCAACAATAATCATCGGCAAACGCTTTGCCATAGCCTCTGATGTTGTAAGGCCTCCCGGCTTCGATACGATACAGTCTGATGCATCCATCAACTTATCTATGTAATCGACAAAGCCAAGATTGAGTATTCGTTTTTTTGTTTTCATGGAATCAATGCGCGCTTTAGCCTTGCTGTTGCTTGCGCATACTGATATAATCTGAAAGTCATACGGAACACTATCAAGTGCCCTAACTGTATCCGATATATTTCCATACCCCGTTCCGCCGCTCATAAGAAGCACCGTACGTCGGTTAATATCAAGCCCGAGCTCTGCGCGTGCCTGCTCTTTAGAGCGGGACTTTTCAGCAAACTTCGGATGTATCGGTATACCGAGCGGGAGAATCTGCGACTCTTTAAAGCCTTTTTTGAGAGCCTGAGATAACAACTGCTCATTTGGAGTAACTACAAAATCAAGATTACATACCTCCTCCCAATACGGGTGGAACATAAAATCTGTCAGAATACCTATCGTTTTTGCGCGCAGATTTCCTTTTTTCTTCATTACATCGAGAATGATGGCAGGAAAAATATGAGTGCAGATTATAACATCCGGGTTATAGTCGGAAATATATTTTGCGAGTTTTTTACTCATTATATTACCCGTGGCACGGGGGGGTGAAAGCTCGCTCGAAGATTTATTTCGTTTTTCAGCCAACCGATAGCCGCTTTTATATACGAGTTTCGCATTATTTGCCATAAGGAGATATCCTTTTGAAACGGTTTCACCGAGTGTACGGTTAAAATATTCGAGTGTATCGAGCATCTGTGACTGACATCCGATTGATTCGAGATATGAACACAGCGCCTTCGCTGTGGAATTATGTCCCTGCCCGGCAGTGACAGATAAAATAAGCGCCTTCATTATATTTCCTCCGCATTAAGATTGAAATATCATTTCAATATCGGATTATTTGTGTTTATAGATTTACACTATATTATTATTTTACAACTTTTTTTTATAAAAATCAATACCTTGACAAAATCTTTTATATGTGATATACTATTTATAATTGATTATGCGCCTGTGGCGGAATTGGCAGACGCGCCAGACTTAGGATCTGGTGTCCCCGACGTGCAGGTTCAAGTCCTGTCAGGCGCACCAAAAAGAACCGAGAGGTTAATCCTCTCGGTTTTCTTTTATATTCGCATAGCCTTGTCAACACCAAGACAGCAGAGAATCGCCTCTGCATCACTGCGAAGCCCAAGCTCGCGGTTGAGGTCTTCCATAACCCTATCCCTGATTGTATCAGGAACGAGAATTGTAACAACCTCACGTTCTTCCTCAAGAGTCTTTCCGAGGAGTTCTGCAGCTTCATTGTCTGCAAGATTTGCGCGGATAACGGTTCCGCCGGTTGCTCCGGCATTACGCGCCACCTTCATCACATCATCGGCAAAGCCGCGGTTGACCGTTGCAAGGACAAGACTGTGCTTATGTTCATTCTTCATCGCTGTGTCCTCCTGATTAGTAATAGTTTCAGCTGTACGCATCACCATCGTCGCCATAAGATTGTTTATTCCGGTGAGCGGCAATATCATCATAATTCCGTGACCGCTGCGGCGTGTGGGATCGCTCTCAAGCTGTGCAGTAAACTGCTCTGCGGCACGCTTTGCCGCAAGGCTTATCACAATATCCTTATCTCGTGAACCAAGTCCGAGAATATCCATCATTTCCGAGGAAGCCGTTCCCTGCCCGACACTTCGAAAATGCCATTTTATCCGGTGTGAATCCAATTTTTCGATAATTCTTGCGCCTTCTCCGCGCTTTGTTATCGTAAGAAGCAGCATTATTCTTTCCATCATACCGCCTCCTTTTCATCATCAAAATAGATTATGCAGTCAGGTATATTGGCAAGATCTTCTTCGGCTTTTCTGTGCTTCGCATGGCGTTTAAGCTCCGCAATAAGACCGATGCACTGTATCGTAATAAGCGGCGTTATTGCAACCATCGCAACGATACCGAACGCATCCGTTAAAAGATTTCCGCCAACCGCCGTACAAGCTCCCATCGCAAACGGGAGTAAGAACGTCGTTGTCATAGGTCCGCTCGCAACTCCGCCTGAGTCAAACGCAACGCCAGTATAAAGCGGCGGAACGAAAAAGCTTATCGTAAGCGAAATAAGATATCCGCCGATCATAAACGGAATAAGCGGTATTCCCGTGAGTACACGAAGCATCGCGATTCCAACCGAGAACGCCACACCGACAGACAAACCGATACCGATGGTTTTCTGTGTAATAGTACCGTTTGAAATTTCCTCAACCTGCTTTTTGAGAACGTGTACGGCAGGCTCTGCGGCAACGGTAAACCATCCGACAAGCATACCGACAGGTATGAGGATATATCTGAACTCAGTTGCGGCAAGCACCTCACCAATCAGTTGACCGGCGGGCATAAAGCCAACATTTGCGCCCGTTAAAAAGAGCACGAGTCCGACATATGTATAAACAAAGCCGATAATCGCTTTCGGCAGCGCGTTGCCGTGGAAGCGACGGAAGATAAGCTGAAACAGCACAAATACTGCCACAATAGGCAGAAATGCTTTCAGCATTTCGAGGGCGTAGTGCGGAAGCTGTCTGGCAATCAGCAAAAACGCCTCACGCGTTGTATTAATATCGGCAATGGTTTGTGTGGAAGCAGAGGCTTCGGGGGTATAAAAAATTGAAAGCAGCAGCACCGACATTATCGGGCCTACACTCGCAAACGAAACTGTACCGAAGCTTTCTTCACCGTGATGAGAACCGCTGACAGATGCCATACCTGCACCGAGCGCCATAATAAACGGTACAGTAATCGGTCCTGTCGTAACTCCGCCCGAGTCAAACGCTGCAGGAATAAAATCATCCGGCGCAAACGCGGCAAGAATCATAACGATTATGTAAAATGCGATAAGTAAGAAGTTGAGCTTAAATCCGAATTTTGTACGGAGCATCGAAACCACGATAAATATTCCGACACCAACCGCAACCGACATGATAAGCACCATATTCGGAACAGACGGCACCTGCTCTGCAAGCACCTGAAGATCAGGCTCCGCTATCGTGATAAGCACGCCCATAACAAAGCAGCAAATTAGATTAAGCCACGTCCGCTTTGAACGGCTCATAACAACACCAATACCCTCACCGAGCGGCTGCATAGACATACCTGCGCCGAGCGTAAAAAGGCTCATGCCGAAAATCAGAGCAAGCGCACCGAGGATAAAGAGAGTCAGTATACCCGGCTCAATCGGCGCAACTGTGATGCTTAAAAGCAAAACTATCGCCGTAATGGGCAAAACCGAGGAAAATGACTCGTTTATTTTCTCTTTAAATATGATGATACACCTCCAACACACAGAAAAAACGCCGGCGATTTCACTCGTCGGCATTTTACCGAAATTCGCTATTATTATTGTATCATAATACACAAAAAATTGCAAGAAAATGATTGTTGCCTAAATGTAAAATGTTATCCCAAAAATATCACAGTTTATATGCACATTTATGAACATCAATAAAACAGACTATTTTATCGTGTTTTTATTTAAATGCCGC
This sequence comes from Candidatus Flemingiibacterium sp., assembly GCA_045632605.1. Taxonomy (GTDB): domain Bacteria; phylum Bacillota; class Clostridia; order Oscillospirales; family CAG-272; genus Flemingiibacterium. The sequence continues at coordinate 12,430 of JAZQXA010000085.1, read as the reverse complement.
AACCCAACTTCCTATTTCTTCATCATTAAAATGAAAATCGCCTTGGACTCGCACACCACCCGAGAAATAAACAAATGTCTCCGGATATTTTTTCAGAATATTCATTAACTTTGGAATCTCTTTGATATTCATTACAGAGAATATCATGTAATTATCATCACCCGAATACATACCGTTGCTTTTTACTATAGTCGCACCGTGTTTATGTGTGTACAGTATTTCATCCTGGATATCCATTGGATTTTTTGTAATGATTTTCACCTCGACAGCGAACCTGTCACGCTTCAAAATGGCAGCTACAGTACATTCAGATACAAATATCTGTACCGCCGACAAAAATATACTTGTCATATCGCGGTAAACAAAGAAAGATACTCCAACAATCATATAAGCACAAATGCTGATAATTCTCTCCACATTAAAATGCGGTTTCCATTTATGAAGTAAACACGCAACAATATCAACCCCTCCGGAAGAATAACCGATTTTAAGCATTATTCCGACGCAAACACCAAGTAAAATTCCTGACACCACTGCCGCAAGCAAGCGATACCCTATCAGTTCAGAAGCTAAAAGCCCGCTGGGAATATAAATGTAAAAATTTGCTTTTTCAAGAAGCACAACGCCAAATGAATCAAGTGCGGTGAAAAGAATCACATATAATACATATTTTTTATTGAGAAAAATGCAGGCAAGTGTAAGTAACGGAAGGTTGATTAAGATTTTAAACCATCCCATATTTATATCTGTAATCTCATAAAGAATCGTACACAAGCCATCAATTCCGCTGGGCGAAAAATCACTCGGCACTACAAATGTATGCAGTGACACAACTGAAATAAGTGCCGCTACTACCGTTAATGCAATATGCATGAGTTCCTTTTTCGTCTTTCTCAAAATTTCCGCTTTATTCATTAAAAACCACCCCTCTTGCGTTTTAATTATTATACCATGCACATTGACAAATGAGAAGATATGATGTATAATAACCATATGAATTTTTTTCATATGTGAAAGTTTTTCATATAAGGTCAGTTGAGGTGCAAAACATGGATACTCAAAAGATAAAGGTTATTCTATCCGCAGTAAAACATAAAAGTCTTTCGAAAGCGGCCGAGGAAATCTCTTATACTCCGTCAGCCATGTCACATATTGCAGACAGTCTGGAAATGGAACTTGGTGTGAAAATTTTAGTACGAACGCCATTTGGCATCGCTCTTTCAAAAGAGGGCGAAGAATTGTACGGTTATCTGACAGCAGTAGTTGAGGCAGAAAAAAATCTTTTGAATGCTGCTCATACCATTGTCAAATCAAAGGAAAACCATCTGCGCATAGGAACATTTTCTAGTATTTCTCAAAGCATCCTTCCCGAAATAATAAGTCAGTTTCGTATGGAAAATCCAGATATAAAAATTACAGTCGCCGTGGAAGACAACCTTGGCGAATGGCTCGAAAATAACCTTGTTGACATTATTTTCACCGATGAATTATCATACGGAAACAATGTATGGCTGCCTATAAAAAAAGACCCTTTTGTTGCGGTCGTCCCATCGAACATATTAAAAGGTAAAAAGAAAATTTCAAAGGAAGAACTCTATCAATATACATATGTTTCAATAAATGAAAAAATATTAAATTCTTATTTCGATAAAAGCAAGTTTGCCAATGTACTCGATTTTGACTCTGTAGAAAACGTTTCCGTCCTTTATATGATTAAGCAAGGGCTTGGATTTTCTATCCTGCCACAGCTCATGACAAGCAAAAGAATAAACGGAATCAAAACCTTAAAGCTTGAGGAACCAATCTGCCGCACTATAGGATTTGCTTATAAAAAAGATTGCAAGCAAACCTTTGCCACAAAAATGTTCATTGAATATCTAATGCGAAAATAAAAATTGCATATCTAAAACCCCTTTACCGAAACAAAACAATCCTTCGGCAAAGGGGTTTATCACATTATTTTATTATTTAAACAGCTTCTTGATTCTTTCAGCAGCTTCGCGTGTACGCTCTCTGTCACCAAATGCAGTAAGACGGAAGAAGCCCTCTCCCATTTCGCCAAATCCTGCACCGGGAGTTCCGACAACATTTGCTTTCGTCAGAAGCAAATCGAAAAATTCCCACGAGCCCATATTGTTCGGGCACTTGAGCCAGATATAAGGCGAATTTACGCCGCCGGTATACCAGATACCAAGCTCATCAAGTGCGGCAGTGATAATGCCTGCATTTTCCTTGTAATATGCGAGATTTTCTGCAATCTGTGCACGTCCCTCGGGTGTGAAAACAGCCATAGCAGCACGCTGTACGGGATAGGAAACACCGTTGAACTTTGTTGTCTGACGGCGAAGCCAGAGCTTGTTGAGCTTGAGTCCGTCGGCTTCAAGCTCCATCGGAACAACAGTCCAGCCACAACGTGTACCTGTAAAGCCTGCTGTCTTCGAGAACGAGCAAAATTCAATCGCACAGTTTCTTGCACCCTCAATTTCATAAATCGAGCGAACAAGCTCCTTTGTTGAGATAAACGACTCATACGCCGCATCAAAGAGGATGATTGCATTTTTCTTTGTCGCATAGTCAACCCAGGCTTTAAGCTGTGCGTGATTGTATGCCGCACCGGTGGGATTATTAGGTGAGCAGAGATAGATTATATCAGCATCAACTGCATCATCGGGCATCGGCAGGAAGTTATTCTCTGCTGTGCCTTTCATATATACGATATTGCGGTCATCCATGGTGTTTGTGTCGACGTATACGGGATAAACCGGGTCAGGCACAAGCACTGTGTTGTCCTTTGAGAAGATATCAAGGATATTTCCGAGATCACTCTTTGCGCCGTCGGAAACGAAAATTTCATCAGCATCGAGAACAACGCCGTCCTCTTTTTCATAGTAATCCTTGATTGCATCCTTTAAAAAGCCGTAGCCCTGTTCGGGGCCATAGCCCTTGAATGTATCTTTTGCACCCATTTCGTCTGCCGCAGTGTGAAGTGCATCAACAACAGCCTTGCAAAGAGGAAGTGTTACGTCGCCGATTCCAAGACGGATAATATCTGCTTCGGGATGCTCTGCCTTATATGCGGCAGTCTTCTTTGCTATATCGGAAAAAAGATAGCTTTCTTTGAGTTTTTTGTAGTTCTGATTGATTTTCATGGTGTTCTCCCTTATGTAAAATTTATAATAGATTTAATGTAAAAGTTTTTTCAGCGAATAGTAAGCCTCAAGCAGATATATCGGCGCATCGGTCGTATGCGAAGTAAGGTCAACTGCCGATATGATTTTTTCAATAGCATCCATCGCTGCCTTGTTGTCGGAAGCCTCGGGCGATCTGACATAAATCAGCAGTGCATCGGCAATATCGCGTACCATCCATGCCGCCTGAGGTGCAGTTGGAACAACGGATTTTGTATTTATCGGACAGTAGTAAACGCGTCCGTCGAGCATACCGCCAAACCACGGCCATGCCGCCATCTTATTCCACGGAATAGCCTTGAAGGTATTGTAAACTGCCTTGTTTTCCTCTGTGGTATTCTCATCTGCAAGTCTGATACCGCCCTCCAAGCCAAATACAGCCAGTGTCCTCATAAGCTTGTCACAGCGAGCCTTGAACGCCGGATCATCGTCGTAATCGCGGACAAATTCAAGTGAAAGCTGCATCTGATTATAAGCGAAGAATCTTCCTGGCTCAGAGAGATCAGTCTTCTCAGATTCGGTCATAGCCTCATCGCGTGTGGCAAGATAGTCTGCCTTAAAGCTCTCGTCGCCGCCTATCTTCCATGCGGCAAGATAGAACATCGAAAGACGCACCATCTCGTTTCCGCTTGCATTCCACATTTTAACAACGCCGCCGCGTCCGCCGTCCTCACGAAGCAGATTCCAATCGTTTTCGGGTGTCACATTTTTTCTTGCTCACTTTGCAAACGCACAAAGTACTTTTTTGATAAACGCCTTATCTTCATCGGATGCAAGGCCGCTGTCATGGTATTTTGCTGCAGTGTAAATCCAATGTGTATACTGATCGCGCGAGGAATCGCAGTAATGCGCAACACCGTCAACAGGTGAAACACTTCGCGCGAGAAAGCCCTCACTGTCGGAAACAGCAGCACAGGTTTTCATTCCCTCGAAAAGATTTTTTATGTAGGTGAGATACGTTTCATCCCCCTCAAGCTCATATGCATCAATCGCCGCACTGATGAGTACACCGGCATTAATCATGCTGTCCTCCATACCGCTTCCCCATCCGCAGGGATTTGGTATCTGAGCTTTAATATGATCTACCGTGGGAAGATATTTTTCAAAATCCCCCTTGTACTCCGGAACAACATAATCATATATTAATTTTGTCTTATCACAGTAAAGATTATCGAAAATATAATCCCAGATTTTGTTGATTTTTTCCTTCATATCAACCTCCAAAAATTATATATTCCCCATTATACAGTTTATTATACCATACTAAAATTTTCTTTTCAATGTATATTTTATTAACATACGAAATTTTTTCTTGACATTTGGATATTATTGTGATATACTCAATTTATGTATTGATAAAATGAGAAAAGTTACAAGGCGGGTATTCATGAAAAATAATCTTATTTCACATCTAAAAAGTAGTATTAATTACCTGACATCAGTTGAAAAGAAAATCGCGCAAATTATAGTAGACACCCCTGATAAGTTCATCACCTATACTATGCTTGATCTCGCACAACACGCCGACGTTTCGCAAGGCAGTATTATAAATTTTTCAAAAAAATTTGCCGGTGGAGGCTTCCCGGAATTAAAACTGTTGATTGCTGCAAATCTCAAGAATTACAACACCATGATTACAGCTTCTGCACCTCTGTGCAAGGATGATATTCTTTCGAAAACAATCAACTCACGAAATGCCGCACATCTTCTTACAGCAGGTGTAAACAGCGAAGAAACACTTTCACGTGTAGCAGAAAAAATTTTAAATGCAAAAAAGGTTGAAATCTACGGCATATACCGTTCAGCGGCGGTTGCAACCGACTTATGTTATCAGCTGCTTGAGCTTGGAATACCGGCATCGTTTGTCAGCGATATTCTCACTTGCTCAATATCAGCGGCTATGCTCAATGAGGATTCGCTCGTTGTGGCGGTATCATCTTCGGGACAAACAAAAGACATCATCGATGCGGTAAAAAACGCAAAGGAAAGAAACGTTCCTATAGTTTCAATAACATCAAATATATCGTCCCCTCTTGCAAAGCTGTCAGATGATGTTTTGGTTGCTTCGTCAAGCGGAAGCCGAGATACATCCAATCAATGTGAAATACGTGCTTCACAGCTTCTTCTTGCAGATGCAGTATGCTCATATATACGTTCTGCTATAAACGAGTCGAACAGAGAACGCTATCTTGAGTTTGAGCGTATTTTAACTTCCCACAGTGTTAAGGAAGGAGAAATCTGACATGAGTGAACAGTTATTTTCAAAACGCAGCACTATAAAAAAAGCAATATTTCTTGGGCTGCTGTGTTCTGTATCTTATCTTGCTGTATACTTCGCACGAAATGTACTCGGCGCGGTTTCTCCGCAAATGATTGAAAACGGATATGCCGAAACATATCTTGGGAGTCTTTCTTCGGCATATTTTGGTTTTTACGCGATAGGACAGCTTATAAACGGAATTATTGGCGATAAAATAAAAGCAAAATACATGATGAGCTTCGGACTTTTCATGGCAGGAGCAGCAAATCTCGCCTTTCTTCAAATTTCCGAGATAAGCAAATCCACAGCACTTATTGTTTACGGAATGATGGGCTTTTTTCTGTCAATGATATACGCTCCAATGACAAAAATAGTTTCCGAAAATGTCGAGCCAGTATACGCAACACGCTGCAGCCTCGGATATTCACTTGCATCATTTCTCGGCTCTCCTCTTGCCGGTTTTGCTGCCTCACTTATGATATGGCAAAATCTTTTCCGGCTCAGCAGTGTATGTCTTGGAACAATGGCGGTGATATTTTTTACGATATGTACCGTTATGGAAAAAAACGGCATGGTCAGATACGGTCAGTATAAGCATAAAAAAATAAAGGATGGCGGCGGAGTCAAGGTTCTTATCAAACGTAATATTATAACATTCGCCCTTGTTGCGGTTGTAACCGGAACTGTCAGAACATCTGTAGTTTTCTGGCTTCCGACATACATATCACAGCATCTCGGCTTTCCCTCTGATACTGCTGTAACGATTTTCGCAATCGCGACCTTTGCAATCTCCGCAACACCGTTTATCTCTGTTTTTCTTTATGAGCTTCTGAAACGGAATATGTACCTCACAATGTTCATTTTTTTCATTCTGTCATCACTGTCATTCGTTGCCGCTTTTCTTATAGATGAACCGGTTTTGAATATCATTTTCATGGTGCTCGCCATAATTGCCTCAAACGGAGCTGACACAATGATGTGGAGCCGATATTGTCCAAGCCTCTATGACACCGGCATGGTTTCCACCGCAACCGGCTTCCTCGATTTTATCAGTTATGCTTCTGCTGCAGCCGCCAACCTCATATTTGCCAACGCAGTTTTGGCAATCGGCTGGGGGAATCTTATTCTTATTTGGTGCGGTATGATGGTATTTGGAGTTATTATATCTGTACCAAGATGGGAAAAGAAAAGCTGATTTTTAATACTTAAATTCGCAGAAACAGAGAAAAAACGAACGTTAACAAAACGTCCGTTTTTTCTTATTGTGCATTTTTGTCATCGTCACGTTCAGTACCGTAAACGATTTTTTTGATACTGTCTATCGAGAGAAAATACCGTTTAGCAAGTTCTTCAACCGAGGTACGGTTTTTGTACTGCTCGCGAATTTCCAGGTTGCGCTCGATATATTTCTGTCTTGCGCCGCTGCGTATACCCCATTCGGTTTTGTCAGCCTTTGTCGGGATATATAAAAGATCGCCGTCTATGTATTTTTGAATCTCTCTGATAAGCTCCGTGGGCAGAATATCTCTTGCATTTTTATACGCCATTTTGCTCTCCTTACAGTTATACACTTTAATTATCGGCAAAGAGAACCGATATGACTCCCCGGCGACCCTTAAATGAGCCGCCGCGAGAGCTGTATAACTCGCGGATCGCAGTTCCATGGAGGATCTTCAATCCGGGGTTATACCAGAATCACCTTATTCTTGATCATTTGAAAACCACTCCTTTCCATTATAATATAGTGTGAGGTGGTGAACTCACATTTATATTATAATACAAATAATGTAAAATTTCAATATAAAATTCAAATATACACGATTTTTACATTTATCGCCTTATAAAGCTGAATGTACGCCTTAAATCGTACATTTTAACAGAACCCGTCCCAATAAGGAGAAACGCATATACGGCAATGAACAATAATGATGCACCGCCGAGTGATATCCATTCATAAAGCTCTGAAAGCCCGAACAAGCGAAGTATTGCACAAGTCCCCACTGCTGAAACAAGCGGTTTTAGCAATCGGTCGGTGAACCCAACGGAAAATCCGCTTACCCTTATAAGACGGGCAAGGCTCAAAGCCATGTTGATGCTCTCGGCGATATATACCGTCAGGATATAACCGTAAATTCCGATTCTCGGGCAGAGCAGATATACAAGCAGTGTGCAAAGTGCAGAATCGACAATATTAACTTTCATACAGTACAGCTGTTCTCCAAGCCCTTTCAGTATGGCATCAACGGCATGGTCAAGATACATCAGCGGTATAAGCGGTGCCATAACTCGGATATATTCTCCGGCATCCTGACTGTCATAAATTAAAAAACCAAGCTCGGTGGAAAACATTATCATGACTGCCGCACATCCAACCGAAAAAATCACAGTGAGTCCGAGCGAGCGTGAAATCATATATTTCACACGCTCACTGTTTTTCTCGCCGGATTCTCCGGCAAATTCCGGAATCAGCAATCCTGTGAATGAATATAGAAGTGCCGTCGGAAACATTATCACCGGCATAACCATACCGCAGAGAATACCGTAAGTTGCAAGCGCGGTTTCGGCGGTAAGCGGATTTTTGCGAAGTCCTCTCGGAATAAGTATATGTTCGAGAGTAGAAAGTCCCGAACGAACATATGCAGCCGCCGCTATGGGTACGGTTATTCCAAAAAGCTCCCGTGTAAGTGTTCTTCCCTGCTTAATGTCAAGCGGCAAGGATTTTTCTTTTCTGCGGTCAAGTAAATAAAGTATCAATGCCATCAAAAACGACATGATTTCGGCAATTGCACCGCCGCCGACAAGTGCCATACACGAATATTCAATTCCGTCGGGAACAATATATAAAAGCGCCCATATGATAATAAACATCCTGAAAAGCTGTTCAAAAATCTGCGTTGCCGCACTTTTGGAAACTTTTCTTACCGCAGTGAAATAGCCGTGAAGTACATTGGATGCAGATATGAAAGGCAGACTGACAGCGAGAAAGCAAAGAGAAGCAGTACACCTCTCATCACCAAGCCAGCGAGTCGCAACAAAATCTGCGGAAAAGAATAACAGCAGAAAAGCGAAAATACCGCAGCAAACGGCGTAAACAAGACAGCGTTTAAGTGCGCCGCGAAGTGCTGCACTGTCACCGTTTCCAAGTGCTTTTGCACACATCCTCGTTGCGGCAAGATTAACTCCTGATGCCGCAAGCGTTACAGATAAGCCGTAAACGCTCATAATGAGAGTAAAAAGTCCCATTCCATCCGCACCAAGCTCGCGTGAAACGAATGCATTAAATGCCACTCCAAGTGTACGAAGCAGAAGTGACGTAGCTGTCATAATCATTCCGTTTATTAAAAATTGCCGTAATATACGCAAAAATTCTCACCACCAGAATATAACTTACATATATTAAATATATTTCCATTATTTAGGCAAAATCACTTTATATTATAGAAATGCTATAAATTTTAAATTTTCAAAATATTAACATCTAAAATATGAATTTTTTCGTCATAGATATTGCAAAATCGAATAAAGTGTAGTATAATGATTAATGTAAGTTAACGTGCTAAACTGCACGCAATCTATGTAAAGAAGAGGTATGTTCCAATGGCACTCAAAAACAGCTATCTTGCAAGTGTTTATGAAAATGTTTGCAAAAGAAACCCCGGTGAAACAGAATTTCACCAGACAGTAGAAGAAGTTCTCGAATCTCTCGAGCCCGTTGCTGAAAAGCGTCCCGACCTCATTGAGGCAGGCATTTTCGAGCGTATGGTTGAGCCCGAGCGTCAGATTCAGTTCAGAGTAAGCTGGGTTGACGATAACGGCAAGGTTCAGGTTAACCGCGGTTACCGTGTACAGTTCAACTCCGCAATCGGTCCTTACAAGGGCGGTCTTCGTTTCCACCCCACAGTTAACGCTTCCATCATGAAGTTCCTCGGCTTCGAGCAGACCTTCAAGAACTCGCTCACCGGTCTTCCTATGGGTGGCGGTAAGGGTGGCGCTGACTTCGATCCCACCGGCAAGTCCGACGGAGAGGTTATGCGTTTCTGCCAGAGCTTTATGACTGAGCTTTCCAAGCACATCGGTGCAGATACCGACGTTCCCGCAGGTGACATCGGTGTTGGTGCTCGTGAGGTTGGTTATCTCTTCGGTCAGTATAAGAGACTTCGCAATGAGTTCACCGGCGTTCTCACCGGTAAGGGCTTCTCCTACGGCGGTTCTCTTATCCGTCCCGAAGCAACAGGTTATGGTGCTGTTTACTATGCGCAGAATATGCTCGCTTCTTTCGGTGAGGATGTTAAGGGTAAGACCTTTGCAGTTTCCGGATTCGGTAATGTTGCATGGGGTACTGTTCAGAAGATCACCGAGCTCGGCGGTAAGGTTGTTACAATCTCCGGTCCCGACGGTTACATCTACGACGAAAACGGCGTAAACACTCCCGAAAAGATCAAGTTCATGCTTGAAATGCGCGCTTCCAACCGCAACAAGGTTCAGGACTACGCAGATAAGTTCGGTGTTCCCTTCTTCGCAGGCGAAAAGCCCTGGGGTACAAAGGTTGACGTTATCATGCCTTGCGCTACTCAGAATGAAGTCAGAATTGAAGACGCAAAGAAGATCGTTGCAAACGGTGTTAAGTACTACGTTGAGGTTTCCAATATGCCTACCACAAACGAAGCTGTTGCATACCTCAAGGCAAACGGCGTAGTCGTTGCTCCGTCCAAGGCAGTTAACGCAGGCGGCGTTGCAGTTTCCGGTCTTGAAATGAGCCAGAACTCGATGCGTTACAGCTGGACTGCTGAAGAAGTTGATGCTAAACTCAAGCAGATTATGAAGAATATCTTCGACAATTCCGTTGCTGCTGCAAAGGAATACGGCATGGAGGGCGACCTCGTTGCCGGTGCTAACATCGCAGGCTTCCTCAAGGTTGCTGAAGCAATGAAGGCTCAGGGTATCGCTTATTAATCTTAATTTACATAAAAAATTCTGTCAAATCGGTCGATATCCTTAACAAAGAATTAATCTCGGTATATAACCGGAAGTCACATTGGCTTCCGGTTATATATTTTTCTCTTCTTTGTTACCCTATCCCACATCAGTCCGGATTCGGTTGAAATGTGAAGTATATCAATATCACAATGGGGTTACTCGCTGTCCGTGAATACTTGACCTCTTTTTCATACACAAGTATCTTCCGCTCATACACCTGCAGAACTCGGGTGTCATCTTCGGCATTTCAAGATATTCCTTCGTTTTTGCTATAAACTCACGAATACACTGCTCTCGTATATCCATTTCGTCAATACATTCTGTGATGGACAAGCTCCTATCACGAAACAACTGATCACCAAATGCAAAGATAATTCTCTTCCGGCACTGCCCACACTTCCACCCACAGAAGATGGCAATCAGTTTGACGGCTGGGTAAATAAAGCAACAGGCGGGCTTGTGAAAAAAGGTGACAAGCTTACCGAAAATATTGAGATTAAACCCTTTTGAAAAGATTGCGGCGAATATAAGCACGCAGATACCGCCAAAGACAATCACTGCGACGAATGCGGATATATCACTGTAAAATAAGTCAAACCTGAAAATACAACATCAGCGCCTGATAAAACCGCTGCAAACATCGGGAATGTGGGTGAAAAATCACTGAACGATCATAGCGGCGGCGTACCGAGTTGGATGATCATTGTGATTTCAAGCTTCGGCGGTGTGATTGCACTCTGCGGCGTTGTATTGGCAGTTGTTCTGAAGAAAAAGAACTAAGCGGTAATTTGTAAAATACAGCACAATATCAATAGTTGGGTGAAAGAAAACTAAAAAAGTTGAGGAAAATATGTTTTAGTTATTTCATCATACGTAGTATAGATATCGCTTACAAAGTACTTAACAGCTGACCGTTCCTCTCTTATATATTTTTTGAAGTAGTCAACAAGAACGTGCTGATAACGTGTACATAGTATATAGAACACTTTTCTGTTGTCAGAACGCAAGAAAGCAATTATATTTTTCACCGCCGGAATTTCTCTTAAATTCATCAATTCCCGGTGCCTCCGGCAGCACCTTAGGTCTTGTATAGCTTATCAGGTTGAAATATCTTATGATAGTAGCATTTGATACTCCCAATTCACGCGCTACAGATGCATACGAATGTACTTCACGCAGCTTGTTTATCATTTGAAGTATAAACCCGTTGGTCATACGCTGATATTTTGATAAAAACGGGACTTCTTACGCAAAACATTTTCCACAGTTGCATACATAGCGTCTTTTCCAAAGTATCAGCTTTATGGATTCACCTAACGCTGGAAGCTACTTAATTACCTGCGTCCTATAGTCGTGTATTCTATCTGTTGCTTTACCGCATATAGGGTAGATATGCTTTTTACGTGGAATTTCAATATGTATTTGCAATTCTTTTTCTGTTTCTTCGATATTTTTCACTGTTACACCTTGATTATTCAGTATTTCTTTACTATAACAACAAGTGAACATATCCGAATCCTCCGATAAGTTTTGTCTAACAACTTTATTTTATCAGATTTCTTTCAGATATGCTCTCTTTTTATTAATTTTGGAACCTATCTTTTGAGCTCCCCGCAACTTTTATTATACAACCTAAATATAATATGCACCCCAGAAGTTAAGACTTTTGGGGTGCATATTTTTCTATAAAGGAAACCAGAAGACAATATGTCTTCTGGTTTTTGTGTATAAACTGAATTAGTGGAAACTGTTGTAAGAGGAAGCCGCAAACTTGACGATAGTGTCAATCAATGCGCCAACCTTTTCCGCATTGCGGTGTGCGAAGGATTCAACGCTGTCTGCCGCATTTGCAACTGCTTCTCCATCACTGCTGTATACTGTGCAGCTTACTACGCTTCTGAAGTCTGCAACTGCCATACCTACTATGGATACCTGACACAGGGAGTCATTGTACGCGATGAAGTCTTCACCGTCAATGTATATTTCCGTATACACGCCATTGTGG
>JAZQXA010000084.1:0-12510 GCA_045632605.1 Candidatus Flemingiibacterium sp. | reverse complement strand
TGATAAGCTGGACACACTGCGCGCAGGAATCGGCACGCTGGTCAAACTGACCGGGCAAATATTCAACCGCGAATATCTTCTCTCCCTCACCAACTTCAATATCATCAAATATAATGTCGCTCTGCGGCTCAGAGAAAATAGTATTCTTCGCTTTAGCAAATATATCAGCGGAGATTCCCTCAATATCATAACGGTTAAGCACACGAAGAGATGTGAGCGAGGTTATCATAAGATTCTCGCGAATGTCCGCAAAAAGAGATCTCGCTTCAACAGCATGTGCAGGCTGCTTTTCAACAAATATTCTGTAAACCATATTCCGACTCCTTTTTGATATTATTTCATGTAATGGATTTCGCATATAAAAATTACGGTCATTTTCCTGAAAGAAAGCCGCGTATTTTTTCACAAGTTATACTCTTCAAACAATAAATCCGGTAAATACATTCCCGTCAAAGCCGTTAAGCTTAACGGTTCTGACCTCGTTATGGAGATCATCGTTGGTAATAACGGCAACCTCTAAAAATTCAGGCGTATGACCGACTGCCCTGCCGTCCTCGCAAAGCTCGAAAAGAACCTCTTTCTGCTGACCGATATAGCTTTCTGCCGTGGCGTAAATGCATTCACGCTGTGCGGCATCAAGTCTGCCAAGACGCGCAGATTTAACATCGTCGGGAACCTGACCGTCCATTTCGGAGGCAACCGTTCCGGTACGCTTTGAATAAGGGAAAATATGCAGATGAGTGAATCCTATGCGGCGGACAAACGCCACTGTTTCTTTAAATTCGGCATCGGTTTCAGTGGGAAATCCGACGATGAAATCCGATGCAAATGTAACTGTCGGGAGCTTCTCGCGAATGTCTTTGATATATTCTTCAACCATCGCTACATTATATTTGCGCTTCATTTCGTGGAGTATTCTGTCACACGCCGCCTGCATTGAAATATGAAAATGCGGCGCAAAATGAGCAAGCTTTGAGATACGCTCCACAAAATCGGGCTTCAGAATTGACGGATCAAGCGAGCCAAGTCTGATTCGCTCAAGTCCCTCGATTTTATCAACCTCTTCAAGTAAGTCGATAAGACGGTATCCATCCTCAAAATCCTTGCCGTATGAAGCGGTTTCGATACCGGTAAGCACTACCTCACGGTATCCGGCTTCGACAAGTCCACGGACTTCGTTTATAACTTCTTCCGGTTTTTTTGAACGCACCTTTCCGCGTGCAAACGGAACAATACAATATGTACAGTGATTGTCACATCCGTCCTCGATTTTGACATAAGCACGGGTGCGTTCAGACGAATGTATCGTCATAGGCTCAAACACTGCATCGGAAATGTCGTCAACCATTATTGCCGCGGCATGATTCTTTTCGCCAGAAGCGATAAGACCGAGTGCCGCATCGACAAGGCGGGTTTTACTTGCGTTTCCGCAGATGAAGTCAACACCGTCAATTCCGGCAGTTTTTCCGGGATTAAGCTGCGCGTAACAGCCGGTAACAAGAACATACGCCTCGGGATTATGCCGTGCCGCACGGCGAATCATCTGACGAGTTTTTCGATCACTTTCCGCCGTGACCGTACAGGAATTTATAATATAAACACCGCACTTTTCAGAAAACTTTCCGATAGTGAAGCCATGCCGTTCAAATTCTTCGGCAATTGCGGTGCTTTCGTACTGGTTAACCTTACAGCCAAGTGTCATTATGCCCACTCGACGGGAAATTTTGCTATCTATTTTAAACACCTCGGGATCATAGAAAATTGCGACGGTACTACAAATATACAGTACCACATATATTGTACCATTTTTTGAGATTTTAGTAAATATCAAATATGCCGAAGTTTGTGCATAACTTTAGGGAGATAGTAACGATTTTAAACAATCTACACAAAATTCGCATCAGCTTTTAGTCATACTATCAAAATGCACATTATCTGCTTCGCCATGTTGATGGAGCAAGGAGCATTATCATCGGAAAAATCTCAAGTCTGCCCGCAAGCATATCAAATGACAAAAGCAGCTTCGTAAACGGGGTAAACATTCCGAAATTTCCGGCAGGACCAACCTCGCCGAGACCGGGACCTATATTGTTAATAGTTGCCGTAACAGCAGTAAATCCGGTCACAAGGTCACATTCTTCGGCGACAACAAGTGCAAAAAATGAAACGACAAACAACATCATGTAAACGATAATAAACGCCGTTGCACTCCGGATAACCTCTTTTTCGGCAGTTTTTCCCTCCATTTTAATAGCTACCACCGCACGGGGATGAAGCATATATTTTATCTCACGAAGTCCGGTTTTAACAAGAAGCAGTACGCGGCTTACCTTGATTCCGCCGCCCGTTGAACCGGCACACGCACCGCAGAACATAAGCAGTACAAGAATCGACTGCGAAAGTATCGGCCACCCGTTAAAATCCGCTGTTGAAAATCCTGTTGTTGTAATAATCGAGGAAACCTGAAAAAACGCATATCTCACTGATTGTCCGACATCGTTGTAAACTCGAAAAATGTCAACCGCAATAAGCGCAACAGAACCTGCAATTATACCGAGATACCACCGTAGTTCCTCGCTTTTCAAAGCCTGAAAACCATGTCCGATTATGATAAAATAATAAAGGTTGAAGTTCACTCCGAAAAGAAGCATAAAAATGCTTATAACATAATCAATATAAACACTGCCGTAAGCGGCAATGCTGGTATTTTTAATACCGAAGCCGCCCGTACCTGCCGTACCGAATGAATTAAGCAAGCTGTCAAAGAGCGGCATCCCGCCAAGCAGCAGAAGCACCACCTGTAAAAGCGTCATAACAATATAAATACCGTACATAATACGCGCAGTACGGCTTATTTTCGACACCAATTTACCAACCTTCGGTCCGGGAACTTCAGCACGCATAACGTGCATTAACTTAACCGAACGCGTATCCGCCTGAGGCAGTATTGCCATGACAAAAACAAGGACACCCATACCGCCAATCCAATGAGTAAAGCTGCGCCAGAAAAGTATTCCGTGCTCAAGCGCTTCAATGTCGGAAAATATGCTTGCTCCTGTTGTCGTAAAGCCGGATACCGTTTCAAAAAAAGCATCAACAAACGAATCGGTGTAACCTCCGATAATAAACGGCATCGCTCCGATAAGCGACATTATTATCCACGAAAGTCCAACCGAAACAAAGCCCTCTTTGGCAAATATCGCCGTGTCAGCCGGTTTCTTCACCGAAAGCAGTGTTCCAAGCGTGAATGCCACTGCCGCCGGGACTATAAACGAGAGTAAATTTGCCTCTCCGTATACCATCGAGCACATAAGCGGCAAAAGCATAAGTATGCCCTCTATCCGAACTATTTGCCCGATTATATAACCTATCATTCTGTAGTTCATTGTGTTCCTCCTGTTTGTGAGGGGTATATGTTTGCATATAGAAATTACGGTCGCTTCTTGAAGTGAATGGGAATCGAAGCGTATGGGAATTACGGTCGCTTACCATTCACTTCAAAAAAATCGCCCGTATTCCCATACGCAATATCTCACTCTAAAATATCATCAAGGTCATGCACAGCGGCTTCGCTTTTGGCAACAACAATAACTGTGTCACCCATTTCGATAGTGTCATCGCCGTGAGGATATATAATTTTGTTGTTTCGGATTATGCAGGCAAGAATAATATTCTTTTTAATTTTCATTTGTTTGATTGGAAGTCCCAGACCGTCGAAGCCCTCTGCGGCGACAAATTCTATCGCCTCAACCTGGTCATCCACAATTTTATAAAGAGTCTGAATAATGCTGTTGTCGGAGTGTTCGAGTCCGCGCAGATAACGCAGAATACTGTTTGCCGTTATGGATTTCGGGGAAACCATACATTCAAGCCCTATAGTTGAAAGCAGCTTCATTACGTTGAGCCGGTTGATTTTGGTTATAACCTTGTCCACTTTGCATTTTGATGCATAAAGCGAGATTATGATGTTTTCTTCATCGATTCCGGTCAGTGCAACTGTGGCATCCATATTTGCGATACCCTCCTCGTCGAGTAAGTCGCTGTCTGTACCGTCGCCGTTAATAATCATGGTTTTGGGCAAAAGCTCCGCTAACTGTTCGGCACGTTCGGTGTCACGTTCAATAAGCTTTACTTCGATTCCGAGATTTTCAAGCCGCTTTGCGAGGAAATATGCAATCTTGCCGCCGCCGATTATCATGACACTGCGAATACGCTTGTCCGATATACCGAGCCGCTTGAAAAAGCTTACAAGGTCAGCGTGAGAAGCGGTAATGTGAATAATATCCCCTGCTTCGGGCGTGAAATCACCCGACGGAATTATAACATCATCACCGCGTTTTACCGCGCAGACGAGGACGTTTACGCCGCACACAGAAACAAGCTCACTGAGGCGTTTTCCGCAGAGCGGATGTCCCTCTCCGATTTTCACTTCAACAAGGTCAACACGCCCCTTGCAGAAGGTGTCAACCTTGAGAGCGGCAGGAAACCGGATTATGCGTCCAATCTCCTGTGCCGCATCGTATTCGGGATTCACTGCCATGGAAAGTCCGAACTCTCCGCGCATGAAAACAATCTGCTCGGCATAATCGGGGTTTCTCACACGGGCAATGGTGTGCCTTGCTCCCAGCTTTCTTGCAACCATACAGCACATTATATTAAGCTCGTCCGAAGCTGTAACAGCTATAAGCAGATTTGCCTTGTCTGCACCGGCTTCGAGCTGGACGGAATTACTTGCACCGTTTCCGACAACGCCCATAACGTCATATTCGTTGACCGCCTTTTCGATTACGGTCTGGTCTGTGTCAACGACAACAACATCATGACCCTCTTTTGATATATATGAAGCAAGCAGGTCGCCGACCTTGCCGCATCCTACGATAATTATTCTCATTGAAGCTCTCCCAACTGAAAATATTCATATATATATTGTAATATATTTTAATCAATATTGCAAGAGAAAATTTCAAAAAGAGAAGTTTTTTGATGAATTTTACAAAAAATCCTTGACAGAAGGAAAAATCCGTGCTATAATCTAACTGTACTATTTAAGATAGTACGCCAAGTACACCAGTAAAGGAGGCAGCCGGATGGGCGCAATAACCGTTGATACTCGCGACCGAAAACCTATATGGGAACAGCTCACGGACAACATAAAACAGCTCGTGCTTCACGGCATTCTGAAGCCGGATGAACAGCTCCCCGGAGTCCGCACTCTCGCAGGAGAGCTGGCAATAAACCCCAACACCATTGCAAAAGCCTACGCCGCGCTTGAACATCAAGGAATCATATATTCGATTCAAGGGCGCGGAAGCTTTGTTTGCGACAACATTGAAAGTCTTGCAAGCTCACACAGAGCCGAAGCCGCAGAGCAGCTGAAAAAAGCACTTGAAAAGGCTTTTGATTCCGGTGTTTTAAAGGAAGATATTTTAAAAATGACAGAGGAGATTTGGAGGGATAACAATGATTGAATTATCAAACGTCAGCATGAGCTACGGAAAGCTGCTCTCGCTCGATAATGTCAGTGCGACGGTGAAGGACGGCTCGATTTTCGGACTTATCGGCTCAAACGGTTCAGGAAAATCGACAATGCTGCGTATTCTCTGCGGTGTAATAAAGCCGCTCTCGGGAACGGTGACATACGATTCACTTCCCGTTTGGGAAAACGACCTTGTTAAGCAGGATATCGTATATCTGTCCGACGAGCAGTATTTTATCCCCCACTGCACAATAAACGATATGCGTAAGCTTTATAAAACCGTTTACACAAACTTCTCTGATGAAATATTTAAAAAGCTCCAAGGCATATTCACCCTCGACTGCGACCGAAAAATTAATACATTCTCCAAAGGTATGAAAAAGCAGGCATCGGTAATGCTCGGAATCTCCGCAAGACCGAAATATCTGCTCTGTGACGAAACCTTTGACGGACTCGACCCCGTTGTACGCCAGCTTGTAAAGCGTATACTTGCGGAGGAATCGGCTGACGGCGGTATGACTACAATAATCGCGTCCCATAATCTCCGTGAAATGGAAGATATCTGCGATACGGTCGGACTTTTACATAAGGGCGACCTATTGTTTGTCCGTGAGCTTGACGATATGAAATCGGAATTCCACAAGGTACAGGCAATCTTCGCGGGCGAATTTGATGCGTCAATGCTCGCTCCGATGAAGGTTCTCGCATACAGCCGCCGCGGAAGTCTCGTTTCGTTTATCGCACGCGGAACAATCGACGAAATAAACCGTCAGATGGCAGAAAAGACTCCCACATTCTACGAAACAATCCCTCTCACTCTTGAGGAAATATTCATAAGCGAAATGGAGGAAAAAGGCTATGACTTCTCAAAGCTCGACTACTGATATAAAGCGTGCGGGCTTTCTGCCGCTTTTCCGATTCACCCTTAAGCAATACTGGACGACAATTCTGCTATTCAGTATTATATTCTTCTTTGTCCTGCCCGTACCGGTGCTAATGACTATATCAAACAGAACCATTCGAACCGCCGAAGCCCTTATTCGCCTCAAAAATATGTTTGCCACCGACTGGATTGAAACTATCCGCTATTTCGCAATAATCATATCGGCAACATTCGGCATCGTTGTTTCCTGCGCACGCTTCGGCTATTTAAAAAATAAGGTATCAATAGATTTCTATCACAGTCTGCCGGTAAAACGCAGTCAGCTCTTCACAACTCAGCTCTGTGTTGGTGGGCTTGCACTCGCAATCCCTTATATTTTCAATATTCTTTTCACATTGATAGTCCTCATGTCAAACGGACTTATAAGTGAACTGCTTATCGGAAATATACTCATCATGTCGTGGGAGGTTTTCGTTTATACAGCGTTCACGTTCTCCATCTCAACTCTTGTCGGCATGATAAGCGGACTTACCGCAGTACAGCTCACATTAACTCTTGTGGCAATATTTATCGTCCCGGCTGTATATCTTACATCCGTGGCTTTCGTTTCAATATTCAATGAAAATATGTGGCTGAATTTCTATACAATGCCCGGTGTTTTCGAAAAGCTGTCACCGCCTCTGCGTCTTGTTATAAACCAAAATTATCTGAATTTGCTTGAAAGCACTCTGCTTATCTTAATCAGTGCGGCAATGTTCATCGGCGCATATGCAATATATGTGAAGCGCAAGAGCGAACGTGCCGGCACCCCGGTTGTATTCGCCCCTCTCGGCGAGATAATCAAATATGTCCTCGTTTACCTCGGAATGCTCTGCATGGGACTTCTTTTCTACGCAATGATGGACGATATCTTATGGACAGTATTCGGCATGGTATGCGGTGCAATACTTGTCTTTATGCTGACCAATACCATCTTAAACAAGACCGCCCGCGCAATGTTTAAGGGATGGAAAGGCTTCTGTGTTTTCGGCACAGTATCAGCAGTGGCATTTATCATGCTTCTGACAAACGCTTTCGGCGTCAATACCCGAATCCCGTCCCCGAAATTTACCTCTCGCGTCAGTGTAAGCTTCGGTCAGAGCATTGACGGACTTGAATTTAAAGACGAGGAGGTTATCGAAGCTATTTCGACGATATACAAAAACAGCCAACACGAGTATATCTATGATAAGCACGGTCCGGCATATTCGTATGAAACCCTTCGTATGGAAGTCGTGTTCTACCCTGATTTCGGTCTGCCCGTCGCAAAAGAAACCCGAATTTACAACAAGTCGGAGTTTATTGACGAGTTCCGCACAATTCTCGACAGCGAGGAGTTTCGTGAGCAGTATACCTCCGTTTTTGACCGCATCGAAAAATTTGACTCAGGATATATGTATATCGAAATGCCGGATTACACCTTTGACGAAGAAACCGGCAAGGCTGTCGGATACCAACACGGCAGTAACTCATGGAGATTCTATGATTTTAACAAAAATGCGGCTGAAGCAATGAAGTTTGCGCTCACAACCATCGAAGAAGAAAACAAGGCAGTCTGCTTTGACTTTTTCCAGCAGCAAGCGTTCGGCTTTATAAACGCATATGATTCAAGTGTTTATTATGACGAAAACATACGTCTTCCGCTTTTCACATCAATGGATAAGCTTGCAAGCAAATATGTTTCTCTCGGACGCCTTGCCTCCACACCAAAGGAACACAATGAAAACCTCGCGGGAGCGATAAGTAAAATTACCGTCTACGACAGCGAAACGGGCGAAAGCTGGATTACAACCAACAAATCGCGTATTCTCGAAATTCTGAACTCCGCCGCTTCTGTAACAAACATCAATGCAAATCCTTTCACCTTCGTTGACACAAGATACTTCGCGGAATATACGATTGAGGTTACACAATATAATAATGTTAATTACTACTACGAAGATGACGTCGCATACAGCGAAGTTGTTCCGCGCGATGAAGGTGAGGTCTACACCTACGAAAACTCCTATCAAATCCCATTCCTTCTCGGAAAAACTCCCGGATTTATAATCGAACATTTTGAATAATAGCTCAAAACGCCGCTGTGTACACAGTGGCGTTGCTTTTTGTTAAATCTTTGGAAACATTTCGGCAAATCGTCTTTTGTGAAATTTTTAGTTTGTTCACTCTTTTTGTCGTAAATGTGGTATAATATATGTAGATGATTGCGTTTGGCTCGGATGTGGATAGGCGAAGCGCACTGCTTCGTGTATCGTATCATTCGAGAGGAGTGAAAACCAACGCCGCCACGATTGTCTGCCTTTGGCAGACAGAGTCTAACTTTTTTCGCTAAAGAAAAGTAGTGCCGGTGAAGAAATGGTTCTATGTATCGGTCGTTGGGATACCGAGCGCAGGCGGAGGAGCCGGAGCGAGGAGGGTCCCGACTACCGGGAGCGTTAAAACCCGCTTGGCTTCACGGCTGTGAGCGATAGCGTCCTATAAAGTTCTTTGCGGAGCTTTCTTTCAAGAAAGCGACCGTAATTCTCATATGTAAAATCCAGAAAAGGAACCGACAAAAAATGAAGATATCACCAAAAGAAATAGCATCACTTGTTCGTACACTGTCGCGAACAGCAAATAAGCCGCACTTCACGTCAGCGATAATCGCGGCGGCAGGAAGCGGAACACGGATGAACTGTGAAGACGGAAAAACCAAACAGCTTTTGACTCTTTGCGGCTTACCGGTTATTGTGCGGACGCTCAAAGCTTTTGAGGAAAGCGAAAAAATAAATGAAATTATCGTGGTTGCACGCGAGGATGAGATTCCCGTTTATACAGAGTATAAGGAAAAATATAAGCTCACAAAAATTACTGCCGTAATTTCAGGCGGTGAAACCCGTCAGGAATCGGTGTTACGGGGATTTGAAGCAATTTCAGATAAATCTGAATTTGTTGCGATACATGATGGCGCAAGATGCCTTATTACCACTGACAAAATCGACTCTGTTTTAGCGGAAACGTACCGTACCGGTGCGGCAACGGCGGCAACCCGTGTCACTGATACCGTTAAACGTGCAAACAGCAAAAATTATATCACCGAAACAGTTGACCGGAATGAGCTTTGGCTTGCTCAGACACCGCAGTGCTTTAAAACCGAGCTTTACCGTGCGGCGGCATATATCGCAAAAGAAGAAAGCTTCACCGCTACCGATGATAACGCACTTGCCGAGCATCTCGGTTTTGATGTGAAGCTCGTTGACTGCGGTACGGAGAATATCAAGATTACAACTCCGTCCGACCTTGCAATTGCCGAAGTTATTCTGCGCAATCGAAAATAGAACAGAAAACAACCGAGCCACTTTGTAAGTGGCTCGGTTGTTGTTCGTTTAGCGGTCAGATTTGTTGGTGTTTTCGTTGTTGCTGCGGTTCTGGTTGTTATTCTGATTGCTGCGGTTCTGGTTATTGTTGTTCTGATTCTGGTTGTTGTTCTGCTGATTACGGTTCTGATTATTCTTGGTCTGGTTGCTATTCTGGTTTCTCTCGTTATTCATTTTGAATACTCCTTAAATAGCGCATGGAGCGCACTTTTTTGCAATTCCGGCACAGTTGACTGCGCGAATTTACACAATAAGTATTCGCCGTGCGCAAAAAAATATACACTTGACAAGCGGCTAAATATGGTATATAATAATGCTTGTTGAAATTTTTAACAATGGAGAAATAATATGGCTGTTGTAACAATAATCGGTTCGGGAATGATGGGCTCGGCACTCGCATTTCCGGCAAGAGAAAACGGACATGAGGTACGTCTTGTAGGCTCCCCTCTCGACTGTGAAATTATCGAAAACTGCATCAAGACTGACACTCATCCGAAGCATAAAAAGCCATTCCCCGCAGGCGTAAAATATTATCAGGTTGAGGATATCGACACGGCTATCAACGGTTCAGATATGATAATCGGCGGTGTTTCAAGCTTCGGCGTTGATTGGTTCGGCGATTTTGTACTGCCGAAAATTCCGGAAAGCATCCCGATTCTCACGGTGACAAAGGGACTTATGGACACCGAGGACGGCGAGCTTCTTACATACCCGGAAATATGGCGCAGAAAAGCAGAAAAGCTCGGCAAAAAATATTCGCTCAACGCAGTCGGCGGCCCTTGCACAAGCTACGAGCTTGTCGCTCACGACCAGACCGAGGTGGCATTCTGCGGTGACGACATGGAAACGCTCAAAAAGCTCAAAAAGATTATGGCAACGGACTACTATCACATCAGCCTTTCGACAGACGTTGTGGGAATCGAAAGCGCAGTCGCACTCAAAAACGGTTATGCACTCGGCGTTGCTCTGACGATAGGCGTCAATCAGAAAGAATTTGGCATCGACAGCGAGCTTCACTTCAACTCGCAGGCGGCAATTTTCGGTCAGGCAGTAAAGGAAATGTACAAGCTGCTCGATTATCAGGGTGCGGCAACGCTTGAAAATATGTCCGTTGGTTACGGCGACCTTTACGTCACTGTTTACGGCGGAAGAACAAGACTCGCCGGCATACTTCTTGGCCGCGGACTTAACATCGACGAGGTTAAGGAAGAACTCAACGGCGTAACTCTTGAATCGCTCGTTGTTGCGGAAAGAGTTGCACGCGCCGTCCGCATCGCAGCAAAAGCCGGCAAGCTCGACGCAAAGGATTTTCCGCTTCTTTGTCATGTCGACGATATTGTAAAAAACAAAGCCGCAGTCAATATTCCCTGGGAAGAATTTACGTTCAACTGGGATAAATAATATAATTTCAAGGCTCTCCGCTCGTGAGAGCCTTTTTATTACCGTCTGCACCATTTATACCCTTAAAGAGAGGACAGCAAAGAAAAATCGGCCCCATAGGAGCCGACAGTTTCAATATGCTATACTTGTATTATTTTTTTCGTAAACGGTACAGCTTAATGCGTAGTTTTTACAATTTCGATTTCGGAGTTGTAATATTTGAGCACCTTAAGCGTTTTCTCGGCAACTTCAAAGAAAACAACACAGTCATTTCCGTCATCGCCGGCGAAAATACCGTAATAAATATCAGGTGCCGACATGGAAGAAACAGCCTCAATACGGTTAGCAGAATCAATCGCATCTGCAGCAGCCTTGTTTGCATCACGGTAGGGCGCAATTGTTTTCATTGCACTGACACGAACACGGCAAAGCTCTCTCGAACTTTTCGAGCCGTAAACCTCAAGCATACGGAACTCACCGTCGAGTATGTAATATTCATATTCAATTGAAACGAACCGCCATGTAAAGAATATCAGAATCCAAATGAACAGCGGCAAAAATGCAATTACACCCGGAATTTTTATAAATGGGCCCAAAAATATTACCGAATATACAACAGCAAACAAAAGATATCCGAGTATCAAAAGAATACGTTTGAGAATATATTTGCCTTCAACCTTCTTTTTCACACCGTAATTAACAAATTTGCTTGCTGCATTGTCTCCCATATCAGCGGCGCGGGTGTATTTTTCGATTTTAGACTTTTTCATATTACCCTCCCAAAAAACAATTTATACATAGAGAGATTTTATCATATATATGGCAAAATGTCAATAATTTAAAAGAAAAACTTGAAAAACACACCGAAATATGTTATACTGTTGCTATCGATTTTTTCAATAAGGAGTCAGCTATGAAATATAAGCTCGCAATTTTCGACCTTGACGGAACAGTGCTCGATACAATCGACGATCTCGCCGATTCCGTAAACCACGCTCTAACTGAAAATTCACTTCCCACACGTACCATTGCAGAGGTGTGCAGCTTCGTCGGGAACGGCATCCGTTCACTCATTGAACGCTCCGTGCCATCGGAAACAAATATATCCGTAACCGATTCTGTTTTTAATGAATTTCGGGATTACTATAAAACCCACAACACTGTAAAAACCCGTCCGTATGACGGAATCTGCGATATGCTGTGTTCACTTAAAAAGCGCGGAATCACACTCGCCGTACTTTCGAACAAAGCCGATTTCGCCGTACAGAAGCTCGTCGAAATGTACTTCCCCGGATTGTTCGATTATGTCGCCGGCGAAAAGGAAGGAGTTCCGAGAAAACCGGCTCCCGATGCGGTAAATGCCCTGCTTTCCGAGC
>JAZQXA010000083.1:0-22266 GCA_045632605.1 Candidatus Flemingiibacterium sp. | reverse complement strand
CTCCTTAAAATCTTAACTTAGCGGATGAATTTCTTGACAACATTATACCACATTAGCTTATTAAAGTCAATGCTTAAACGGAATTTTTTGTAAATTGTACAACCGAGCAAATCGAACCGCCCGGAAATCTTTCCGAGCGGTTCTTTGATACCGATTAAATTTTATCCTTTTCGCTGTCTTCCGGAATTACCGCATTCATCGCCGCAATCGCACATTCAGTCATCTTGTCGTCCGGCTCATGTACGGTTATACGCTGAAGCATCATACCCGGTGCGGCGATGATTCTTGTTAGGAAATTATCGTGTCTGCCGCAGAATTTTATCAGTTCATAACCGATTCCGACAGTAACAGGAAGCAGTAAAAGCTTTATTCCCGTACGCAGGAAAGGATTATCAACCGTAATAAACATACCGATTACAATTCCCACAAGCAGCATAAGTATCATAAACGAAGTTCCGCATCTCGGATGAAAACGTCTTTGCTTCTTTATGTTTTCAACTGTAAGCTCAAGTCCGGCTTCATAGCAGAAAATCGTCTTATGCTCTGCACCGTGATACTCAAATGTACGGCGAACATCCTTGATAAGGCACATCGCCCCCATGTAACCGACCATCAGAATAATACGAAGCACGCCCTCAAAAACACTTCTGATAAGCTGTCTTGTTCCATCCGAAAGCGATTCAAGCGCCGGAACCGTATTTTCAATCAGTCGGTACAGCAGTGAGGGAAGGTATATGAAAAGCACAACAGAAAGAACCACGCCGAGAACACTACCAACAGCGGCAGCAACTCCCATAAGTGCCGATTCTTTTTTCTTTTCCTTTTCAGTCATCGGCTTATCACTTTCTTCCGGCATAGCAATTTCCGCTGAACGCATCAGCGCCTTGTAACCGGTTTTAAGCGAATCAATAAAGTTGAAAATACCGCGCACAAGCGGAAGCTTCAGGATTTTCGGGCGTTTACTGGTTGTGGCGGATACTTCCTCGAGTACGATTTCCCCCTCAGGATTACGTACCGCCATAACAGATTTTTCCGGGCCGCGCATCATTATCCCCTCAATAAGCGCCTGACCGCCAATTGAAGTTTTTTTACAGCAATTTTGCTCTTTACTTGACAATTTTATATCCTCTCATATCTTTTAGTCATACATTATTTAATATTATAAACCTTTTTATCTCTCTTGTCAATGATTATACTGTAACATTATGATGAATTTCACTTTTACTTGACATTATGCGTTTTATTTGCTATAATATAGTATATTGTTCCATGAAAGGAAATCTTTGCTGCGCAAAGACATGGTATTAAACATGATATTAAATTCCCGCGAAACCTGCATCGCTTACCGCTGTCCATACTGCGGCTCGGGCATAAAAAGCATGGTCGGCGTTTTCACGCTCTCCGGCGCAATGAAGAAATTAAAATGCTCCTGCGAAGCCAGTGAGCTTACAATAGAGCACACAAATGACGGAAAGCTCCGCATCACTGTCCCCTGCCTTTTCTGCAACAGTGAGCATACGTTTACCGTCAGCTCGAAATTATTTTTCGAAAAAGAGCTTTTTGTATATCCTTGCCCCTATTCGGCATTCGAGCTTGTTTTTATTGGAAACGAAAACTCCGTCAGCGAGGCACTCGACAAGTCGGAAAAGGAATTACTTGACTTATTAAAGCAAATGGGACTCGATGACCTCGACAGACTCCACAGCGAGGTTGACAGCCTCGACGATGAACGAAATGAAGAATATGACCCGTCTATATATGACACGGTAATGTTCGTAATACGCGACCTTATCGAGGGCGGCGATGTTAGCTGCTGCTGTGACGACGGAGATTATGATGTTGCGGTTTCTGATGACCATGTTAAGGTTTTCTGCCGTTCCTGCGGTGCCGCGAAGGATATTCCCACCGACAGCGAGCTTGCCGCACGCGCATTCGTTGAAACAACACATTTGAAGCTCGAACGTCTTTAATTTTTACAGTGTCAAAATTCCTACGCGCTCATAGTATGTAATAGAGAGTAGAAGCCACCAAAACGGTAGGCACTCTCATAACGCATACTTCATGCGATAATTTCGGAGGGAATTTATGAATAACTGCCTTTGCAATATTTTTGACGACAAGTGCGTATGGCTCATCATCATCGCGCTTCTCATTATCTTCTGCGGCTGCGGCAATAACAACGGCTGCTGCTAACCCTATAAAGAAAAAATGGACGCTCCGGCGTCCATTTCTTTTTATCCCTTCGGCTTTCCGCGAAACAGCACAGCCGCAAGCCATGCAAATACCATTGCCGCTGTAATGCCGGCACTTGTCGCTGTTAGACCGCCAGTAAGCGCACCGATGAGTCCACGCTCGTCTATAGCTTTTTTTACACCTTCAGCAAGTGAATAACCGAATCCCGTCAGCGGCACTGTTACTCCGCATCCGGCAAAATCGACAAGCGGCTGATAAAGCCCAAATCCTGTCAGAACAACGCCTGCGACAACATATAAAACGAGTATACGTGCAGGAGTCAGCTTTGTTTTATCAATAAGAATCTGCGCAATAACGCATAATGCGCCTCCGACAGCAAATGCCCATATATAATCAAGAATCTTGTCCATCTTCGTCCTCCGAAACGGTTATTCTCAATAGATGTGCGATTCCGGGTATTGTGAGTCCCTGCTGTATACTCGCCGTGTTCATCATCGCACCGGTCGCTATGAAAAGTATATCCTTAAGCTTTTTTTCTTTAAGCTGCGGAAGAATATAAGCCGCAAACACAGTAGCCGCACAGCCGCATCCCGAACCGCCTGCGTGAACATCCTGCCGCTCTCTGTCGTAAATAATAAGTCCGCAGTCCTGATGAATTTTCGATATATCATAGCCGTCAGCAGAAAGGAAATCAATCAAAATTCCGCTTCCCTCATATCCGAGGTCACCAGTGAAAATCGCGGAAAAATCGCCTGGCTTCTTTCCCGATTCATCAAAATAACGCTTCAGCGTATCAACTACGGCAGGTGCCATTGCCGCCCCCATATTCGCCGAATCGTTAATACCCTTGTCGCAGACACGTCCCGGCAATACCTCGCTGATATACGGCGATTCATTGTGTTCCCCGACAATAACCGCCGCCGAGCCGGTTACAGTCCACTGTGCCGTTGGTGTACGCTGTCCGCCGTATTCAATCGGGAAACGGAACTGACGTTCAGCCGAACAGTTATGCGACGACGTTACAGCGGCAATGCGTGAATATTTTCCCGAATCAACGAGCATCGAACCAAGTATTAGCGATTCCGCCATCGTCGAGCAAGCGCCGAACAATCCAAAAAACTGTGTATCGAAGTTAGCAAGTCCGTACCCGCTTGATATGCACTGATTGATTAGATCACCTGCAAAAAGTGCGTCAATATCATGAATTTTAAATCCACCTTTTTCGAGGGCTGTATTGAGAGCAATTCTCTGCATTTCGCTCTCCGACTGCTCCCATGTCGGCATTTCAAAAGTATCAGTCATGTCATATTTGTCGAACCGCCCTGCGAGAGGACCGTCCATTTCCTTTTTTCCAACCACACTCGCGGCAGTGATTACAGACGGCTTTGAAATAAGCTTAATAATTCCCCTCTGCATCAGAAACACCTCACGATATAAAGTATCACACCGTAAATCGCCGATGCAAGCGTGCCGTAAAGTATAACCGGTCCTGCGACAGTAAAGATTTTCGCACCAACTCCAAGTATAAATCCCTCTGCCTTGGTATCAATCGCCGGAGAAACCACTGCATTTGCAAATCCCGTAATCGGAACAAGAGTACCTGCACCGGCGAACTTTGCGATATTGTCAAAAACATTAAGTCCGGTGAGCAGTGCCGCCAAAAAGATAAGCGAAACCGGAACAAGTGTCTTTACGTTATCTTCGCTCATCCCGATTGAGGTATAGACGTCAAATAATCCCTGACCGATAGTACAGATTATGCCGCCTACCAAAAACGCTTTAGCGCAGTCCCCTCCAAGATTTGATTTAGCCGCGCGCTTTTCGACATATTTTTTATATGTTTTATCATCCATATTCATAAAGAAATACCTCCTTGCTTTGGCTTATTTATGCCCGCAAGGAGGTAGTTTTATACATTTATAATATTTTCAAGCTCGGTGATACTGTCAGCAATATAATCAGCTCCGCAGGAAATATGCTCCTCACGGTCACCATAACCGAACGTAACACCGATACACGGCATCCCGTTTTTGTGTGCACCATCGACGTCATGCCGACGGTCGCCTATCATTATCGCGTTTGATTTATCAATCGGATAATTTTCAAGCGCGTATGCAATGACCTCATCCTTTTTAACCCGTGTACCGTCAAGCTCACTGCCGAATGTGGCACTGAAATACTTTTTTAAGTCAAACTTTTCGAGAATCATATCGGCGAATATAATCGGCTTTGACGTCGCCAAAATCAGTTCACAGCCGGAGTTTTGAAGCTTTTCAAGAAGCTCTGGGATTCCGTCGTAAATGCTGACCTCAAAAATTCCCGTCGGTCGGTAATATTCTCTGTAATAATCGACGGCAAGCTTTGCATTCTGCTCGTCAAGTCCGAAATAACTCATAAACGAATCTATAAGCGGCGGCCCGATAAAGCACTTTAATTTTTCGCGCTCACACGTCACACCGAATTTTTTCATTGCGTATTCAACCGACTTCGTTATTCCCTCAAACGGGTCGTCAAGCGTACCGTCGAGGTCGAATAGAATGTATTTATATTTTGGCATAATTAGTCCTCGTTACTGAAATGTATAATCTATCGGTATTCCCTCTATCGGCTTACCTTGACTGCGTGATTCATCTACGGAACGATACTGCATAGCACGCGGCTTTGTGTTATCAAACTCGAAAACAACCTTTTCAGCCTCAAGCTTAAGCCGTGCACTGAATTCAGTGCCTTTTTTAGATTTGAAGCCGTCAAGAAGCTCTGTTCGTCCGTCTGTAAGGAGTGATTTTGCTTCCAAAACGGAAATATTCCGTCCTGATACAGTACTCCAAATCGTAAATTTACAGCCTTCCTTGTAGCCCTTGCAGCCGTATCCTCTGCGTGTACGAACGACTTCGTTTCCGCACATCGGACATACGCCGATAACATCGCCTGCAAATCCGGTTGATGCCGAACTGTTTGCAAGCGCAAACACGTCGGAAATTTCCTTCTCGGCAATCTGTGTTGCACCTCTGACTGTCATCTCACCGCGGTACACGCTCTTCAACGCCTTTCCAAGCTCTGCGGTCTTATATTTGTCCATGCCGATTCCCATCGAGCCGAGCGAATCAACCAAAAATTCACCGTCCGGCAAGATGGTGTAGACATCCTTTTTGAGCTGAATATATCCCGACGAGCGTGCATTGTCAATTATCTGCGTGCGTGTTGCTTCTGTTCCGAGCTCAAGTCCCTCAAATACAGCACGGTATTCTTCCGCATCATCGGTTTCATCGTCCTTTTTTGAAAGCTCGTCGCGGAACGGGTTTTTAAGATAATTATTCAGCGTTTCAATTGTATAATGCTTTGGCGGCGAGGTTTCCTTTTCGGCAGGTTTAAAGTCAATGTTGACCGTGTCGCCTTTTTTTAGATTCGGCAAAACCTTGTCTTTGGTGGTGTAATCGTCAAATTTCGTCCATCCCGGCTCAATCATTACCATTCCCTTGAGTGTAAATTCCTCACCGGTTTCGGGTGGATTTCCGACAGCTATTTTAATCTCCGTTTTGTCAACAATACAGTCGAGCGCACAGAATACCGCCGCAAAACGGCGCATTATCGCACCGTAAACGATTGACTCATCCTCTGAAAGCCGCTTTTTGTCAGGAATTTTTGTAGTGGGCGTAAGTGCGGAGTGTGCCTCAATTTTTGAATCGTCGAAAATCTGCTTTGAATCTTTGAACTCTATGGGATACCCAAGCTTTGATACTGCACCGATTATACGCTTTACTTTGTCTTTTTCCGCTGTTGCAAGATATTCGGAGTTTGTACGCGGATAGGTCACATACCCCTCCTCATACAGCTTCTGAAGCACCTCCAGAGAGCGCGGCATCGACATTTTATATTTCTTTCCGAGAAAGCTTTGCAGCTTCGACAGCGACCAGAGCTTACCCGGTGAAAGCTTGTCCTTTTTGCGCTTAACGGCTGTAACAACTGCTCCGAGCGAATTATATTCAGTGCATTTTTTCTCACAGTCAGAAAGGCTGTTCTTGTCAAATTTCTGCTTTGACAGCAGTTCAACCTCTGCGCCGTCGGTTTCGGCATTTGAACGCGGCTGATAGTATTTCTCCGGCTTGAAATCACGTATTGCTCTGTCCCTCTCGCAAATTGCACGGACTATCGGGACAATTACACGACCTACACGCAAAAGCGTACCTGATTTGAGTGTAGCGTATCGAGTGAGATTTATGCCGTAAAGCCAGTCGATATATGTTCGCGCAAATCCCTCGTCAGCAAGGCGGTCATAATCACTCTCGTCTGGTGGAAGTGCTGCTGCAGCCTGTATCGTTTCTGCCGTCTGGTCGGGCAGCCAAAGTCTGGCAAGTCGCTTTCCCTCAACGAAAAAAGGTGCAGAGGGTTCAAGGTCAAATGCCTTCATTATGCACATACGGACTATAATTTCGCCCTCTCTGTCTGAGTCGCCTGCGTTGATTATCGTATCAACATCTTGCCTTCGACAAAGCTGTTTTATAATGTCAAACTGCCTTGCCGTACCGTCGTCACCCTTTGACGAGCGGCGAAGCTCATAACAAAACTTCTCCGGAAAACAAGGCAGTCCCTCAAGTGACCAGCGTGAATTTGCTTCGCCACCGGTGTAATACTCAAGGTCGGCGAGCGAAAATAAATGGCCGAATGCCCATGTTACAATATATTCACCGTGTGTATAAAATCCGCTGCCTTTCGGATTACCTCCGAGTGCCGTCACAATAGAACGTGCAAGGCTCGGCTTTTCTGCAATAATAAGTTTCATATAAGTCCCGTTTGTTTAAGTATCAGCGTGCCGGCAAACAACGTGGCAACACTCATTAAGGTTGAAACAAGCAGTATCTGCCCCGAAAGCTCGTGGTCGCTTTTCATCTGCTTTGACATTATGTAGCTCGAAACCGCAGTCGGTCCACCGAACAGAATGAAAATCGTTCCAAGCTCAACTCCGCGAAAACCGAGCGGTATAGCACAGAGTACAGCCGCCGCCGGAACAACAGCTGTTTTTAGTGCGCTCGAAATAACCGCCAGTCCAAATCTTCCGCGAAGTGACTCTAACTTGAAGCTTGCACCGAGGCTTATCAGCGCAAGCGGCATCGACATATTTGAAAGATAATTAAGGCTCTTATCAGCGAGAACCGGAAGCTTAATTCCAGAAAACTTCCATAAAAGTGCAAGAACAATCGAAATTATCAGCGGATTGGTTGCGACGCTTTTAATAATACGGACAATAAGCTGTTTTGGAGTAAGCTTGACATCTTCCGGCGCATAAATTGAAAGTATCACCACGGCAAAACCGTTAAAGAGCACAACAACTACAGGCATAACCATAGACATCGTTGCAGTACCGTTTTCCGGGAACATATTCTGCGCAAGTGTCATTCCGATTATAGCTGAATTTGAACGGTAAATGCCCTGAATAAAAGCACCTCTCTTGCCGTTATCCTTGATAAAGAACGGCACAAATACGCACGAAAGAACAAGAGTCACAATAACTGTAGCAACGCAGTATCCGGTGAGCTTCGGATTAAATTCAACCGACTCTGCACTTACAATTTCAACGAACAGCATACAAGGCAAAGAGATTTTAAAAACCAGCTTGTCGCAGACGGATAGAAAACCGTCGTTAACAAATTTCGCCTTTCCGAGTATTGCACCCAAAATGACGATTATAAACATCGGCATAATATTATTGATGCTGTAAAGTATGCTGTCAAGCACAAAAATCGCCTACCTTTTTTATTTTAAGAAATCGGGTAAAAATTCTTCTTTGATGTTGTTCGTAGCAAAGCTTCTGATTTTGTCAAGAGTCCAAATTCTCCAGTCAGCGGTCTGACCGAAATTGGGGTTGCCGTGAAGTGCAGCAAGCTCTTCTGTGTAGTCTTCCATCAGATAAACCTGCAAACCGAGACGCTGCTTATTGTAGTGAGTTACAGTTGGGTTATAAATTGGATTTTCAATCGTTATAGCGCCGTTTTTATCCTTGACGATATCAAATGTAACGATACCGCCGACAAGATTGCGGTTGTTATACTGGGTGGAAATGAGGTTTCCGAGCGAATATACGACAAGAGTTTTGCTTCCGTCAGAAGCCGTATACCAATCCATACCCTGAATAACGTGCGGATGCATACCGAGTATAACGTCTGCACCTGCATCGGTTATCGCCTGGGCAAGTGAATATTCGCTCTTTGACGGCTTGAATGAATTTTCGTCCTCACCGCCCCAGTGCATTACGACAAATACGAGGTCAGCAAGCTCATCGGCCTTCTTTGTCATGCGAACGATTTCCGATTCATTTATATACGGCACGATAAGCTCACTTGATGACGAAGGTGCCGGATTATTGGTTGCATATGTATAGGAAATAAGAGCAATTGATATTCCCTTTTTTTCGATGATACGGATATTTTCGTAATCCTCGCGGTTATAATATCCGCCAATCATGAGGATTTTGTCCTCACGCTCTTTCCAATAGTCGAGGTGATTTCTGTAACCGCGCTCGCTTTTATCAAGCATATGGTTGTTTGCAATATTTACTATATCAAAACCAAGATCAATAAGCGTATCCCCGGCTTCGTCGGGTGAGTTGAACGCCGGATATCCCGAAATCGTAAGCTCTTCACCGCAAATCGGCGACTCCTGATTTATAAGCGAAATATCCGCTTCTCTAATAATATCGGCAATACCGTCGTACATATCGATGAAATTATATTTTTCCCCATTCTTTGCACGGTTTCTTGCATCGGTGTAGACGTTTTCGTGAATAATATTGTCACCGGCAGCAAGAAAGCTGATTCGTGTTTCGCCGGGCACTGAAACAGTCGGTGATGTAGTCTGGGCATCTGTCACAGGTGCATCGGTCGTATAGGAATCGGTCGTGTAGGAATCGGTATCATTGGCATCGGTGTCATCAGCAAAAGGTGCCGTGACCCTTATTGAATTGGGGTCAACCGTATCATCGGTAGTAACAAGTCCGGGAGTGACATCCCCCGAATCGGAGCCGCATCCGCCAAGAAGCGGCAAAGTTAAAAGTGCGGCAAGAATAAATGCTATCTTTTTCACTTTATCATCCCTCATGTTTATTTCTTGTCAGCAGAACACGGGTGCTTAAAAAACGCCTCAAGATCCGCCGCCCATTTTCCGTTTTCATCCTTAGTGAATCCGAGCCACTTTATGAATTTTTCATCGCAGTCGCCCTCGAAATATGCATGATGCACTCCGTGAAGATCGATGAAATTCATCGTCTGACGTCCCATAATGAACATAGCTTCGGTGTCGTCTGTACCTGTCGCCTTTGCGAGATCTTTGATAACTGCGCTCTTTCCAAGACGAAACTGACATATACCGACAAAATCGCCAAGAGAATCCCCCTCAAGCTCATCGCGAACCCATGCGCCGTATGCAAGCAGATCGGGGTTATATTCAACCTTGCAGCGTATGCAAAGCTGCTCCTGCAAAAATTTGTCCTGAATAGGTCTGATTATTAACATTAGCCTCTCCTATTTTTTATTTGCGTTATTTTTGAGATAATCCACCTGCGATTTTGTAAGATACTTCCATGCGCCGGGTTTTAAACTCTGCATTTTTATGTCGCCGATTGCAACACGTGTGAGTCTGTTTACAACAAGTCCGCACTGCTCACACATCTTTCGTATCTGACGGTTGCGTCCCTCATAAAGCTCCATACGAAGCACTGTAACCTCACGGCGCTTGTCATTTCGCATCGAATGTATTTCCGTCTTGACAGGCATTATTTGGTATCCGTCGATTATAAGCGGACTCGAAAGCTTTTTTATAGTATCACGGTCAACCTTTCCGCCAACCTCAACATGATATATTTTCGGAATCGAATGACGAGGATGAGTCAGCTTGTTTGCAAGCTCACCGTCGTTTGTCAGAAGCAGCAATCCGTCGGAATCCATGTCGAGCCGTCCAACTGGATAAACCCGTTCTCCAACCTCGCGGCAAAGCTCAACAACAGTGGGACGTCCGCGCTCATCAGACGCCGTGGTAACATATCCCCGTGGCTTATTGAGCATTATGTAAATATACTTTTTAAAGCCGAATTTTATAACCCTGCCATTGTATTCAATTGTATCGGTTTCGGGGCAAACCTTTTGCCCGATTTCGGCGGGAATACCGTTTACAAGCACCGCACCGCGCGAGATTTCACGCTCGGCGGCACGGCGGCTCATAAGTCCCACATCCGAAAGATATTTTTGTAAACGTAATTCTGTCATTTCAGTTAAATATTTTTTCTAAAAAATTTTTCTTATATTCTGTTTTATCGGCGTTTTCCTCGGCATAGAGCTTAACCTCTCCGAGAAGGGTATCGCCGTTGCGTATTTCTATTTTTCCGACTACACTGTCTTTTGCTACCGGTGCCCAGAAATACCTCGGTAATATCACTGTACGCTTAATATTATGCTCACCTCTCGGCAAAATGAGTGTAAGGCCCTCGCGGTTTTTTACGGTGATTTCCCCTGATTCTGTGCCGATGCAGGGTGATATAAAAACCGATTCACCCGGCATTATAAGCGTCATTTTTTCGAGCTTTGAAAAACCGAGGTCGAGCATTGCCGCGTGATCAGTCCAATCGTCCGGCGCATTAAGCGTAACCGCAATCAGTGTCATACCCCCGCGTTCCGCTGCAGACACAAGACAGCGACCACTTGCCTTTGTGAAGCCGGTTTTAACCCCGATTGTACCATCGTACATTCGAAGCATCTTATTGTGATTGTGCAGATTCCGCACCGACTCACCGTACTCGATAATATGCGAGTCTGTTGAAACGATTTTTCTGAAAGTATCGTTTTCAAGAGCCGCTGCAGTGAGCTTCCCAAGTTCACGTGCCGTGGTATAATGCGCATCATCGCTTAATCCGTGAGGATTTGTAAAATGAGTATCAGTAAGTCCAAGCTCTGCCGCTTTTTGATTCATCATGTCAGCAAAAGCCTCAACCGAACCGGCAACACCTATCGCAATTGCCGCCGCAGCATCATTTGCACTTTCGAGCATGAGCGCCCAAACGAGCGATTCAAGCGTGATTTTGTCGCCCGATTTAAGATATATCGACGAGCCTTCAACGCCCTCTGCTTCTTTTGAAACGGTAATTTCGCGTGAAAGCTCCCCCGATTCAATGGCGACAAGTGCGGTCATTATTTTCGTGGTACTCGCCATGGGACGTCGGGTGTCGGCATCCTTTTCGAAAACGACATCACCCGTTGAGGCTTCCATGACAATAGCCGAGTGCGCCGACACATCAAAAGCCCGTGCCGGCAATATGGTCATAAACAGTATCGGCACAAGAAAAAGTGCCGTGATTCTTATTTTTCGCATATAATTCTCCTTGAAATAGCTTCAAGAAAAGCATGCTCCGACACGGAAAATCTATGCGCTGTAAGTTATTCCTCTTCTGAAGTATCTGTTGAGGTTTCGGAATTTGTGTCTTCCTTTGAATCCTTCTTATCCTTAACAAAAATCGCTTTGATTTTTGAAATAAGGTCGGGCGAGCGCTCGATAAGATTGGCAACCTGGTCAATTTTGTCGTTCGAGCCGGCATTTGTTGTACCGACATTGAGCATCTGTACGTTTCCGTCAGCCGAGATTACGAGGAATCCCACCGGCTGTACAGTAACGCCAGTTCCGCCGCCACCACCGAAGTTTTTCGGGAGATTGTCAGCCTTTACCGATTCTTTCTCCGTAGCCTTTTTTGTGTTCTTGCCGAGATAGTCAACGCCGCCGGAAGCAAAACCGACCATCACCTTTGATACGGGTATGATAGTTGTTCCGTTCGGTGTGTTAATCGGTGTACCGATAATGGTGTTTGCATCAACTACGTTTCTGATTTTTTCGAGTGAAGTTTCAATGATTCCGGAAATTTTGTTGTCTGCCATTTTTATGTTCCCCTTTCAAAAATTACGATTCTTTAAAATATGCTATAGCCGAACGTATCAGTATATCAAAAATCTGATAAACTCGGAATGAAAATGTAATATCAGCCTCTGCTGTGATATTTTCCGATGTGAAATCAGGTACAACACATAAGTTTTCGCTGTTCGGAAGTCTTAAATGTATCGCATCGTTAAGAAGCTCCATAAGGCACTGCACCGCACCGCAGACCGCTCCGTAAAGTACAGCTGTTTTTGCGGCATCAGGCGTACCTATTATTATGACCAACCGTTTAACTTTTATATGCAGATGATGCCCGAAGCGGTTAAGAAATACATTTACCACCGATGTGATTTTTCCAATCAATCCCATGATGTCGCTGTCATCGTCCTCAACCTCAACCATTTTTGATTTTGAAGCTATATGCTTTTCGTCTGAAGATTTTTTCTTTGATTTTTTCTTCTTGCCTTTTTTCTTTTCTTCGAGCTTTGCCTGCTTTTTTCTGAAATTTTTTATCTTGTAATCAGACAGCTTGACAGTCTTTTCTTTCGTGGGGTATAACGGGAATCGGAATATCCAAACACCGAGCGTGAGTTTCATATCCCCATCAATTTTTGCCTTAACGCTGACTTGTAAAAACAGCAGAAAAGCTATAATCGCTGCGGCAATTATCCACCCCATTACATCACTCCCCTCCGATGAATTTTGAAATTTTATTCTTCTGTCAGTTCTTCGATTTCTGTGTCAACATCTACACCGACATCGTTTTCAGTTTCGGAATTTTCCGCAGCTTCAGTTCCCTCTGTTTTAATATCGGGAACAGCAAAAAGCTCAATCGGCGGAAGCTCGTCAAGAGATGTTATTCCGAATATGCGCAGGAAATTCTCCGTTGTACGGTAAAGTGAGGGTCTGCCCGGAGCATCAAGTCTGCCGCAAACCTCAATAAGCCCTTTATCTGTGAGATTATTGACCGAGTAGTTTGAATCTATGCCACGCACCGAATCTATGTATGAGCGCGTAACCGGCTGATGGTAAGCAACAATTGCAAGCGTTTCCATCGAGCTTCGTGAGAGATTGCCACCGGAGCGTACACCAAGTGCCGCACGGATTTTGTCGATATGCTCTTCTTTTGTGCAGAGCTGGCAGGAATCCTTGTACATAACAAGCTGTATACCCCGCTCATTTGCATGATCGGAATATTCCGCCGCCATTTCGGCAAGTATCCCCTTTACCTCGCTTGTCATGCATTCTGCCGCTTCGGCAAGAACCTCGTATGTAAGCGGATGTCCTGCGGCAAAAAGCACCGCCTCAAGTATAGGCTTCGCTGACATTTCTGTCACCTCCGGTCATTCTTTCATGATTGAGATTAACTCTGAAATCGGTTATTTCTCCGAAATCCGTTTCTTCAACGGGACGGAGCGTAACGCGATTTTTCTTTATAAGCTCGAGCACTGCGAGGAAAGTCGCAATAAGCTCGCTTCGTGATTTTGCCGTTAAAAGTATGGATGTATAAAGCGCTTCACCGTTTCTTACAAGATAACGGATAACTCCGTAAATCTTTCCGCTCACGGGGACTATCGGAGTACGGAGAATACGCTCAAACGGTCTTTCAGCGGTTTCACGGTTGATTGCATCAATCGCACTCTTATCCATTGCACGGAGCATCGACAGCATCACTCTGCGAAGTGCTTCAGCTTCCTGCGGTTCAATTTTTCCAGAATCGGGTTTCACCTCGTCGGTGTCTTTTATCATTCTGCCGGAAAACTGTCCGAACTGCTCGGTGAGATATCCTGCCGCCTGCTTCATGCGCTGATATTCGAGAAGCATCGCCGCGAGCTTTGCGCGTGGGTCTTCCTCCTCGTCTTCCGGCTTTGGCAGGAGCATTTTGCTTTTTATCAGCATAAGCTCACTTGCCATGACGATAAATTCACCTGCAACCTCCATATCCATTTTCTGCATGAGGTCAATATATTCCATATACTGCTCAAAAATGAGCGCAATCGGAATATCGGTAATCTGCACCTTATTCTTTTCAATCAGCTTGAGTAAGAGATCAAGCGGTCCCTCAAAGCCTTCAAGCTTATACGAAATGTTTTCCATAGCGTCTTCTCCGTTATGTTAGATAATCGGTATAATAAAATCAATTCCCTGCGATATTTTTTCAACCGCCCAAACAAGCGGTACATTCAGTACGTTAGTTATGAGCAAAATGATAATCACCATAGAGATGATGCGTTCATACTTCATAACGCCAAAATACAGTTTATCGGGCAAAAAGGAATAAAGTATTCGTGAGCCGTCAAGGGGCGGCACGGGCAAAAAGTTAAACACCGCAAGCGAAAGATTCATATAGTGGAAGGTCAGAAAAAATGTTGACGAAACATCAAACATGTTGACCGCAAAAGCAATATCCTCTGTCGTTTTTATATACCCCATAGATGCCGCATAAATTGTGTCGGGAACAAAGAAGAAAAGAAGCTCAACAATAAACCACGAAAAAACTGCAAGCAGAATATTCGCCATCGGACCTGCGAGTGCTGAAATAGCCATACCGCGTTTTGGGTGCTTAAACTTACCGGTACGTATCGGCACAGGATTTGCCCAACCAAATCGAAAAAGCAGCATACACAAAAATCCCATTGGATCAAGATGCTTGAGGGGATTAAGTGAAAGACGGCCGGAATTTTTTGCAGTATCGTCGCCAAGCTTATAAGCAATCCAGCCGTGTGCAACTTCATGAACGGTCAGTGCGATAATAACAATTATAAGCCGCTGAAGCAGCTCCATTACAGCGAGTCCGGGATTATCAGTTCCAAAAAGAGAACTTATCACTTTGCCGCCTCCATAAGGGCGAGCATCGCCCTCATTGCTTCATCCTTACCCGTACCGTCGAGCGCAGAAAACGGAATTATCTGGCAGTCCTCTCTGACAAGCGGATTTTCGCGAAGTGCTTCGAGTGCCGCTTTACGGTTTGTTACATTCAGTTTATCCGCCTTTGTAGCGATGATGATGTACGGGATATCCGACTGATTCATAAAGTCGAGCATCATTTCATCATCTGCTGTCGGACCGACCTTGAGGTCGATAAGCTGTGCCACAGCGGTCATAGTGCCGGATGTGAAATAAGCATCTGTGAGCTTTGACCACTTTGCCTTGTCAGCCGGCGCACGCTTTGCAAAGCCGTAGCCCGGCAGGTCAACTATATAGAATTTCTTATCAACGCGATAAAAGTTTATTGTTATCGTCTTTCCGGGAGAGCCGGAAACACGGGCAAGACTTTTTCTGCCGACAAGCTTATTGAGC
Source organism: Candidatus Flemingiibacterium sp. (assembly GCA_045632605.1). Lineage (GTDB taxonomy): Bacteria > Bacillota > Clostridia > Oscillospirales > CAG-272 > Flemingiibacterium. The sequence goes on along the minus strand of JAZQXA010000083.1, from coordinate 6,864 downwards.
AGTGAGCTTTTTCCGACATTTGAACGCCCGGACAGCGCAATCTGCGGAAGTCTGTCGGTCGGGAACTGGCTTTGAAGTCCGGCTGTCATAACAAGCTCGGTATTATTTAAGTTAAGAGCCATTGCTTTGCTCCATCCTTTCAAAAATTATCTTACAAGTGCCCTCTCAAGTACCTCGTCAGCGGTTTTTACGCGGACAAATTCAATACTCTCGCGGACAATCTCTGCACAGTCTTCGAGGTCGGCAAAATTGTCATCGGGAATAAGAACAGTCTTAACTCCAGCCGCATAAGCCGCAAGTGTTTTTTCGCGCAGTCCGCCAATTGCAAGGACATTTCCGCGGAGTGTAACCTCTCCGGTCATTGCAATGTCACGACGTACAGGCTTTTCGGATAATGCACTCGCTATAACTGTAACAAGTGTAACACCTGCGCTCGGTCCGTCCTTCGGAACAGCCCCCTCAGGCACATGAATATGTATATCCTTTGTTTTATAAAAATCCGGATCGATTCCAAGCTTGTCTGCACGTGAACGAACGAAGCTGACCGCAATTCGTGCAGATTCCTTCATAACGTCACCGAGCGAGCCGGTAAGTTCAAGCTTTCCGCTTCCGTCAAACACCGCCGCTTCAATTTTGAGCATATCGCCGCCCGTCTGCGTGTAAGCAAGTCCGTTTACGGTTCCAACCTCGTCGTGTTCAGCAATGCGGTCTGGCATAAGCTTCGGCGCACCCAGATATTCTTTGAGGTTTTCCGCCTTGACGCTAATCTTCTTCGTATCGGGATTATCAACAAGCTTCTTTGCACATTTTCGGCAGACCGCACCTATCTCGCGCTCCAAATTACGAACACCGGCTTCACGGGTATAGCGGTCGATTATCTCATAAATCGCATCGTCTGTAATTTTTAAATTACGTGAAGTAATGCCGCATTTTTTCATCTGCTTTTTGATCATGTGATTTTTTGCGATAGCAAGCTTTTCTTCTCTTGTATATGTCTTCATTTCGATAATTTCCATACGGTCGAGAAGAGGACGAGGAACGGTATCGAGAGTATTCGCCGTCGCAATAAATATACACTGCGAAAGGTCGTACGGCAATTCAACAAAATGGTCGCGGAAATTTTTGTTCTGTTCCGGGTCGAGCACTTCAAGCATTGCCGACGCAGGATCGCCGTTAATATTATTGTGTGTCATCTTGTCAATTTCATCGAGCAGAATGACGGGATTTTTTGTTTTTGCACGCTTTATTGCTTCGATAATACGTCCCGGCATTGCACCGATATATGTCTTGCGATGACCGCGTATTTCAGCCTCATCACGTACACCGCCGAGCGAAACACGAACATATTTACGTCCGAGCGCACGTGCGATTGATGATCCGATTGAAGTCTTTCCGACACCGGGAGCACCGACAAGACAAAGTATCTGTCCGCCAGCATCCTCGGTAAGCTGTTTTACGGCTAAAAATTCGATTATACGGTCTTTGACATTCTCAATTCCGTCGTGATCGTCATCGAGTATCTTTCTCGCACGTTTAAGGTCGGTACGGTCTTTCGTAACCTTATTCCACGGAAGCGCAAGGCAGGTGTCGAGATATGTTCTGATAACACTTCCCTCCGCCGAACCGAACTGCATCTTCGTAAGGCGTTCGTATTCTTCATTAAGCTTGTCCTTAACTTCATCGGAAGCATCGAGCGATTCTATTTTTTCACGGTAACGTACAAGTTCCGGTGCATCGTCGAGTCCAAGCTCGTCTTTTATGGCATTAAGCTGTTCGTGAAGTATTGATTCACGGTGTCTGCGATTCATACGCTCACCAACAGTGTGCTGAATCTGCATCTCAACACGAAGCAGCTGTACTTCATCGTAAAGCAGACGTATAACTTCCTCAATTCGTGCCATGGGTTCGGAAATATTCAGTATTGTCAGCTTATCGCTGTATCTCACAAGCAGATGTGCCGCAATATAGTCGGAAATCTGGTCTGGCGACGACATCCCCATAATAGCAGCGCTTGGCTCTGCCGGCAGCTTCGGCATAAGTTCCGCCAGCTTCTTCGCCGCACTCTGTGCCTCACGCACAAGTGCCTCTCCCTTGAGCCCACCATTGTCAGTCAGCTGACACCATTTAACAAGCAATCTTGCCATTTCATATTTTCCGTGCTTTGCATACTCCTGAACTGTTGCACGGGTGAGCCCCTCAACAATAATACGTCTGGATCCGTCAGTAATTTTTATATTCTGCTTAATTTTTCCGACTGTGCCAATACGGTTCGGGGTCATATCAGCTCCCTGCTTTGCCTGCGGAACGAAGAATATCATACCGTCATGACGGCAGGCGGCATCAACAGCCGCGAGTGTCGGTTTATCGGTTATTTCAAGACTAATTGCGCTTCCGGGGAAAACGATTATTCCGCGCAGCCTGACTACGGGAAGATCATTTGATTCGATTTTTTCAATGTAATTTGTCATTTGCCTATCTTTGCCGCATAAAGCGGATTCCCTTTTAAAATTATATCCTTATAATTATAACATATAATATTATTAATTTCTACCCCAAAACAATAATTTTTACGAATCTTTAATAATTTAAGGCAGAAAAAACGAAAAAACGGCACTGCGCGCTGATAACATGAGCTTGTTATTCCGCATGGCCGTTCTTTCAATTTTTAACTTTTCCATACCATATATTGCCTCGTTTAATGTTGCAGCGCAACAAATGGCGTATTCTATTATACACTCAGAAGGCAAATTTGTAAATTCGCATAACGCCGATTTTTCGACTTTTTTTTTGTACACTTTTGTCAATGCCGTAAATCTGCAAAAACAAGGCAACGAGGTAAAGTGTTACAGTCAGTCGGCTCTTTTTATGAATGCAGTTCCGAACGGATTCTCACGAACAACATCCGCAACAATGTATGGCATACTCCGAGATTCCTCGCTCACACCAAGAAAAATCAGCCGCACCTTAAAAAGGTCAACCGGATATCTCGGATAATTTTTTAAGTCGGTTATAATAAGCAGCTCCTTTCCTGAAAAGGGTCTGTTTTATTATATGCACCCGCTTCCGTCAAGTTTACAGTATGCTATTTCTTAATTATATTAAAGTTGTCCTCAATTCTCCGCTCGCCCGGGTCGAGAGGGCGTTCGGTTGAAGAAAGTGCCACCGGCATAACCTGCTCTGCTCCGGCATCGAGAAGAAGCTTCGATGCCGCCGAAAGCGATGCACCGGTAGTTACAATATCATCAATGAGAAGTATAACCTTACCGTCAAGACAACCGTCAGCGATAACAGACATCGTGCGCTCTGCATTATGCCGGCGTTCCTTGCGGTTAAGCTTCTTCTGTTCGTATGCCATAGGCAGACGCTTTATAAGTGAAACTGCCGGAATTGATAATTTTTCAGAAAGAGCCTTAGCCGTGAGTTCCATATGGTCAAAGCCGTATTCGCGTACAGAAGCACGTCTTCTCGGAATCCATGTGATAAGCGCATCTTTGTGCCGTACGCCTCCAGGTGTTATAAACGGAATATCCTCGTTGACAATTGCGGCAAATTCAAGTGCAACGAAATCAATAACCTTTTTATCCGGAAAATCCTTCAGCTTGAATATAAGCTCATTTTCGGGCGACCTCTTCTTTCCGGGTGTATATTCCACCGAATACGGAACAAGCTCATGCGTACCACCCTCTCCGAAAGGTTCAATTTCCCTTACCGGACGTCCGCCGTTTTCATTCTGGCAGCGATTCTTTGCAAGCTCCCACTTTCCAAGACAGGCAGCGCACATTAAACCGCCAAAATATTTTCTCTCAAGCAATTCTCCGCAACATATACATTTGGGCGGAAACAGTAAATCTATTAATTTAATCATGCCGCAGAAGCCCCGTATACCGCATGATTTGCCTGTTATTGTTTACCATTGCTTCAACAACATACGACTGACCGACTAAAATGACCATCTTCTGCGCACGCGTGACCGCTGTATAGAGTAAATTTCTCGACAAAAGCTGCGGCGGACACGAGCCGTAAACCGGCATTATGACAATTGGATATTCACTGCCCTGACTCTTGTGTACGGTAATAGCCCACGCATGGTCAAGCTCATCAAGCTTAGAAAAATCGTATGCAACAACACGGTCATCAAAGCTTATTACCATCTGCTCGGCAGGAGTGTTAATAGTTTCAATAATGCCGATGTCACCGTTAAAAACACCGAATCCCTCTTTGCCGTCGCGCTCCCACGTGAGGTCATAATCGTTCTTTATCTGCATTACTCTGTCACCCTCGCGGAATATTGTGTCACGCACTTGCTTTTCACGTTTTTCATTGCTTCTCGGATTGAGTGCATCCTGAAGCATTTTATTGAGCGTTTCCGTTCCGGAAACACCCTTTCTAGACGGAGATATAACCTGTATCCCCTCCGCCATTTTTTCGCCGTATGTACGCGGCAAACGGTTCTTCCAAAGGTCAATAACGGTCGCCGAAACATCAATATCACGCTCACGTCCGAGGAAGAAAAAGTCGTTATCTTTTACGTTTAACACCGGCATTTCACCGTCGTTTATTCGGTGAGCATTTGTTATGATAAGGCTCTCGCTCGCCTGACGGAAAATTTCAGTAAGCTTGACCGTCATAAATTTTCCCGAAGCGATAATGTCGTTGAGCACATTACCGGCACCGACCGACGGAAGCTGGTCGGAGTCACCGATAAGCATGAGTCTTGCACCAGGCTTCACCGCTTTGAGAAGCGAGTTCATGAGGTACATATCTATCATAGAAGCCTCGTCGATTATGATAACATCCTCGTCGAGGAGTTCGTTTTCGTTGCGCTTGAATTTGGCATAATCATCGTCGGAAAATTCCATTTCAAGCAGTCTGTGCACCGTCTTTGCCTCGCAGAGTGTAGCCTCACTCATACGCTTCGCGGCACGTCCCGTCGGAGCGGCAAGTGCTATGTCCATATCAAGGCTCTGGAATATACGTATAACAGCACGTATAACGGTGGTTTTTCCCGTTCCGGGGCCGCCGGTAAGTACCATTACGCCATTGTTCACCGCGGCACGTATTGCCGTATGCTGAAGCGATGCGTAATGCTTGTCCTCTTCAAGCTCGATGCGATGTATCAGCCGTTCAATATCCCCCACATCAATCCTCGGACAAATGCGGTCGAGCAAATCAAGCTTCTCGGCAATTTCACCCTCACAGCGGTATGCCGATTTGTCAAAAATTGCGTCAATACCTTCAATGTTCGCCCTGACGAGGCTGTTATCCTTTATCATGCCGTCAACCGCTGATTTGACTGATATCTCGGACACTCCGAGCTTTTGTGCGGCAAACGGAATCAAGCGCTCATACGGCAAAAACGAGTGTCCTCCGGAACGCGATATTTCTGAAAGTGCCCAGCGTATTCCGCTTTCGATACGGTATCGGCTTTCCGGCTCAACGCCCATAGATTTCGCAAGATTGTCCGCACGCTCAAAGCCGATTCCCTGAAATTCGTCACAAAGGCGGTAAGGATTGTTTTTAATTATATCAACCGAAGCTCCGCCCCATTTTTTATAGATACGCATACTCATCGACATCGAGAGATATTCACGACAAAACATCATCAGCGTACGAACACCGAACTGCTCGCGGAAATTTTCCGATATATCCTGCGCCTTTGCAGGTGTTATTCCAGAAATTTTCGCGAGCCATTCAGGGTGATTTTCGATAACATCAAGAGTGTCCTCGCCGTACATATCAACAAGCTTCTGCGCAGTCTTCGGACCTATTCCCTTGACAGCACGGCTTGAAAGATAGCGAAGTATCTCGTTTTCGGTCGCCGGCAGCTCTTTTTCATAATACGCAACGCTGAACTGCCGTCCGTAATTTTTGTGGTGTGTCCACTCACCGACGAGCTTCATCTTATCCCCCGGAACAGTTCCGGGCAGTATGCCGCAAGCCGTCACAATATCGTCATCCGCTTCGCAGGACATATCGAAAACAGTATAGCCGTTGTCGGCATTTGTATATATAATTGATTCGACGGTACCCTCGATTGTTTCAAGATTCTTCCCGTCCCGATTCATGTTCTCCGTCATAGTCCGCATCCTTAATTTTATTACAATATATAATTTCGCCGAAACACGAAATTTCAGTATCATTTATAATTATATCATCATTCGCCAAAATAATCAACCGTTCGGGCGAAATTTTACGCTCAAGGCGCAAATATTTGGCATAAGATGCAGCTTCGGGCAGATTGGTTTCTTCGTTGAGAAGAATAGCTGCGCGCAGCGCGGTTCTTATCTTCCTCGGATAAAGAATTCGTACACGCAGCATATCAAGCATCGTATATATGCCGAACACCGCCATTACAGCAGTAAAAATCTCAATTATTTCACGCACATTTATCACCGTCCTTTACTGCCAGTATATGCATATGAGAAAAATCACGTACCTTATATTATAAAAATGTTAAAGCCGGTGCATAACTCGTCAATTTTACGATAATAATAACCGCATTAAAGCACAATTTGTATATTCGGGAGATTTTATACAAAAAATCTTTTTTGTAAAACTCCCACTTGACTTTTGAGAGCTATTGTGGTATAATTTATTTTGTCTTGATATGTTTTGCGGCAAAACGGTATTATAAATACCGGTCAAGGCGAACAAATTCTATTATTTTCAAAGGAGGTGCGATATGCCAACCTTTAATCAGCTCGTCAAGCAGGGCCGTTCAGAGAAGATTTACAAGTCTAAAGCTCCTGTTCTTCAGCGTGGCTTTAACACTCTTACCGACTCCGCAACCGACGCAAGCTCTCCTCAGAAAAGAGGCGTATGCACAAAGGTCACCACGACTACCCCTAAGAAGCCTAACTCGGC
>JAZQXA010000082.1:0-5252 GCA_045632605.1 Candidatus Flemingiibacterium sp. | reverse complement strand
AACCTCATATCCGTCGCCTGCAACGATGTTTGCAGTATAACCGTTCTTGATGATGGATACTACCTTAGCAACTGCAACTTCATCCTCGATGTTTGCAAGGAGGATGATATCGCCGTCTGCTGCAAGTGCTTCTGCGAGGGTTGCATAGTAGTTTTCGCCAACCTTTGCTACGGATGCTGCCGCAAGAACAAGTTCTTCATAAGCTTCTCTAGCCGCAGTAAGGTCTGCATAGTTGGTAACATATTCCTTCTGCTCGTCATCGAGTTCATCGTAAGCCGCTTCTGCCGCAAGAATTGCCGCTTCGTCGTCGAGAGTTACTTCGCCGATTGCTTTGATTGCTTCGATAACAGCATCAACCTCTGCCATAAGTGCATTATAAGCCGCTCTTGCTGCTGTGAGGGTATTGTAATTGTTAACAAGTACCTTCTGATCCTTGGTAAGATTACTGTAAGCCGCCTCTGCTGCTGCAATTGCTTCGCCGTCCGCAAGAGTTACCTCGCCAATTGCATCAATTGCCGCAACCACAAGAAGTGCTGCACTTGTATCATTGTCTTCTGTTGCTGTGATATCCATAAAGTCACCGGTGTTTTCGCCGAATGTGAACGAAAGCTCGTTAAGATTATAGATTTCTCCTTCCGGAACAACAAGAGTAAACGAAGCATCGGTCCATTCAGTAGAGATTTCTGCTGTACCGATAAGCTCATCCGCATAATATGCACTGACAGTTGCCTTATTGTTATTAGAAATGATATACGGCATATTCCAGTTGGAGCCTGCACCGCCAAATATTATGTTCGACGACTTAATATCTGCAATCTTAAAGACGCCTGATACACTGTATGCGCCGGATGTAAGTTCTTCATTCTTTACGACATTAAAGCCACCGTAAACTGTGTTATAAGAATCCACGGTGTAAACTTCAGCCTCAACGTCAACGGGAATTTCTGCATCTTTTCTGTACGGGCTGGCATACGAATACCAACCTGCTCTGTTCTCAGAGGTCTTGATATCAAGGCCGTGAGTCACAAGCTCTTTTCCGGTTACGACATCAATAACAGACAAGCCTGCGATATCATACGTGAGGATATCTTCGATGCCAACCTCAAAGAAAGTAATCATGAGTGTATCATCTGCAGTAGCAGTAAAGGTTTTGGTGATCTTCTTCCATTCGTTTGTGATGGGAGTTACCGTCATTCTGGGACTGCTCGTGCTATGTCCTAAACGCACTTGTGCCTGAGTGTAGCCAACGCCTGCATCGGTCATCATTGTCTTCTGGGATGTGTATTCACCCGCATTGCCATCCCAGCCCGTGGGAAGAATCCACTCGGACGAATATGCCGAACGGATATAGAAGCTTACGTCATATTCTTCGCCGGCGGTTAAGATTACGTCGAAGTCAACATAATTCAAGCCGTCGCCGGAAGCACGGACGTTTGCAATGTGAACATATCCGTTTTCATCAGGGATATTCACAACGTCAACGAAATCGCCGTTTGCATTGGTATAATCGAAGTTATACTCGCCGTCTGCAAGAGTGATTTCAACATTTTTGAAGTCGATGTCAGATTCGTCTGCAAATGCGAACTTAATGCCACTCTTTCTTACAGTTTCGCCGACAGGAACAATAAGCTTATAAGAAACACTTGACCATGTTGTTGTAACTTCTGCGGTTGTAAGAACCTCATCACCGTTTACTACGCTGAGAGTTGTTTTATTGCCGTCTTCAATAATGTATGGGAGATTGTAAGACGAGCCTTCGCCGCCAAAGGTAACATTAGACGACTTGAGGTCAGTGAGCTTGAAGTCACCGGTCACATTGTAAACACCTGCTTCGAGAACAGAATCATCGTTGATGTTTATCTCGGTTGCCGCAGTAACACGGTTATACTGCTCTGCGGTGAAGATGTCAACCTTAACGTCCTTCGGGATGGTTGTTGTACCTCTGTAGTTGGTATAGCCGTACCAGCCGGCACCGGTTGCATTGCTATGAAGCTCTGTGCCGTGCTCGATGAGCTCGACATTTGTTCCGCTCTCAACGACGGAAAGTCCTGCAACGTCATAAGGCAGGGTGTCATGACCGCCGATTTCGTAGAATTCAACTCTGAGTGCGGTTGTTGCGGTTGCAGTAAAGGTTGCTGTAACCTTCTGCCACTCGTTTGTAATGGGGGTAATGCTCTTATTCGGGCTGTTCCAGCTTGCACCGAAGCGTACACGTGCCTGGGTGTAAGCAACACCTGCACCTGTCATCATCGACATAGTGGATGTGTATGCGCCGGAAGCCGCATCCCAGCTATTGGGGAGAACCCATTCGGACGAATATGCCGCACGGATATAGAAGCTTACATCATAGGAAGTGCCCTCGGTTACGGTTACGTCATGGTCAATGTATGCCATACCGTCGCCGGAGATACGGATGTTGGAAACGTGTGCATACTCGGTAATACCGTCTGCGATGTTCTCATATACGAGCTCAACCGGTTCTGCGGAATCGGAAACATACTTATCGGTGTAAGCCGCTGTCTGAACTATAGTGAGATCAGCGATGTCAAATCCGATTGCCTTATCAAGCTCAAAGGAAATCTCACCGAAGGTTGTTGCTTCGGAAACGGTGAAGGTGTAGCTTCCCTTTGTCCATTCTGTGGTGAGAGCAAGGGGAGCCGAGTCTGCCACTTCAGCATCGTCGGAGGTGAGTGAAAGATTTGCTGAATAGGTGTCGGTATAATAATATGTAGCATAGCCTCTGTCTTCGGCGTAGTTATTATCAAGATAATTGTAGTCAACCGTGTTAAGACGGAAGTCTGCGCTTACCGAATACTTACCGGGAACGAGAGTGAGTCCGCTAAGAGAAGCAACCGAGCTGTCATCGGAAGCTGCAACACTCATGTAATCAGCACGCTCGGTGGCAACCATAGCCTTTGTTCCGATAGTTCCCCAACCCTGTGCGCCGTTAATGACATAGGGATAAGCGATAATATCGCTGCCGACATTGTTTCCGTCAGAATCCACCTCATAAAGAGAAAGGCCACGGATATCATGCTGTGTGCAGTCTTCAAAAGAATCGTTCGCACGGAACTCAAAACGGCAGGGACCGTCATGACCTGCAAAGGTTACAGTAACGAAATTCCATTCGTTATCCTTGATCAGAACCGAGCCGGTTGAGCGGAAATCGCCGGTGAGAGATATCGGCTGAACTGCCGCTCTCGGCGAGAAATCGGTGTAAACCGCTCCGTCAGCACCGTACAGTCTGATATATGCCGAACGGTCAGGTGTAACATTCTTGCGTGCAACGCCGCGAATCGCAAAGGAAAGGCGGTATGTTTTTTCGCTTGAAAGTGTTACGCTCGAATCGAAATAGGATATCGAGTCATTGTGATAATCCATACCGTAGACGTGAATGTAGTCAAACGGTGCATCACTGTCACTGATTTCAGTGACATTATCTGACCATGCTGCATTCTCGAGCGGATCAGATACGGGGGAGATGCTGTCATCGGCATTTGCGAGAACGGTCATAGGTAACGCTGTAATCACAAGAGCCATTGCCAGCAGCATTGATAAAATGCGCTTTTTCATTGGTAAATCTCCTTCATTATTTTTTTGGCTTTCGCCGATTTTTGATAATTTGCACATAGCATATACAAATCACCGTTATCATTATATCACAAAATATTTGGCTGTAAGGTGACAAAATTGCTCTCTTTCATTAAAATTTTATACATATTTTCGCTTTCGCGCAATGCGCCTACACGCTTTTTGTTGAAAGTGCATTAATTCTCGCCCGTTTTTTGTTGAAAACACCGATTTGATCAAAAAAGCCGGTATTTTGTTCGTAACGAATAGTTTTCTTCCTTATTTTATAATGTGCACAAAATTGTCTGAAAGCTGTAATCGAGCAATTTTGGAACGGCAGACTTCTGAAATTTATGCTAAACTTAAAGTGTAACATTGTCCAAATTTATGCTAAACTATTAAAAAATCACAAAGGAGGCACAATACAAAGCATTTTTTAAAGCAAAATCCGGTTTCTCAGCTGCATATTCCGGGCAAAAGCGGATGCAAGCTGACAGTAATATTTCCGTTAATTGATAAAAGGTGAATAAATTTCCTATCCGGCTTTGATTGACGTGTTGCTGTTATTAATGGTATAATTATTATGTAACACTTACCGTAACAGATTAACGGGCAATGTTTCGAAAGTTTATTTTGTAAAGGAGATGTATTTTATGAAAAAACGAATTTTGGCTATGCTGCTTTCTGCATCGCTCGCACTGTCGGCTTTACCGGTAGGCATATATGCGGCAGGCGGCGAAGCAACTGCGCCCACAGCCGATCCGCTGGCAAATGCCGAGTGGACAGGTGCCGCTGCAATGAGCGATTCGCTCGGAGCAGATGTGAGCGATGAGTATGTCCACTTATACGGACAGGCGGACTATGATGACTATTTTTATTACAGTGATCCGTCTGTAACACTAAAATCGGGGGTTAAGTACCGGCTTTCGTTCTATATCAGAACGATACCGAGTATAGGCTTCACCGAGCAGTCGCAGGCACTATTTTATAATTCAAAGGATATCCTTGCGGCACCGGGCGCAATTACCGTTGATGCCAATGTGGTTTCAACAACACGTTCCAACCGCATGGTACTTTCAACCGAATGGCGCAAGGTTTCCACCATATTTGAAGGCGACGGCAAAGCACTGGTTCTTTACATAAAATCGGGAGATCCGGACGGAACGCCGAACTGCCTGCTTCCGATGGATATCCGCGATATGAAGCTCTATGAGATCGACAGCGTTTACTGTGACGTCGGAAGCAATCTTGCATCAAACGATGCAAGCAAGTGGCATTACGTCGGACGCTTCCAAGCCCCGAACAACGGCGGCGCAGACAAATATACAATGTCCGATTTCGTCAGCATTGATGCCGACACCCCCACCGCAAAGCTTTCCGGTATAGTCCTCGATTCCGGCAAGTATGAGTTAAATGCGGATTTTCGTCTTAACACATACGATTTCTCCAAAGCAACCAATCTCAGCACAAACTGGAGAACCAAGCTCGATCACTCCAAGTACACTGCTCCCCTGACCGTAACAGGAAGCAACGGAATTTCCTTAACTGCTGACGCTCTCGATATTTCCACAGAGTGGAAAAACGGCAAGTTTGCAATCGAAGTACCTGCCGCAGTTAATGCGGGCGAGCTTACATTCACGCTCGGTGATTCAATAGGCTTTGACATTGCAAATGTTGCGATC
>JAZQXA010000081.1:0-26213 GCA_045632605.1 Candidatus Flemingiibacterium sp. | reverse complement strand
AGATAATGAATGGCTATATGCGCGATATTTACGGTGTTGTTAAGAAGTACGAAGCAAAATACGGACATAAAATCAAGATTGCTGTCCGTTTTCCTGCTGACATTCACACTTGTTTTGAGCACGGAATGGATGTTATGCAGTGGGTTCGTGACGGAATTGTTGATATGGTGTGCCCGGGCAGCTTCCTCAATATTGACAACGATATTCCCGTGAAGTTCTGGGCAAATCTTGTAAAGCCGTACGGTGTGGAGCTTGCACCGTGTCTTGAGGTTATGTATCTTTCTGCCTATCCCGAAGCAAACAAGGTTGAGCCGAACACCGAAACCTTTGCGGCATTTGCGTCAAATATATACGCTCAGGGCGCAGATAAGCTCTATATATACAATTATTTTATCAGCCATGTACACTGCCGCTTTGACCGGGATGCAGAGCTCGATTTTGACCCGAATAAACGGTTCTGGGAAGGATCGATATACTGGTCGATTATCAATACGCTTGGTGAACCCGATGCAGTTCAGAAGCTCAACCGACGCCATATTGTAACCTTTAATGACGTAGGCTCTTTCTGGGAACGCAAATATCCGGGACAGCAGCTTCCAATGGAATTTGATGAGAAGTGCATTTCAAGAAGCGCAAAAATCTTTGCCGGGGACATCCCCGAAAATGCCGAGCTTACGCTTCGCATTGCGCTTTCCGACACCGAAGCGGCAATTGCAAATCCGCCAAGGCTGTATGTAAATTCCACATGCTGTGAGTACATTGGAACCGAGCAGGACGACCGTTTTGCAAAGTCGACTGTGCTTTGCTATTCGATTCCGAAAGAAGCGCATTTCCATCAGCTTTGTCCGCGTTTCTCGTTCGCTCATACAAACTCGATTGTATATCTTGAGATATACGTCAAGGTTAACTGAAGATTTACAAAAAAAATGGACAGTCTAATTTAGACTGTCCGTTTTTCTATGGCATTATACTTATGTATTTTTCGCTTGCTTTGCAGCTTTATTCTGAATTGTCAGGTACGGGTAAACGAAATTATCTGAATTATATATCTCGTCACTTCAACACAGACACTGCATCGCCAATACTTTTTTCAAGCGCCTCGCGGCCGTATTTATCAACATCCGACTTGCTCTTTTCGCCGTGAGTCAGGCATCCTGCACCGCCGATACAACCGCCGATACACGCCATTCCCTCGATGAAGTTTCCGTCGAGCGCACCTTTGCCAAGCTTCAGAAGCGCCATACGGCAAGCTCCGATTCCGTCGCACACCACCGGCTTCAGTTCAAAGTCGATGCTCTGTTCCTTCATTGCCTGTGTTACTGCATCGGAAAGTCCGCCGCTTCGTGCAAAAATACGTCCGAAATAGGATGCATTATCAAGTACACCTTCCTCAAGAGAGGCAATGTCAATGTCGCGGCTGTCAAACAATGCCTGAAGCTCCTCAAACGTGAGAACGGTGTGAATATACGGCTTTACTGATTCAAGCTGTGCCTCGGCTTTTTTCGATATACACGGACCGATGAAGATGACTTTTGAATTGGGCGTTGTTTCCTTGATGTATTTTGCAAGCACCGCCATTGGTGACAAATTATGCGAAATATGCTCCATAAGATTCGGGAATGCTGATTTTATATACTGAACGAATGAAGGACAGCATGAGCTTGTAAGCAGTCCCTTTTCAGCAAGCTCCTTCGCCTCTGCCATTGCAACCATATCAGCTCCGAGCGCTGCCTCGATAACATCGTGGAAGCCGAGCTTCTTAAGTCCTGTAATGACCTGACCGAGCTTGGCGTAAGAAAATTGGCTGGCTATGGACGGCGCAACAACCGCATAAACCTTATAATTGCCGCCGTATGTATTGTGCTCACTCTTTTTGAGTATATCGATGGCATTTACCATATAGGATTTATCCATAATGGCACCGAACGGTCACTGATATACACACGCGCCGCACTGAATGCACTTATCGTTATCAATAACAGCCGCTCTGTCATCATTCATGCTGATAGCCTTTACCTTGCACGCATTCTGGCATGGACGCTTACGGCTGACTATCGCAGTATAGGGGCAAACCTTTGCACACGCACCGCACTCTTTGCATTTTGATTTGTCTATATGCGCAACATGGTTATGATCAAACGTGATAGCACCGAATTTGCAAACATCCTCACAGCGGTGTGCAAGGCATCCGCGGCAAGCGTTTGTAACTTCAAATCCGCCGACCGGGCATTCGTCGCAGGCTATGTCGATAACCTCAATCACGTTAGGATTGTTTTTATCGCCGCCGATAGCAAGCTTTACTCTTTCAGCGAGAATTGCACGCTCTTTATAAACGCAGCATCGCATGGTGGGTTCTTTGCCGGACACAAGCCGCTTTGGAATGTCCACCATGTTTTCAAGCAGGGTATCGCTCCAAGAAAGTCTTGCAACCTCGCGCAGAACCTTATATTTAAGATGCTGTACCTTCGTATCGAATTTCCTCATTAAAAATCTCCTTATAAAGATACGCTGTTTATTACAGCCTTGAGTGCGTTGGCTGATTCAAGCAGCTTCTTATACTCCTCGTCAGTGAGCTTTTGGGTGATAATAGAACGAACTCCGGTGTGGTCAACAAGCGAAAGTGAGCTCAGGCAAACATCACTGATGCCATATTCACCCTCATGCAGAGAGGATACTGTCATAGCAGTATCTGCGCTTCCGCTGAGTGTTTTTACGATATGTGCCGATGTCATACCGATGCCGTATACTGTACAGCCTTTTCTCGAAATAATCTTTCCGCCCGACTTTCTGACATAGTTTTCAACATCCTCACGCTTATATTCGTTTGGAATATTATATGCCGTGGCAATGGAAGCATTATATTCATCAAGAGGTACACCTGCGATGGTTGCGGTTGACCACGCCACAAAAGATGTATCTCCGTGCTCACCGAGTACGTTTGCGTGAACCTGCTGCTTATTAACATTATATATCTCCGCAAGACGTGTGCGAAGCCGTATGGTATCAAGTACTGTTCCTGTACCGAGCACCTGTCTTTTGGGAAGTCCGGTGTACTTAAGGAATGCATAGGTTAAAATATCAACGGGGTTTGCAACGAGTATGTAAATGGCGTTGGGAGCCACCTTGACGATTTCACTTGATATCTGTTTGATGATTCCGACGTTGGTTTGAACGAGCTCAAGGCGTGTTTGTCCCGGCTTGCGTCCGATGCCGGAGGTGATGATAACAACGTCAGAGCCAACTGCATCAGCATAGCTTCCGGCATATATATCGCAGTTGTCAATAAACGGAGTTGCCTGCTTGATATCAAGCGCCTCACCGAGAGCTTTGTCGGTATTTACATCAATTAATACTACTTCAGAGGCTGCACCGCGTGTAAGAAGTGCGAACGCGGTTGTTGCGCCAACAGAACCGGCGCCTATAATTGTAACTTTCTTTTGCATTTTAAATCTCCTGTAATGTTAAAAATAGCTGACCTTAATACGTTTTCCCATCTTTGAAAGACAGTGGGACAGTTCTTCGACAAGGTTCATTTTAATATTGAAATTAATCGGAAGGTCGGGGTTCTGATGTGCGGGATTTACCGCTCTTCCTACATAGAAATTGATGTCTGTCGCTTCTTCGAAAAGAAGTCGGCTGATAAGTGATGCTCCGTCTTTTTTGAAGCTCCAATCCTCGTAAAGAGAGTTATCTCCGAGATAATCCTTTGCATATTCAATAACTCTGTTCATCGTTATAACGCCTTCGGTTACAAGGTCAACACCGTCAATATATGCGATTGGCGGAACGTCACTGCGCTCGAAAGTAAGGCTTGTTTTTACGGGCTTCCCGAGATATTTTGCCGCAATAGACGATGTTGTGCCTCCGCAGATAATGTGTTTGCCTTCCTTGGAGAAAAACAGCGACATCATTCGGTTTGCATCGTCACGGTTTGAGGGCGGACCGAAAAGAATATTCATCGGCTCACGCTTGCGTATCTTAACAACGCATGACGTTGTATCATCGCCGGGTTTATGGTCGTAAAGCTTGTCACATTCGTCAACGAGCATCGTCGAAAGATTTTTCGCCGTATATCCGCCGGCAACAAGCGTCTGCATATATTCGGCAATTTCCTCGCGTTTCCAGCCGAAGTTGTATCTTCCGCCCATACCGGCGTGGGGACATCCGTCGCTCATGGCGATGAACACATCGTCCTCATGAAGACGGATAGTGGACTTGTAGATTTTCTTTCCGCCAATGTTCATTTCAGTTTTGGGGTAGTCGTAAATTTCATAGTCCCTTATAACTATAACGTGAGGATTATCATACTGAATGATCTCGGCAACCTCGTTATTCAGAATATGAATAATCGTAAAGGTCGAATATGCCACGCCGCGAAGCGAGCATACCGGAAGAGTGGCGGCAATGGTTGAAACACATTCCTCGATGGGAAGTCCCGCTGCCATCATTGTCGAAATGATTTTTGAAGTAAGCGTTGAGAGAATGCTGGCTTTAACGCCGGAGCCAAGTCCGTCCGCCAGGACGATTACTGTAGAATTTTCGCTTTCGTCTACCACGTCCACATGGTCGCCGCAAAGCTCCTCGCCTACATGATTGATGCTTTTATACCCGATATCTGCACACAAATCATTCATCGCCGATAGACTCCTTTAATTTTGTGAGAGCAATTTTCGTTTCGGCTGCAGTTTCACCGAGAAGCGATGCGATTTCCTGAACAATTCTCATCTGCTTTTCCACGACCGTATCCGCAACCTCGATGGTTTGCTTGTTGATTCTGGCTTTCTTCTCACGTTCTGCTTCTTCGTCTGTTATATCGCGCATGATTCCGACAAACATATGCGATTCCGGGTCGTAAACCACGGTCTGCTCAACATATCTCTTGTATTCCGCAAGGTAAACAAGCTGATCGCGAATATTTCTTCCGCTGTTTTTCACTTCAACAAACACTGAAGGATCAAGTATACGAATGACCGGCTCGCCGAGCACGTCTGACTCTGCACGGATATTCATTATTTTGCGCGCCGCCGCATTAACCTGCTGTACTTCGAGGTTTTCGTTGAGTACAAGAAGACCGTTGGGGGTATTTTTAACGATAGTATCGGAGAAACTTTCCGCCTTATCCTTGAGAAAAGGCAGACACATGGAGATTTCCGCCTTACCCTGAATAATGGCAATCGCCTTTTCGCGGCAGGAATTATATCCGCAGGAGCCGCAGTTCAGCTCGTCAGAGGACTTGAATTTGCCCATTTGACGGAGAACGGACATAATTTCATTTTCGGAGGGCTGTGTGAGCCGGTGCTCAATCATTGTGAAGTGCTTTTTAAGCTCACCGGACTTTGGCTGTGCTATGTCAAAATCCTTCTTGCCGGCGTAATTTGAAACGGTAATATAATCTTTAATTGTAGATGTATTATGATATTTTTCCATAACGGGGCCGCCGATGCAGCTTCCCACGCAGGCTGACATTTCGATAAAACAGTTGTGGATTTTACCGTTTTCAATATCGCGAAGTGCAGCGATACAGTTTTCAACTCCGTCGAGTGCAATGTATGTATAACCGGGAGCATTCTGTGCCATAGTTTTAAGTATTCCGCCGGTCGTCGGGAAGAAGCGCGCACGGCTTTCAGGCGTGTTGTCAACTTCCTTTTCAAGTTCAATTCCTTCAGCCTTCAGCCATCCGGTCAACTCTTCGAATGTGAGGACTGCATCAACGATTCCTTCGTAATATTCTGCTTCATCCTTTTTGGCAACGCACGGGCCGATGAAAACGGTTTTAGCGCTCGGATTACGTTTTTTGATATCAGCGCAGTGAGCCTGCATTGGCGACATTACGTCCGCAAGATATTCAAGACAGGACGGGAAATATTTCTGAATGAGCAAATTTACTGAATGACAGCAGGAGCTGATTACAATATCTCGCTCATCCTCGGCAAGCATACGCTCATATTCAGTTTTGATTATAGTCGCTCCGAGGGCGGTTTCCTCAACGTCAGCAAAGCCGAGCTTTTTGAGCGCACGGCGTATGGATTCAATTCCCACACCCTCATAGTTTGCGATAAATGAAGGCGCTAAGCTCACATATACCGGGTCGCCGCTCTGCAGAAGAACACGTGCTTTTTCTGTGCCGTCAACGATCTCCTTTGCGTTCTGCGGGCAAACAACAAAACAATGACCGCATAAAATGCACTCATTGCCTATGATATGTGCCTGATTTGCCGAAAAACGTATAGCTTTTACCGGACAGTGACGGATGCACTTATAGCAGTTTTTACAGTTGGATTTTTTGAGTGTAAGACAGTTTGGCAAAGCCGTCACTTCCTTTCATTTTCAATTACGTCGAGTATGTTTGTTTTGAAAAATTCTCTGAAATTCTCTTTTGTAACACCGACGTGAATATCGTCGTTCACCTGAACGGTAACGCCGACACGGTTGCACTTTCCGATGCAAAAGCTGCCGGAAAGCACAACTTCGTCATCTAAACGGTTTTCTTCAACAGCCTTTTGCAGAAGCTCCACAATATCCTGAGAGCCTTTGAGATGGCAGGAAGAACCCACACAAACCTGAACGAATAACATATTTTAAACCCTCGCCAAAATTTCCTTAGCAAAAAATTCGCCAACACCGTCGGGAGTGACAGAATGGAATTCATCATTAACGGTTACGCATACGCCTTGCTGGCATTTGCCCATGCAGAATGTTCCGCCAAGCTCTACCTTATCACCGATTTTATTTTCTGCTATTAAATCCTGAAGCTGTTCAACCACCTGGCGTGAACCCTTTATATGGCAGGAGCTTCCGATACAAACTGTAATTTTAAGCATAATATTTTACCTCTCAATATTAATAATAAATTTTTTGGCAGCGGCGGGAGCAAGCCCCCACCCTGTGAATACGGTTTTAATTATTGATAATCAATAGCGCTGACCCAGCTCATAAGGAATTCGCGTTCTTTTTCATTGCCCTTTACCGACTGTGAAGCAGCTACAATAGGCATCCACTTCTGAACGTACTGCTTTTCGGTTCCGCTTTTCTTGCAGAAGGTGTCAAGATAAAGCTCTGCACCGGAAATGTCACCGCTTAATAAGAAGAGATGATAGGTTCGTGCAACATCCGCAGAAGCGTTGCCAACCGTTGCGTGTGACCAGTCGAGGATATATGGGGTGCCGTCTTCGGTAATTATAATGTTGGACGGATTAAAATCACCGTGGCATACCTTATTATGTTTCGGCATGGATTCAAGACGGGTATGAAGATCGTAGCGTGTGGTTGCATCAAGCTCCGTTTGTGCGATTTTGCGGCTCATTTTATCTTTAAGCTTGCCAAGCAGCGGTGCACTTTCGCGGTGAACGGTCATCTGGAGGTCAACGAGAAGGTTGATATATTCTTCCTTTTTATCAACGTCCTCTTCCATGAGCTGGGCAAGAGTTTTGCCCTTGATAAACTCGGAAACGATTGCCCATTTGCCGTCTATCATGGTAACCCCGAGGAGCTTTGGAGTATTGAGCCCGGTTTCTTCGATCCTCGCCTGGGTGAGTGCTTCGTTAAGAACGTCAGCCTTTGAATATTCGGAGTTGAATACTTTAATGCATCTATCCCCGTCGCGGTAGATGGTCTTATCATTTCTTACTGCTATAACTCTGTCAAGTTTCATTTTTGTATTCTCCTAAAATTACGACTTTTGTCCTTGCGGCAGGGAGATTTGTTTCATCGGGTTTTTATAATAAGTTTTGTTCCAGTCTGTAAAATATATTATTTCCGGCAATTATTTCCCGATCTGGT
The DNA here is from genome assembly GCA_045632605.1 of Candidatus Flemingiibacterium sp. Taxonomy (GTDB): domain Bacteria; phylum Bacillota; class Clostridia; order Oscillospirales; family CAG-272; genus Flemingiibacterium. The sequence goes on along the minus strand of JAZQXA010000081.1, from coordinate 18,434 downwards.
TATTAAGATGCGCCAGCGAAAGCGCTAAATTCTCCTGCTTTAAAAGTACGCCGGGAGAAACCGTCAGAACGCAGGGGGCAAAATTCCATATTGCTGTGATTCCGCTTGATATCATCTGATTGCAGACATCCTGTGCCGAACCCCGTCCCACCGTAATTATCCCGAGCTTAACATCATTTTGAGCACAGTATTTTTCCATCTCACTGATGGGGAGGATCGACTTTGAATTTTTGCCAACCTGAAATGCTTTTTCGTTCGAATCAAATCCGGCGATTATTTTAACTCCGAAATCCTCAAAGCCGTCGTAATCGAGAAGCGCTTTTCCGAGCTTTCCCGCTCCGACAAGAACAGCGTTTGTACACTTATCACATCCAAGACAGCTTTCGAGATCGTTTTTTAACTTTGATATGTCATATCCGACTTTCGGCTTTCCGGTTCCGCTGACAGCGGCTAAATCTTTTCGCACCTGCACTTCTCCGAGAGACAGTGCATGAGCAATCGCTGTTGCAGAAATCGTACTTACTCCGTTTAGGCTGCGCAGATATTGAAGATATCCCGGTGCTCTTCCGAGCGTTGCCTTTGAAATGCTGCATCCGTTCATATATTGCCTCCTCTCTTTGCTGTTAATATTTTAACACAAACTCTTGAGTTTGGGAATTATTAAAATGTTATATCGGTATTATATATATCGATATAACCGAAATCGATATATTTTGCCGATAAAAAAGCAGCCCCACCTGTGGCAGAGCTGTTGTGTATAAATGCATATTATTTGACGTATTTTCGTTTGGCTTCGCAAAGCTCGGTAATAAATTGCTTGTCAAGCGGTGTAAGTCTGTATCCCTCGCGGTATATGAGAATATCCTTGTAAATTTTTTTGTTATCAACACATTTTCTTTGAACGAGGTTATATCTGTCCAGAATTTTATTTGAAGCCGGTGAAACCCACATAAAAGTATCGGGATTTTCCGAAAGCAGATCAAATTCGCTGGCACGTTCAAAGATGAATATACGGCGTTCAATATTATCGGGAAGCTCCTCTTTTGTAACCTTTGAGAGAGGCATGGAGGGAACAAACGGATCGGCATGGGCGATTTCTATGTAAGGAGTAAGATCATCAAAAGTAATTGTCTCTTTGGACGCAAGCGGATTATCCCGGCTCATAATGAGGGAATAGCTGAACTCCGAAACCATTTCATATGCAAGCTGTTTTTCTTCGAGCATAGCCTTGAAATATTTGTCGTAATTTTCGGCATAACGGATTATGCCGAGCTTATAGTCATTGTTCAGCACATTATTTATAGTTCTGCCTGAATTTGTTTCCTTATAGAATATTTCCGCAGGATCGTCGCTGAGGCATTTGGAAAATTCGGCGAAGGCATCGGAAATATAGCAGGCACGGGGAACAGAAATTGAAAACTTCTGCTTTTTGGAAGAACCTTGCTTATAAAGCAGCTCAACCTGATCTATCTGTTTTAATATGTTTTGCGCATATCCTATAAATTCTTCGCCCTCCGGCGTGAGAACCATGCCTTTAGCGCTGCGGTTGAAGATTGATATACCGAGGTCTGCTTCAAGTTCTTTTATTGAACGGCTTATATTCGGCTGTGCAATCAAAAGTGTTTCAGCTGCTTTATTTAACGAACCAAGTTTTGCAACCTCTAATGCGTATTTCATATGCAGTATATTCATAGATTCCACTCCCGTATATACAATACTTTTTGCACCTATTATACCATAAAACTGCAGGTAAATCAAGAGGTATTTTATATTTTGGTGACGTATTGCCAAGCTAAAATGCCGCGATTCTTTAAAACGAAAAGGTCACTTGTTAAGGTGACCTTTTATTATACTATTTTTACGAGTTAACCGATATTAGAAATCAACTTCGGTATCGTAATAGCAGCACTTAAGAAGCTTTTCCATTTCTTGTGCAGAAATTTTTCTGGGGTTGGAGCCGGTGCAAGCGTCTGCAACTGCATTTTTGGCAATTTCGGGAAGTCTTTCGAGGAAGATGTTTTCGGGAACAAAGCCGTTTTCACAGGGCAGGCTGTCAAGACCGTAATTCTTGATGCACTGCGGAATATTAAGAGCGTCGTTCATGCCGCGGAGATAAGCGATAAGGTTTGCAACCTTTTCGTCATCGTTTGCTCCGCCAAGTCCCATATAGTCAGCAATTTCGCCGTAACGCTTCTTTGCGGTTTCATCCTTTGCGTTGAACGCAATAACCTTGGGAAGGTACATAGCATTTGCCGCACCGTGGATAATGTGTGCGCCGAGATCTTCGAAGACTGCACCGGTTTTGTGTGCCATAGAGTGAACAATACCGAGGAGTGCATTAGAGAATGCCATACCCGCAAGGCACTGTGCGTTGTGCATGGAAGCACGCTTGGTCATATCGCCGTTGTAGGAAGCAACGAGATCATCTTTAATCATCTTTATAGCGAAAATTGCCATAGGATCGGTAAACTCGGAGTTTGCTGTGGAAACATATGCCTCAATTGCATGAGTCATAGCGTCCATACCGGTGTGTGCGGTAAGCTTTTTGGGCATGGTTTCAGCGAGGTCGGGGTCAACAATTGCAACATCGGGAGTGATTTCAAAGTCAGCAAGCGGATACTTGATACCCTTCTTATAGTCGGTGATAACAGAGAAAGCTGTTACTTCCGTAGCAGTGCCGGAGGTGGAAGGAATTGCACAGAAGCGAGCCTTCTTGCGAAGCTCCGGAATGCCGAATACTACACACATTTCTTCAAATGTAATTTCGGGATACTCATACTTGATCCACATAGCCTTTGCAGCGTCGATAGGTGAACCGCCGCCAATTGCAACGATCCAGTCGGGCTGGAACTTTGCCATAGCCTCGGCACCGCGCATAACGGTGTCAACAGAAGGGTCGGGCTCGATACCTTCAAAGAGTTCAACCTCCATGCCTGCTTCCTTAAGATAGGAAACAACTCTGTCAAGAAAGCCGAAACGCTTCATAGAACCGCCGCCAACGCAAACCATTGCGCGATTTCCCTTAAGAGTCTTCAGCGCTTCAAGAGCGCCCTTGCCGTGATAAAGATCGCGAGGTAATGTAAAACGTGCCATATTTTTAATCTCCTTATGTGTGATGTGTTTTTTTCTTTACGCTATCATTATAACACTAATTTTCCCGTTTTGGAATAATTAAATTGTTATATCGGTAATATCAATATCGATATATGGTATATAAAAATCACGGTTTGGCTTTTTCAGTGACATTTTTATGAAAAAAATACGCCGCTTAACAAGGTTATCCTGTCAGGCGGCGTATTCCTTTTTAATATTGTATAACTTCAGTGATCAAATATAATTATTCGATATTGCTGAATACCTTCATGGCTCTGATAGCGTCTTCCTTCATTGCAAGGCGTGCACCGTAGCAGATGTTGTGGTAATAGTCAGCATCAATTGTGTTGACGATTTCCTTTGCTTTAGCGTAGCCTGCGTAAGCCATATAAGAATAGTAGTTAACCTTGCGTATGCCTCTCTTGATAAGCTCGCGGTAGTCGCTGTCCGAAACACCGCTTCCACCGTGCATAACAAGCGGAATATCGGTTATTTCGGTTATTTCAGTGATAAGATCCATGTCAAGGTTAGGTTCCTTTTTATAAAGACCATGAACTGTACCGAAAGCTATCGCAAGTGCGTCAACATTGGTTCTCTCAAGAAAATCGTTTACAAGCTCAGGCTTTGTATAAAGCTCTCTGGGGTCATCGGGATCCTGCTGTGCACGTTTTTTTGCGTCCGCTGCCTCACTGCCTTCTCTTTCGGGAAGCGCACCAAGCTCACCCTCTACATCAACTCCGTGTGCGTGAGCATAATCGGTTATTTCTCTTGTTCCCTTTGTATTTTCGTCGTAGGGAAGCTCGGATAAGTCGATCATGATTGATGTGAAGCCCAAGTCTATTGCACGCTTGCAGTATTCAAAATCCTCACCGTGGTCAAGATGAACGCAGACCTTTACTTTGCTGCGTTTTGCAAGCTCCACCATCATGGGACCAACCCAGTTAATGGGGGCAACTCTTTCGTGAATTTGCGCATGAGCAATAATTACCGGAACGTCAAGCTCCTCTGCCGCCTCAATAACCGCGATAAGTGATTCAAGGTTAGGTGTGTTGAAGTTTGCGATTGCAATATTTCTTTTTTTGCCCTCTGCGAGGACTTCCTTTAATCCTGCTAACATAATTTTTACTCCTCAATATTAATAATTTCATAGCCGAGATATGTGCCGAATGCTTCTTCGAGAACATATTTCATATGTCCGACGCCAACTGTTGTGTGATGCTTGAAGCCGCCCTTTGCCAGACGGATGAGCTTGTTCTGGAGATCCGGAATCTCTGCAACGCCGCCGCATCCGAAGAAAGCATCCTCAATAGGATCATCGGTAAATCTTGCTTCGCTTGCATAAACCTTTAATTTGCCGTCTTCGGTGAATCCGTTGGAGAATGTCATATCGAAAGCGGCAATTCTGCCCTCGTTTGTACCCCATCCGCTGCCGGGATCTCCCTTGGCGAACATCTTGTGCTCTGTAACAGTACCTTTGCCTGCCATAAGGCTCTGTGCAACAGGGCCGCAGTGGAAAAGAATAACCTTGTTTTCATCATCGCCGTAGTTGTTGTTCCAGTCAAGGCAAGCAGTTGCCTTTCCGCTGGCAAGCTGCATTGCACGCATAGTGATGGCACTGGTGAGGTCGATTTCGCAGGAGCATACGATACCTCTGTCGTTAAGCTCGGAAATAAGCACGCAGGGACAAACACGGAGAATGGTTTCCATTTCGTTCCAACAACGCAGTGTGATTGCATCGAGATGATATTCTTCTATGTATTCGTCGATTACAACGGAAATTTTTGCAAGTGTGAGCTTGTTCTTTTCGGGAACTTTTGTAAAGTCGGTGTAATTTTCAAGAGCCGATATCTTTGCTTTTACCGCCGCATCGTCATCAGCCTTTGCCTGAACCTTGAAAATCAGCTCGGAAAGGTCAAAGCTTACAACATTGATGCCGTATCTCTGCAGAGTTACCTCATCAAAGCGGACGGTCTTAAAGGCAGTAGTTCTTGCGCCGATGCAGCCGAGATTGAATCTCTTCATGCCCTTTACAACACGGCAGATTGCCGCAAAATCGTCAAGATTCTGGCGGAAAGCATCGCTTAAAGGATGTACAACGTGAGGCTTCATTACCGTGAAAGGAAGCTTATACTGATAGAAAACGTCAGTAACACTGAATTTTCCGCAGTATGCATCACGGCGGTGATTAAAGTCCATTTTACCGATTTCGTCCGGGTAAGCCTGCATAAGAATCGGCACACCGGCGTCCTGAAGCGCCGCAACCGCGCCGTTTTCGTCAATGAATATGGGCATACACAGAATTACACCGTCATACTCACCCTCGTGACTCTTGAGCCAGTCGTGGTAAAGACGTCCTTCATCTCTCGTTTCAACAGCGCCGTAACGGGTGGCATTCTCATCCATAGCGATATATTCATATCCTGCATCGGTGAGCGCCTTTATCATGTCAGCTCTTGCGCCGGTGATAAGCTCTCCGGGCATAAATCCTCGATTTCCGAAATAAAGTGCAAATTTCATATCAGTTAAACTCCTTTAAAGTTTTATATAATTTTTTATATTTTTCATATTGCGTTTTGTAAGCGGCATAGACCTCTTCGCTCGGAACAAATTCTTTTTCATAACGGACGAAAATATCTCTTGCCTCATAAAAATTCTTTGCTCCGCCAAGCGCAACGGCCTGAAGTAAGGCACATCCGCAAAGTCCGCCCTCCGAGGAACGTAAGGTTTTTATCGGGATATTTTGGATATTCGCCTTTATTTGAAGCCATTTGTCGGAGTTTGCGCCGCCTCCCGTGGCAACGGTGTTTTTAACCGTTATCCCGTACGCCTTAACCACCTCGGCATTCAAACGCATCTCATAAGCTGTACCTTCCATCATTGCCTGAAATACTTCATAGTCGCGTGTCTGCGTTGTCAGATTGACGATGGCTCCCTTTGCGCCGAGATCCTGATAGGGTGTGCTTGCGCCGCCGAAATAGGGAAGAGTGAGTATGTTTGTAGGCTTGTCGGTGATTTCCTTTTCGATATAGGCGAAGTAATTCTCCTCGTCACCTTTGTAGCCGTGCATGATGTTTTTTCGCAGCCAATTCACTGTGGAACAGCAGGAAAAGTTGAGAATATATGTGCAGTAAAGACCGTTCACCGGGTACGGCACGCAGGGATATCCTTGTTTTCCCATATCTGTATTTTCCGGCTTATTTTTGAATACCGTTGTGATACATTCAACAGTTCCCATGCCGTCAACTGCATCACCCTCATCAAGTACGCCTGCACCGAGAGAAGTGCATACCTGGTCGTGAGAGCCGAGCACGAGAATTGCATCAATGCCCCAATCTTTTTTTATCTTGCCGACTATGCTTCCCGCCGGCTTGGGTGTCGAAAAGAGCTTTTGGTCAACACCGAACATAGATAAAATTTCCTCTGAAAACTCCATCTTTTCGATATCAAAAGCACCGGTGCGGGATGCCAAACCGTAGTCGATAACTCTTTCTCCGGTCAGAAGATAGCCAACATAGTCGCAAATCAGCAGGACTTTGTCTGCTTTTTTGAACACCTCGGGTACATTGTTTTTTATATAGAGCAGCTTTGAGAGCGAGTACATACTGTGAGGTACAACACCCGTTATCTGAAAAGCCCTTTCTTCACCTATGACCGATTTGATTTCCTCGGCTTCCTTTTCGCCTCTGGAATCGGTATAAAGCATGGGATAAAAGAGAACATTATCATCCTTGTCGAGAAGCGCAAATGATTCACCGATGGACGATACGCAGACGGATGAAACCTCAAATTTACTTGAAATTTCGGAAATCATGCTTCGCAGATGAGCTTCGATTGCGTGTATATTTACATAATTGAAGCCGTCCGCTTCTTTGAAATCGTATTCGCTGAATAGGTAGCTTAAAATTTCTCCGTTTTCGGAAAAAAGCTGGCATTTACACCCCGTTGTTCCGATATCAATGCTTAAATAATTCATTTTTTCCCTCCTTTTTATGATGTTTTTTCTTTATTATACTTGATTATTTTCGGAGATTATAGTATAATTGATATGTAAATATGGTAATTTTATATGGAGAAATACTAATTATGTCAAAATTTGAGCTAAAAGATTTAGGTGCGCTGCTTAATGATTTTTATAATTTAAGCGATATAAAAACCTGTCTTTACGACCTGGAGGGAAACGAACTTTGCTATTATCCGGCTAAATTCAGCCGTTTTTGTGAGATTCTGCGTACCAATGAGCAAATGGACAAAAAATGCAAGGACTGCGATAAAATCGCGCTTGAGCACTGCAAAAAAACTCACAGTCAGTATAGTTACACCTGCCATGCCGGACTTCAGGAATGTGTATCGCCTATTATTTATAACGAGCAGGTAATCGGCTTCATGATGCTCGGGCAGGTCAAAAAAAGCAATTCACCGGAGTTTCCAGAGCTTCCGAAAAATCTTCCGGCAGAGCTTATTCAGGAGCTGAAAACTATTTATAGCAGTATGCCGGTTATTTCTGATAAAAAATTGCGATCCGCCTTCCGTATCGTAGATGTCTGCGCCGGATATGAGTTGCTCAGGGATTTTGTTCGCTCACACAACAATGCTATAGATGAGCAGATAAAACAGTATATCCTCGACAACATTTCAAGCCCTCTTTCGGTTGTGGGGCTTTGCTCAAAATTCCGACTCTCTCACAGCGAGATATATCAGATTTTCAAGGAATATTTCACTTGCACTCCTGCCGAATATATTAAAAAAAGCAGGCTCAAATATGCCTGCAAGCTGCTTAAAACCACCCGTCTTCCGGTAAACGAGATTGCCGGGGCTTGCGGAATACCCGATTACAACTATTTTTCAAAGGTTTTTAAAGCTGCATATTCCATCAGCCCTACAGAATACAGAAAAAAGAATAGGGAATGAATTGCTCAAATCTGCAGCGCTTGGTCAGCCGATGCGGTTCTGCAATTTTACAGTAAAATAAGTATATATAATTACGCCCACCGGCAGTTTGATCTTGCAGGTGGGCGTATGCGTTTTTGGGGTTAACTATGACGCTGTAAATGTGAAAAATAAGCAGCCGAAAAGCCCTGTTAAATTATAGGAGTTAACTGCCAGATATATGCGTAGTAAGGCAAAAAACAGAGCATAAGCGTCCTTTCGTAATATGGCGTTGCGTTGCTTCATAAGATACGCTTCTGAAGCCTTGACTTCTTTGTTTCGGTATGATATAATCGGAAGTGAGATAATGGTTTTTGACGCAAATTTTTATTGCAAAATCTATGCGGAAATCGCATGAAAAATAGTAATTACGTCCGGCACATTTATCGGCAATGTGCAGGGGGTTACACACATAGATACGTCAACTCGATTTGACAAAGAGCAGCACGGAAAGGGGAGAATGAAAATGCTGACCAACTACCATACACATACCACTTTCTGCGACGGCAAAAACACACCCGAGGAGGTTGTCATTTCGGCAATTGAAAAAGGCTTTGCGGCTCTTGGATTTTCAAGCCACGGCGATTCACCTCGCTATGGGCTCAAGGACCCAACGGAATACATTGCCGAAATATCCCGTCTTAAGGAAAAATATAAGGAAAAAATACAGATTTATGTTGGAATCGAAGAGGACAGCACTGTTTACATGGAGCGTGAAAAATTCGATTATCTGATCGGTTCAAAGCATTATATGTGTAAGGACGGAAAAAGCTATCCGATTGATTCGAATTTTGAGTGCTTCTCCGAATGCTTGAAGCTGTTTGACGGCGATGCTGTCCGGTTTGCAGACGAATATTACAGCGAATACTGTTGGTACATAAAAGAGCGAAAACCGGATATTGTGGCGCATTTTGATCTTATTACAAAATTTGACGAGAAATATGACAGCTTGTTTTTCCTGGATGAAAAATACCTTTCGCTTGCCGACAAATATATGGCGGAGGCGGCGAAAAACGATGTTATTTTCGAGGTGAACACGGGCGCGATATCGAGAGGTGTGCGAACAACGCCGTATCCGCATGAGCGCCTGCTTTATACACTCAAAAACTGCGGCGGCAAGGTGATGATTAATTCCGACAGTCACGCTGCAGATACCCTTGACTGTTCATTTGACGCGGCAAGAGAGCTTCTTTGTGATGTGGGCTTCAGTCATGTTTATGTGCTATATGACGGGGAGTTCCGAAAAGTCGCTTTGACTCATTTGCAATGAGATAAGGAGATATCACATGATACTTAACAAAGTGGATTTAGGTCTGGGTGGCGGAAGCTTATTTCAGATTGCCAACCGTACTCTCACGCAGAGTATGGCATACATAATCGACACGCCAAACGGCGGCGTAATAGTAATCGACGGTGGTAATGACTGCGACGAGGACAGCGATAATTTATATGAGGAATTGGCAAAGCGTAACAAAAAGGTTGACCTATGGATTATAACCCATGCTCACTCCGATCATCTGGGTGCGCCTGCACGCATGATGGAAAAAGCCGGCTTTGATATAGAGATAAAGAAGTTTTGCTATAATTTCCCCGATACCGAATGGCTTATGACGCAAGAGGACAGCGAGATAAACTCAAGATTTCTCGACTGTGTTAAAAATAAAGGCTTTGAGGTTCTCACTCCGAAAAAGGGGCAGATTATCGAGCTTGACGGCATAACCCTTGAATTTATAAGTGTTCCGAGTGATTATAGTGAACACAAAAACATCAACGGAACCAGCATAATTTTTCTCGTTCATTTTCCGAAAAGGGATGTTCTCTTCATGGGGGACTTTGATGTTACAGCCGAAGCGGAATTTTTAAAGCACTGTGACAGCTCAAAGCTCCGCTGCGATATTTTGCAGATGCCGCATCACGGTCAGAACGGAATAAGCCGGGAATTTTATGAGCTGATAATGCCGAAAATTTGTCTTTACACCACGCCGCAGTGGCTTTGGGAAAACAACAGATACAAGCGTACCGACCCGGAAACTGCCGGCAAAGGTCCGTTTTCCACCCTTGAAACACGCAAGTGGATGGAGGAGCTTGGGGCAGAGCAAAGCTATGCACATAAGGACGGAGATTATTTGTTTTTTTAGTTAAGGGGGAAAAAGTATGATTATCAAATGCGACAAGGAAACAGTGTTTACTTTTTCGGTGATACCGCCGCTGTATCTCCCGTTTTATAACAGCTGGGCATCTAATGCTTATTATACTTACAATAAATTTGACTATGAGCCGTCAACCATACGCTCATCGAGTACATCCGGCTCGCCTGTCATTCTTGCAGGAAACAGCTTCTTCGGCTTCATGAGCTTAAACGGCGGAAGATTTATTTATGACGGCTGGAGAAATCTCACGGTAATTTGTCCTGCCGGACAGTCTTTCTATTACAGCGAAAATTGCAATCCGTATGAGGAATGGCAGAATTACAACGCTGAAATAATGAAAGAATATCCTTCGCGAAAAACCGAAGAATTTTGGAGCGGACTTGAATACTGCACATGGGTCGACCAGTCAAAGACGGCGGCTCTTGAGGGGATAGCACCGCAGAATGCCCTGAACGAAAAATTTGTGTATGAATACATGGACCGTATTGAACGTCTTGGGCTTCCCAAAGGAAAACTAACAATTGACTACGGCTGGGACAAAGCATATGACGCAGACGGTAACAGAATTTGGGGAAACTGGGAGATTGACCGGGATAAGTTCCCCCATATGGAACAGCTTGTTAAGGATATGAAGGCAAGGGGATTTTATCCCGGACTGTGGTTCGCTCCCTTTACCGTAAAACCTCAAAGCGAAATTGGAAAAGAACATCCGGAGCTTTTGGGTGGTCCGTTTGAGCAGGATGCCGAATCGGAAATGTTCAAGGAGCTGATATTCCTTCGTCCCGATGCTTGCCTTGAAAAATATTACAGAGAAATATTCTCGTACTATATTTCGATGGGATTCATGAAGTTCAAGCTTGATATGTCTTACGGAAGCAAATCTGATATGATAAAGCTTCTCGAAATGATTTATAAGGTGATTAAGGAAACAGATGAAACTGTCGAGGTTGAAGCGCATATCCCCGATATATTTGCGACAAGACACTGTGATACATTACGTATTAACGATGTTAAGTTTGATGAAGAAGGAAAATGGCGTGCGGTAACGCAGGAGCATCATAAGGTATGCAGATATTCGTCCCCCGATAAGATTCTTAATCTTGACCATCTTGGAACAAACACACCTGTTCCGAAGGAAGCAGATTTCCTTGAGCATTCAAAAATGCTGTTAACTCTTGACGGCGGATATCCTTGCGTTTCACTGCTTCCCGATTTATTCGGAGAGAGTGTATCTGAAATCTTTGCAGACGAAATTCACAAATGGGTGAAGGCTCAGGGAAAATAGATTCCATACGGTTGGTTTAATATATAAATTTTAGGAGAGGGTTCTCTCCAAAACTATAATAAGGAGAAATTTATTATGAAAAAAATTATTTCTGCAATTTTGCTTGCTTCTATGCTCGCGTCCCTTGCGGCGTGCGGCGGTGACGGTGACGGCAAAAATCCGAATAAGACGGATGACTCCGAAAAACAGGAGCTTCCGGCAGGTATCGAAAAGAAGGATTATGGCGAAGACTTTGCGATACTTGCTCCCGAATGGGGACTTTATAACAACTATTTCTTTGCCGATGACCCCGGTACAGACGCAATGAGCAAGGCGCTTTATGAGCGTGAGGTGACTGTTGAGGAGCATCTCGGTGTCACTATAACTCCCTCATGGGTTGCAACTATATACGATGTTCTCCCCAAACTTCGTGAAGATAATATGAGCGGTGATAATCTCTATCAGCTTGCGCTGACACACTGTATGAACGGTAATGCTGCAGCAATAAGTGAGGGGCTGCTTTATGATATGAATACTATCAGCACCATTAATTTTGATGCAGATTATTATAATCACAGTGCGAACGAAAATCTCTCATTAGCCGGGCATCAGTATTTTGCTGTAAGTGATTTCCTGATTCCGGACCCCAATGCGATTCTTTTTAACAAGGGTTTGGTTGAAGAATTAAATCTTGAAGATCCATATGAGCTCGTCAGAAACGGTGAGTGGACAATCGACAAAATGATGGAAATGATGAATGCTGCAACCTTAGATAACGGTGACGGCAGATGGAATATGGACGATACATACGGCTTTGGAATGCCTGATAACTGGTATCTCTGCGATTTCCTCTATTCGTCCGGCCTCCTGCTCACCCAGAAGAACGATAATGGTGAATTTGAGCTTGCATTCGGCAAGGATGAGCGTGTATATACAATGGGCGAAAAGCTCAACGCTCTTTTCAATGGTCCGGATACTTACCTCTATAATAGCGTAGACCAAAACTATGATAATGACCTCTCGATAGACAAGGGCAAATCGCTGTTCGGAATTGTTTCAATAAATGCTCTTAATGTTTTGCGCGATACCGAGGTTGAATACGGAATCCTTCCTTATCCCAAGCTCGATGAGAATCAGGATTCTTACTATGCGCTTAACTGGTCAGGCCTTATGTGCGTGCCCAAGAATGCTAAGAATACGGATATGATAGGCGAGGTTATCGAGCTTCTTGCATACTACAGCGACGATGCGGTTATCCCTGCATACTTTGATATCATGCTTGGCGAAAAGCTCTCGCGTGATAATGAATCAAAGGAAATGCTTTCCCTTATTTTCGATAATGCTGTGTTTGATGCAGGCATGAACTACTTTGGATACGACGGAAATATGCACCAGCTCTTTTATACCGGTGGTAAGCATATTGCATCTAAACCTTCGTTCTCCATGGCTTCTCATCTTGCATCGTATTCTCCCGGTGCACAAGCAGAGATTGAGGCTTTCAATGATGCGTTCGCTAAAATAGACGGATAATAAGGAATTTATTTTTATACTAAAAAATTGAACGGTTAGCTGCCGCTTGCTTTTGAATGCGGGTACAGCTAAAATAAATTCTCTTAAAAAACGGTATGTGAAAAGCTGCGTCAGAGCGGCGATATGATTACAAAGGAGAAAATTTATATGTCAAGCTATGTAACACGAAAAACACCGGGCAACACGGAATGGTTTCGTCATGACCGCTTCGGTATGTTTATCCACTGGGGACTTTACTCAATGCCTGCACGCCATGAGTGGATAAAAAACTTCGAGCTTATACCGGAGGAAAAATACGATAAGTATTTTAAGTATTTTAACCCCGATATGTATGATGCAAAGGACCTTGCAAAGAAGGCAAAGGCTGCTGGCATGAAATATGCCGTGTTCACTGCGAAGCATCATGAGGGCTTCTGTATGTTTGATTCGAAATATACAGATTACAAGTGCACAAATACCCCCGCCGGACGTGATCTTCTTCGCGAATATGTGGATGCTTTCCGTGCAGAGGGAATACGCATCGGTTTTTACTATTCTCTCATTGACTGGCATCATCCGGAGTTTCCGCTTGATTATTTCCATCCTCGACGTCACGATGAGAACGGCGAAGAAATAAACCGCGGACGCGATATGAAAAAATATACGAAGTATATGCGCGACCAGGTTACCGAGCTTCTCACAAATTACGGTGATATTGATATTATCTGGTTTGACTTTTCATATACAGGCCGTACCATTCCGGAGGACAGACCCTGGATGACTATGGTCAACAAGAGTAAGGACGAGTGGGAAGCAGAGGAGCTTATTGCACTTATCCGCAAGCTCCAGCCGGGAATTATTATCAATAACCGTACTCATATCGAGCAGGATCTCTGGACTCCCGAGCAGTATCAGCCGCTCGAGTGGCTGCGTCATGAGGAAACGGGCGAGCTTGTTACATGGGAGGGATGTCATACCTTCTCCGGCTCGTGGGGATATTTCCGTGATGAACAGACCTGGAAATCACCGGAAATGCTCATCCGTATGCTCGTTAATATGGTTTCAATCGGCGGAAATCTGCTTATGAACGTCGGACCGACATCGCGCGGATATATAGATTACCGTGCCGAAGAAGCACTTAAGGTTTACGCTGACTGGATGAAGTATAATAGCCGTTCAATTTACGGCTGTACAATGGCAGAACCGGAATTCCTTAAGGGACTGCCGCTTGACTGCCGCTTCACACAGAGCGAGGACGGCAAGCGTCTGTATCTGCATCTGTTCGCATATCCGTATAAGACAATTCTTGTCAGCGGACTTGCCGGAAAGATCGACTATGCACAGTTCTTACATGACGGAAGCGAGATTCTCTACACTGAGGGCAGCATTGCCGCACAGGGCCACATGCTTGGCGGATGTAAGGATGATACCGCAGTTACTTTCAAGCTTCCCGACATAAAGCCCAATACACTTGTTCCCGTTATCGAAATTTTTCTTAAATAAGCAGCGCAAGATCATAGTTTTATAAAATTGTTATTATTAGCGAGAAGCTAAAATAAATATTTTTTGGAGGAAAAAACCATGAAAAAACCGCGCATTTTATCATTAGTTTTGTCGGCTTTGCTTGTTACATCAAGTTTACCGACAATCGCGTTTGCTTCTGACGACACAGATGCATCCGCAACGTTTACCGCGACAAGCGGTGACACCACTCTTGAAACGGTTGAAATCGATCAGTCTGCCAATACTGCAGCTGATGACTATTTCTACCGTGTTTACAACCTCACCGGTGAGGACGGTGCAAAATACACCGCTCCCGCATCTGCTCTCGGAGCCGCAAGATACAATGTAACCTTCTGGCTTCGCTCGCTTCCCCAGATAAACCAGGCAGTCAACGAGGATCTTGTTCCCGCTGACGCTGATGCAACAAGCCTTCAGACACTCAGATTCTACTGCACCGGTATCAACAACATGCGCTTTGAAAGACACTTTAATATCACATCTGAATGGCAGAAATTTGAGTGTCCTGTTGTCACAGGTACTTCGGGGGACTTTTATTTCCAGTGTCATTACAACGGTGCAGAGGATATTGTGACATTTGATGTATCCGATATCACATTCACACCCATTGATAACGATAATAACCCCATCGGCGAATCCTTCACTGTTGACGGCACATGGTCGCCTAAGAACGCAAACAACCTTGTGCTGAAGACCGCAAAGGCTGACGAGGTTTATAACCGCGTTGTAATCCCTACAACCGAAACAACCGTAACAGTCGGCGGCAAGGATTTTGCTCAGACTGAGGCTGTTCTCGACGGACTTGGCGAAACTGTTGTTCTCACCGGCTCCGAAGAAATGCTTGCTCCCGGCAAGTATACTCTCAACGCTTCCTTCCGCCTTGGATGGTATGACCATGCAAAGCTCGTGATGAAGAACCAGTATCAGATTTCCGAGAATAACAACAATGCGGCACTCACTGCATACTTCGGCGGCGAGGTTATCGATGAGCTTACAATCAATGCCGACACATGGACAGACATTGAATATTCGTTTACAGTAACCGAGCCTATCGCTATGTCCGAGTTCACCTTTGAGCTTGACGGCGTTGCGGCACTTGACTATAAGATCAACACCGTTCTTACAGGCAAGCTTTCCGATGAGTTTGTTACAGAAGACGGCGAAGTGGTTTATATAAAGACCGTTGAGGATGACGATGCTTACATTCGCGTGAGCGGTCGTGACCACAACAAAGACCATTTCAAATATTCTAACACAACTGTTGAATGGGACGCAAGCGCAACATATGTAATCACTCTTAAGGCGCGCACCGATGAATATATAGCGTCCGAAGATTCAACCGTTAAAGGCTATCCAGCTGCTATCCGCGCAGGTACAACTGATGACGGAACGGCTAACATCACAAACTGGATTCCCGTTACCGCAGAGTGGACTGAATTCGGTCCGTATGAAGTAACCGGATTTAACGGCAACATTATTTTCAGAGGAAGCGGACAGGGCGTAGGCTTTGCACCGATCAACATCAAGGATCTCACAATCGTTAAGAAGGGCACAACCGAAAATCTTGCGTTCAACGCTGAAAGTCTTCTCACCGCAGGTGCAGGCTGGAGCATTTCGCAGGATATGAACAGCTTAAAGACACTTTCCGTTGCAGAAGAGGCTGACACCGAATATGCAACTGTTCCCGGCGGCTCGTTCACCTTTGCAAGCGATGAAATCATCCCGGCTGGCGTTTATTACATCACCGGTGAGTTCATTATGGATGAAGCAACTGACTACAATAAGTATGAGTTTGCAAGCGATTATGAAACACTTCTCTCCGATGGCAACGTAACAATGCTCGGCGTAAGTGTTAACGGCGTTTCACTCGAAACAGTTGATGGCGAAGCAAGTGTTTCCGTTGGCACTGAAAACTTCACAAAAGTAACCTTCAAGCTTACCTCCGACGGTACTGTTGCAAAGTCCGACATCATCTTTGCGGCAGACAGCGCAATCGGCGTTAAGGACGTTGTTATCTCCGATATTTCCGAATACTACAACACAGACCTTGTTGATGCAAACGGCGAATATCCGGAATATGTAATTTCCGAGGATGACGATTCATACATCCATGTAAGCGGCCGTGACCACAACGAAGACCACATCAAGTATACCAATACACTTGTTGATTGGGATGCAAGCGCAACTTATGTAATTTCACTCAAGGCTCGCACCAACGATTATATTACATCCGCAACCACAAGCTACTCTCCTGCGGCTATCCGTGCAGGAACAGCTTCCAATAATACAAGCATCACAAACTGGATGCTCCTTAAATCAGAATGGACTGAATTTGGTCCGTATGAAGTAACCGGCTTTGGCGGTACTCTTGTTATCAGAGGAAGCGGACAGGGCCTCAGCTTTGCACCGTTTGACATCAAGGATCTCACAATCGTTAAGAAGGGCACAACCGAAAATCTTGCGTTCAACGCTGAAAGTCTTCTCACCGCAGGTGCAGGCTGGAGCATTTCGCAGGATATGAACAGCTTAAAGACACTTTTCGTTGCAGAACAGACTGCTGAAAAGTATGCGGCTGTTGAAACATCCTCGTTCAGCTTTGCAAGCGATGAGGTTCTTCCGGCAGGCACTTATTACATCAGCGGTGATTTCATCGTTGATGAAGCAGTTGATTTCGGTAAATACGAATTTGCAAGCGACTATGAAACACTTCTCTCCGACGGCAATACAACCACTCTCAGCGTAAGTGTTAATGATGAAGCAAGCGTTATCATCACCTCCGAGGCTTGGACAACAGTAACCTTTGAGTTTGCAACAGACGGTTACACCGCACTGTCCGACATCGTATTCTCGGCAGGCGATGAGGTTGCACTCGGCGTCAAGAATCTCGTTATCACAAACAGTAACGAGTATATCAATGAAGAACTTGTTGGCGTAAACGGCGAAAATCTCGAGTATGTAATGCCCGAGGCGGACAGCTACATCCGTATCAGCGGTCGTGACCACAACGAAGACCATTTCGCTTACACAAATACAGCAGTAAGCTGGGATGCAAGCGCAACCTATGTAATTTCCTTCAAGGCACGCACCAATTCTTATATCGAATCCGAAACCATTAAATTCTATCCTGCGGTTGTACGTGCAGGAACAGCTTCCAATAATGTAAGCGTTTCAAACTGGATACCCGTTACCGCAGAGTGGACTGAATTTGGTCCTTACGCCGTTACCGGATTTACCGGCACCATCAACTTCAAGGGAAGCGGACAGGGCGTTAGCTTTGCTCCGATCGACATCAAGGATCTCGTAATCATAAAGAAGGGCACAAGCGAAAATCTTGCAGTTAACGCAGATGCTCTTCTCGAAAACGGTGCAGGTTGGAGCATTTCGCAGGATAAGAACACTCTCAAGGAGTTCTCTGTTGAAGCTGTGACCGAGGATAAATACACCGCAGTTCCGGATGGTGCATTCAGCTTCGCAAGCGACGAAGTTCTCACAGCTGGCGTTTACAGCATCACGGGCGATTTCATAATGGACGAAGCCATTGACTTTGACAAGTATGAATTTGCAAGCGACTACGAAACTCTTCTGTCTGACGGTAACACAACCGCTCTTGGCGTAACCGTTGGCGGGGAATCACTTGGTGAGAGCGTAATCATTAACTCCGAAAGCTGGACTTCTGTTACTCTCAACTTCACTCTTACCGAAAGCATTGCGAAGTCTGCTCTCGTATTTGCGGCAGACGACGCGGCAATCGGTGTTAAGAATCTTGAAATAACCTATAATGGAGCATATATAGACCAGGCGGCAGTTGACGCAGTAATCGATGCAATTGAAGCAATCGGCGAAGTAACACTCGATTCCGGTGACGCAATTGCAGCGGCTGAAGGAGCATACGGTGCACTCACTGCTGAGCAGAAAGAGCTTGTAACAAACTATGCGGACCTTACTGCGGCTAGAGCGGCATATGACGAGCT
>JAZQXA010000080.1:0-9305 GCA_045632605.1 Candidatus Flemingiibacterium sp. | reverse complement strand
AGATATAATGTAATTGTATATCAAAATTTAGGAGGAAATACAATTATGGAAAAAAGTTTTAAAGAAAGAGCAGAGCTTTTAATGAAGGCTCGTTATGAAGCGGATTCGATTGTTGCTGCTATAATGTTTCACAGAAGATATCAAAACCTTAGTCGCGAAGAATTGGCAGAAAAGAGTGGGGTAGAGGTATCTGTTATCGCAAAGATGGAAGATATTGGGATATGCCCGGATTTTTATATTTTAATAATGATTTTGCGTGCATTGGGGCTGTCATTGGCAGTGACTGAATGTAAAAACGATATTTGCGATTTGTAAATTATAGATACGGTAAATTGTACTTTGAG
The DNA here is from genome assembly GCA_045632605.1 of Candidatus Flemingiibacterium sp. Classification (GTDB taxonomy): domain Bacteria; phylum Bacillota; class Clostridia; order Oscillospirales; family CAG-272; genus Flemingiibacterium. The sequence goes on along the minus strand of JAZQXA010000080.1, from coordinate 8,961 downwards.
TAAAGCAGATTGGTGTCAGTAAAGGAACGGTTTCCATTCGCGGTCGTTGGGTAGCGAAGCGGCGCCGCAGCGAGACTCGAGCGCAGGCGGATGAGCCGGAGCGAGGCGAGCCTCGACTACCGAGAGAGTAACCTCGAAGGGGTTATGCAAAGCCTCTGTGAAGCGATAGCGTCCAATAAAGTTCTTTGCCAGGCTTTCGTCGGGGAAAGCCGCGTAACTCCTATACGTGAAACCTCTTTACCTAAAATCAAATCTCTCGCCAAGCACTTCGGGGACAATACTGCCGGCAAACATTTCTGCGAGCTTCTCTGAAAATTCAGTGTACTTTGTCGCTTTTATTGCAAGTCGGAGCGTCACATTGCCGCCGAAATCGCTTGCATCAACTATGATGCCGTATTTGGGGAACTCGTAGTTTATTTTTTGATAAGCCGAATAATCGCAGACAAGCCGAAATTCAGTATAGCTTTCGTATGTCACAATGTGCGCTGCATCAAGGGCTATTTTTGCGCCGTTTGCATATGCACGGACAAGTCCGCCTGCACCGAGCAGAATTCCGCCGAAATAGCGTGTGACGACTACACAGCAGTCGTCCGCTCCGCTTTTTTTGATAACATCAAGTATCGGAACGCCGGCTGTACCTTGCGGCTCACCGTCGTCGCTGTAGCGTGCAATACCGCCGCCGTTCAACTGATATGCATAGCAATTATGAGTTGCATCGGCGTGCTTTTTTCTTATTTTAGCGATAAATTCAGCCGCTTGTGCTTCTGTCTTTACAGGGCAGGCGTACCCGATAAATACCGATTTTTTCTCGGTAAATTCAGCCGATGCTTCACGTTCGAGCGTGGTGTATGTGCGCGGCACTTCAGCTACGGGGATATCAATATTCTTCGTCTTCTTCGCCATCTGATTCACCGTCTTTTTTCACTCTGTATTTGTCATACTGTCCGCGTGTTTTTGCGTCAACCGTTGCGCGGACTGTGATAACATCGCTTCCGTAGTCGATATCAATTATCTCGGCTGAAGCGTACAAGCGATTAACAACACCTGCATCCGAATTTGGGATGATGAATGTTTCATCGGTCTTACCGTTTTGAACCATAATTTCGAGCTTGTTTATCAGCTCGTCGAGTCCTTCACCGGTGAGAGCTGAAACCGCAACGGAATTTTTGTCGGGGTCAATTGCTAAATGTCCGAATCCAAGCTCCGCACGGTCACATTTATTATATACATACAATGTCGGCTTGGCTGTGCCGTAATCGGACTTTTCCATAAGCTCAGCGAGGAGCTTTTCTGTGACGGCGAGCTGACTCATTGCTTCCGGGTCTGATGCATCGATTATTATGAGGATGATATCCGCCCAGACCGCTTCGTCGAGGGTTGATTTGAACGCCTTGATGAGATGATGCGGCAGATTACGGATGAATCCGACCGTATCGGTCAGAAGAATATCAACGCCGCAGGGAAGTGTGAATTTTCTTGTTGTTGTATCAAGAGTTGCAAAGAGCTTATCCTCTGCGAGGATTCCGGCATCGGTGAGCTTGTTGAGCAGGGTTGATTTTCCTGCGTTGGTATAACCGACGATTGAAACCTTTGTAATTCCCGAACGCTCGCGGGCTTTACGTTTTGTCAGTCTGCCTCGTTCGAGGTCGTCGAGCTCGGCGTTGAGCTGTTCCTCACGGCGTTTTAAGTGACGTCTGTCGGTTTCAAGCTTGGATTCACCGGGACCTCGTGTACCGATACCGCCGCCGAGTCGGGAAAGCTCTGTTCCCTTACCGGTGAGTCGCGGAGCGGTATATTTAAGCTGTGCAAGCTCGACCTGCAGCTTACCCTCACGGGAAGTTGCATGAAGTGCGAATATATCGAGAATCAGCATTGAACGGTCGAGCACTCTTACGTCGCAGTCGATTCCGTCCTCAATATTGCGTATCTGCATAGGCGAAAGCTCAAGATCGAAAATGACGAGCTTTATGTCATTAGCTTTGCAGAGGTCGGAAAGTTCAATAAGTTTTCCGCTTCCAATGCAGGTGCGGTTATTCGGCGAGTCGAGCGACTGCACCATCTTGGCAAACACGCTTCCGCCGGCGGTGTCGAGCAGTCTTTCAAGCTCGGCAAGCGAGGTTTCGCACTCGCCATCTTTCATTTTATCTGTATTAACCGCGACAAGTACGGCTCTTTCAAAATCTTCCATAATTCTGTGCCTCCGTTTCAGGGGTGTTTAAATAAAACGAAAAAGGGATATGAAGCCGCCAAAAAAGACGCTTCATACCCCATAAGAACGAAATAATTATTTCGCCTGTTCAAGACGCTTCTTGAACTTATCTACACGTCCGCCTGCATCAACAAGCTTCTGCTTGCCGGTGAAGAACGGGTGGCACTTGGAGCAAATTTCAACTCTCATGTCGCCCTTGGTAGAACGGGTTACAACGGTTTCGCCGCAAGCGCACTTAATTGTAACTTCTTTGTATTCGGGATGGAGTCCTTCCTTCATGATAAACACCTCTCATAAAATATTTGCATGGATTTTGCCATGCGGTTTTATATCATACACCATAGTATAACATATTTTTTCCCAAATTGCAATAGTTTTTTGAAAAAAACTTATTATTTTTGAAAAATTAATCGGCGTTTACGCTTTTATACGAGTTGACGTATGTTCGTGGAACACGTGAGGAGATTCCGCAGAGAATTTCATATGAAATTGTTCCCATCATTTCGGCGAGTTTATCGGCTCGCACACGCTCATCTGCACCGATTAATGTTGCGATGGAATCCACTTTTGCAGATGGAATATCGGTTACGTCAACCATCATCTGGTCCATGCAGACACGACCGAGAATGGGTGCATATTTTTCGTCGATTATAACGCCTGCCTTATTGGAGAGCAGTCTTGGATAGCCGTCTGCGTATCCAACGGGAAGTGTTGCGACTCTCGTTTCGCGCGAGGTAACGAAGGTGTGTCCGTAGCTGATTCCAGTGCCTGCCGGAAGTGTTTTTATAGCGGTGACACGTGTACGAAGTGCCATCGCCGGTTTTAAGTGAAGCACACGCTTGGTTTCAGGCGATGGATAATAGCCGTAAAGGCTGATTCCCTCGCGTGCAATGTCGTATTTATTGGTGAACTCGGCTTCGGTTAGTGCCGCACTGTTGCAGATGCTGATGTGCGGCGGACATATACCGCGTTCAGTAAGCTTTTTTGTGAAGTCATCGAAAATCTCCGTCTGATGGAGTGCAGAGGCTTTATCGAGCTGGTCGGCACAGGCATAATGGCTGAATATCCCGTCAACTTTTATGCCGGGAAGCTTCGAAATTTCGGCGGCAAGCTCGACTCCGGCTGCCGCTTTTTCGGGAGATGTACATTCGATTCCGATGCGTGACATACCCGTGTCGCAGGCGATGAAGCATGAAGCGGTGACGCCGTGTTCATTAGCTGCTGCGGAAAGTGCACGGGCGGACTCAAGCTGAAATACTGTAGGAATGATTTTTTTATAAGTCACCAGCTCACGGTAAAGTGATGGATGAATTTCGCTTAAAATAAGCACAGGTGATTTTATTCCGGCGGTTGTCAGCTCAAGTGCTTCTTGAAACGTGGCGACTGCAAAAAAGTTTGCTGCACAACTGTTTTCAAGCTCCAGGGCGACGTTTGCTGCACCGTGACCGTATGCGTTGGCTTTGACAACTGCAATTAATTTTGCACCGCAGGATTTTGCATATGCTGCGGCAGAATTATAGTTCTGACGTACGGCGGCAAGGTCAATCTCCGCCCATGTACGAGTCATTTTTGTATCAATTCCCATTGCGGTTTAATAACTCCTTTCAGTAATGATAATTACAGCACAATGCGTTGCATCGTGCTGTCTTGGAGTATAGTCTTTGTAAATGAAATTTATTCGGATTTTCCGAATAAATCATCCCACTGCCGTTTTGCAAATTCATAATGTGCTTGTGGCGTGTAGTGAATTCCATCCGGCTGAAAAATGCCGTGGGTTCCTTTTTCGTCCGTATAGAGCTTTGTTTCTCGCAAGTCAATGATTTTACAATCTGTGAGTGATGATTTGAAGCCCTCAAAAATATCATTCATACGGGCGATGCGGCTCGGTTCATAATTTTCTGTGAGCGGACGGTAAAGGTAGAACGGGATGCCCGTACCGACGGCATTTGAGCCGAGTGCGGTGAACAGTCCCCAAAAAAGGTTTTTGTAGTTAGCCTCGGCATCGTTAAGCGCCTTTGAGCCGGTGTGGCATTCTGTTTCATACTGATTCCAGTGGAGTCCGATAACCTGCGGATGCTTGCCGTTTGCGATAAGGTTCATATAGGCAAGGGAAAGTATTTCCGTTGCAAGCGGGTAGAGCGAAATGTCGCATTCACCGAGCTTTCCCGGCTTCATAATCGGTTCACGGAATGCATACCACATATTCCATGAATGCGCTTCATACTGCGCGACGCCCTGTGCACCGATTGAAATCTGAATCACATAAAGGTCGGGCAAATCAGCTCCGCTGTCAATTGCGGACTGCCACATAGCGGCAAAATAATTGGCAAGACAGCAGGTGTCGTCCTGCGTTTCTCCGAGGTTCATTCCGTCTGTGGTGAAGCCGCTCCATGTAACATCGTCAAGACCGTATGCCTGATTGAATTCACGGTGCAGACCGCGGACGTTTTTCATTGGAGTATGTATTATCTGATTTTCGGGCAAATGTGTATTATGTCCGTGTGCATTGGACTGACCGAGCACAACGAGTATCGGTGCTGAATTTTTATCGAATACCATTATTTTTTCTCCGCATCGTTCTGACGGATTTCAACACGGCGAATCTTTCCGCTTGTTGTCTTCGGAAGCTCATCGACAAACTCGACAACACGGGGATATTTGTACGGAGCGGTTGTAACCTTAACATGGTTTTGAAGCTCCTTTTTAAGCTCATCTCCGGCTTTGTCCTTCCAGCCCTTTGCGAGAACGATTGTCGCCTTAACGACCTGACCGCGCACCGGGTCCGGAACTGCGGTTACAGCACATTCGAGTACGGACGGATGAGTCAGCAGTGCGCTTTCAACCTCAAACGGACCGATTCGATAACCCGAACACTTGATAACGTCATCGTTTCTTCCTTCAAACCAGAAGTAACCGTCTGAGTCACGCCATGCCATATCTCCGGTGTTATATACTCCGTTCTTCCATGAGCGAGCCATTGCTTCTGGGGCATTATAGTATTCCATAAATAGTCCCGTCGGGTGCTCTCCTGCATTTTTGATTACGATTGAGCCGACGATACCGTCTTCACAAGGATTGCCGTCTTCATCAACTATGTCGATATCGTATATCGGCGACGGTTTTCCGGTTGAACCGACTTTGATTTCGTCCCAGCCGAAGTTTGCGAGAATGACGGTCGTTTCGGTCTGACCGAAGCCCTCGTATATAGTATGACCGGTTGCTTCTTTAAAGCGTTTTACGACCTCGGGATTAAGCGGTTCACCTGCTGTTCCGCAGTGGTGAATTGTCGAAAAGTCACAGCCGGACATATCTTCTTTGATGAGAAAACGATAAATTGTCGGCGGTGCACAGAATGTCGTCAGCTTCAGGTGGTTAATAGCCGCAAGCAGCTTTGCCGGAACAAATTTATCGGTGTCGTAAGCAACATTAACAGCGCCGCAAATCCACTGACCGTAAATTTTACCCCAGGCAAACTTTGCCCAGCCGGAGTCGGAAACGGTTAAGTGTCTGCCTTCGTCCTCAACCTTCTGCCAATAGTGTGCAGTGGTTATGTGACCGATAGGGTAGAGGAAATTATGAGTAAGCATCTTTGGCATTCCCGAAGTGCCGGAGGTGAAATACATGAGCATGGTGTCGAGATTCTTAGTTGCCGCATCACCTGTCGGACGAGTCCATTCGGCGGAGGCTTCTTTAGTCAGAGCACGCATATCGAGAAATTCATCGCCAAAACGTGCGGAAATGTCATCACCGACAAGTCCGACATGACGAAGCGTTGTACATTTTTCGCGGCAGTTTCTGATATGACCGATTATAACCTCATCCTCTGAGGCAATTAACATTCTGACCTCAGCCGCTTCGCAGCGGTAAACGATGTCCTTTTCGGTAAGCTGGAAAGATGCGGGAATTGCAACAGCACCGATTTTGCAGAGTGCCACAAGGGTGAACCAAACCTCGGGACGCTGTTTTAAAATAAGCATTACGCGCTCACCCTTTTTGATTCCGAGCGAAACGAGGAGATTTGCAATACGGTCAGACTGTTCTTTAACATCACCGAAAGAAAAGTGCTTTTCATCTCCATCGTCGTTGAGCCAGATAAGAGCCGGCTTCGACGGTTCAAGACGTGCATATTCATCGACGATATCATAACCGAAGTTGAATGTTTCCGGAATGTTTAATTTATAATTCGCCTTGAAATCCTCATAGCTTTCAAAGTCGATTCTTGGCAGAAATTTTGATAAGAAGTTCATTTTTCGTGTCCTTTATTTAGTTCTTTTCATGTTTTCGTTAATGACAGTGAGGAATTTTGACACTGTTCCGATGGCGCGCTGACCGTGGGGAATTGTCGGATTAAAGTAAATTGAATCTCCGGCGCGCAGAATAAATTCGCGGTCACCGATTTGCACGGCAACAGTGCCCTCAAGCACCATGTTGAATTCCTGTCCGGCGTGTGTTACGAGGTCGGGAGTTTTGCTGTCGGGATCGAGTGTAACAATCATCGGCTCCATCTCGCGATCAATATAATTATATGCGAGCGACGAGAATTTGTAACCGGCGTAGCGCTCAACATCGAGTCCGTTGCCCTGACGAACGAGGGTGTAGTCAACCATGCGCGGCTGATCACCGAGAAGAAGCACAGTCGGGTCAACCCCGAGCTCAGTGGCTATCGAATAGAGCTTTCCGACGGGAATATCACATTCTGCGTTTTCGTATGCGTCGTAAACTTCACGTGTTACGCCGATTTTTTCGGCGATTGTATTTGCATCAATATCAAGTATATCGCGCAGCTCACGCACTCTGGCGGCGATTTGTTCAACTTGTGGCAGCATAGCTGTTCTTCCTTTCAGAAATAAAAATAATTATTCATTATATTATATCACATTATGTCACCAAATGCAAGTGGAATTTTACACAAATCGGCAGTATTTTATTATTCTCAAAGGTTGACAGCGAAATAAAAAGGATGTATAATGGTAATAATCAGATTTATATGAGGTAGGATATATGAAAATATCAACGGAAATAGCATCATGCGCAAAACATGTCGGCGAAGAACGTGCAATTGAACTTATTGCAAAAGCAGGATTTGACGGCTGGGATTTTTCGATGTTTGATATGGCGCGCTTTGACTACAAAAACAGATGTGTTATTGAAAGCTCGCATCCTCTGTCAGGTGACGGTTATGCCGAATTTGCCAAACGGCTTGCTCAGGTGGGACGTGACTGCGGTATTGAATGCAACCAGTCGCACGCGCCGTTTCCGGTATATTGCAAAGAAATACGTTCTTTCCTCAAGAGAGCAATTGAGTGTACGGCAATCGCCGGAGGGAAAATTTGCGTAATTCATCCGGATAATAATGCTTCTCCCGAAAAAAATGCGGAAATGTATTTTGAACTTCTTCCTTTTGCAAAGGAGCACGGTGTAAAAATTGCCACTGAGAATATGTGGTGCTGGGACTCTGAAAAGAATCAGGTGAGCTTTGCGGCGTGCATGACTCCCGAAAGCTTTAATGCACATCTTGATGCAGTTAATGACAGCTCTTTTATCGCTTGCCTTGACCTTGGTCATGCCGAGATGAGAGGCACGGGAACAAATGCAGTTGAGCTTATTCATGCTCTCGGAAGTCGTCTTGGTGCATTACATATTCATGACAACGACAAGTGGCACGATTCTCATGCGATTCCGCGTTCTATGGACATGGACTTTGATGCCATAGTGAAGGCTCTTAAAGAAATCGGATATAACGGATATTTCACGCTTGAAGCGGATCAGCATCTGTCGAAATTCTCGCCGGATACGGTTCATATTGGTGTAAAGGAGCTTGCCGATTCAGCAAGAGAGCTTGCCGAGTTTTTTGAAAGACTTTGATTTTTCACCCAACTGACGGTTGATATTCCCCGAATCAACCGTTAGTGTGTGGATTTTCTCGCGAAAACCGTGTAGAATGTAACTGAAAGGAGGACACCTGATGGATCAAATTAAAATTGGAAAGTTCATAGCCGAATGCAGAAAGGGCAAGAATCTCACGCAAATGCAGCTTGCTGAAAAAATGAACGTCACTGACAGAGCTGTATCAAAGTGGGAAACGGGAAAATCAATGCCAGATTCTTCAATCATGCTTCTGCTTTGCAGTGAACTTGGAATCACAGTTAATGATTTATTAAACGGGGAGGTAGTCAAAATGGATAATTACAATGAAAAATCGGAACAGATGCTCCTTGAAATGGTCAAGCAAAAGGAGCAGAATGACAGCCAGCTTCTGTCGCTTGAAATACTGATAGGTACATTTTCGGTTATTATACTTCTCGGATCTTCGTTAGTTGCGGCATTCTTTGACATGGCAGACTGGATTCGAGTGTTGATTGCTGTGTCAGGCTTTGTAATTTGCATGATTGGCATTATATTTGCTCTGCGAATCGAGCAGATTGCTGGTTACTATGAGTGTGCAAAATGCGGACACAGATATGTCCCGGGATTTAACAGCGTGTTCTGGGCGATGCACATGGGCAGAACCAGATATATGAAGTGCCCCAAGTGCGGAAAATTCTCCTGGCAGAAAAAGAGAATCAGCAAAGAATAATAAAAATAATCCTGCTCCATTGTTTGGGGCAGGATTTATCTTGTTTAAAGCATTTCGCGCACGCGAAGAGTAACCCCGACACTGTCAGCGATGGTTTGACAGATGTCAATATCGCTGTCGGGAATTGCGCCGCGTACGACCGAAAGAATGACATTCGGTACATACGCCTTAACAC
>JAZQXA010000079.1:0-4470 GCA_045632605.1 Candidatus Flemingiibacterium sp. | reverse complement strand
GACTGCTGGTTCGACTCCGGTTCAACTCATTTTGCTGTTCTCGAGGATGGCGAGCTTTCTCACTGGAACGGTATGCAGTGGCCGTCTGACCTCTATCTTGAGGGCGGTGACCAGTACCGCGGTTGGTTCCAGTCTTCCCTTCTCACTGCTGTCGGTGCAAAGGGTCAGGGGGCACCGTATAAGCAGGTGCTCACACACGGATGGGTTGTTGACGGCGAAGGTAAAGCAATGCACAAATCGCTCGGCAACTCGGTTTATCCAGAAGACGTAATCAAGAAATACGGCGCGGATCTTCTCCGTCTGTGGGCTGCATCCAGCGACTATACAGTTGACGTACGCTGCTCAGATAACCTTTTCAAGCAGTTCTCTGAAACCTACAGAAAGTTCCGTAATACAGCCAGAATTATTATGGCAAACCTCGGAAAAATCGGCGAAGACTTCGATCCTAATAAGGATATGCTTCCCCTCTCCGAGCTTGAGCCTATCGACAAGTGGGCACTCGCTCGCCTTAACAAGCTTGTTAAGGAAGCTCACACCGCATACAATAACTACGACTTCCATATCGTTGTTCATGCCATTGCAAACTTCTGCACACTTGATATGTCGAAGCTCTACATCGACATCACAAAGGACAGACTCTACGTTGAGGCTGTTGACTCCAAGACACGCCGTGCGGCACAGACTGCAATGTATCATATCCTCTCTGCACTTACAAGAATTACAGCCCCCCTGCTTTCCTACACCGCAGAGGAAATTTGGGCATCTATGAAGCACGTTGAGAGCGATGATACAAGAAGCGTATTCCTCAACGATATGCCTAAATACGATGAGTCACTCTGCTTCGACGGTATCGAAGATGGCTACGAAAAGCTCTTTAATCTCCGCGACGACGTTATGAAGGCTCTTGAAATTGCCCGTGCTGATAAGCTCATCGGTAAGTCGCTCGATGCGAAGCTCACTATTTGGGCTCCTCACGCTGACACATACGCAACACTTAATTCGTTTGCAACCGAGCTTGAAGACATCTTCATCGTAAGCGGTGTAACCGTTATCGAGGGTGCCGCTCCTGCTGATGCTTACAGTGAAACCGTAAGCGGAATCGGAGTTAAGGTTGAGCAGGCAGACGGTGAAAAGTGTGACCGTTGCTGGAAATATTCCACTGAAACTCACAAGGACGGCGAATCCTGCCTGTGCAGTCGCTGCAAGTCGGTTGTAGGTTAATGAGATTTCTTTGGCTTCTGCCGATAGCGGCAGTTATCGGACTCGATCAGCTGACAAAATACCTTGCTGTGCTTTATCTGAAGCCTATCAACACTCACCCGATTATTGATAGCGTTCTTCACCTGACATATGTAGAAAACCGCGGCGCGGCTTTCGGAATGTTGAAGAATCACCGCTGGGTTTTCATGGTAATATCAACTGTAGCTATACTTGCAATCATAGCTTTTATGCTCGCCTCATTTAAAAAACAGTATTACAGCCGAATCCTTTTTCTCGGTCTCGGACTTATTGCCGGCGGCGGCATCGGAAATATGATTGACAGATTTCTTGTCGGCTATGTTGTAGACTTTATCGATTTTCGTCTGATTAATTTTGCTGTTTTTAATGTAGCTGATATATTTGTGTGTATCGGATGTGCGATTGTCTTTTTGAAGATTATTCTGGACGACATCGCCGAATCACGCAAAAATAAGACGGGCGACCACTCGTCAGAAAACTAAACCGATAATCCCTCGGTCGCCGACCGAGGGATTTTTATAGGAGAATATGAACATAATAACTATCGAAGATGTCGGCAAACGCCTTGACATCTACATCAGCGAAACAGAAAATATAACCCGTTCGTCGGCGCAAAAGCTTATCTCCACGGATAACGTCACCGTAAACGGCAAATATCCGGCCAAAAACTACCGTTTAAGACTTGGCGATGAGGTTGAAACCGAGCTTCCCGAGCCGATAAGCGACGATGCCGTACCGCAGAACATTCCCCTCGATATCGTTTATGAGGACTCCGACCTGCTCGTCGTAAATAAGCCCCGGGGAATGGTTGTTCATCCGGCGCCAGGCAATCCCGACGGTACGCTTGTCAACGCCCTGCTCTATCACTGCGCCGACTCACTTTCCGGAATAGGCGGCGTTATCCGTCCCGGAATCGTCCATCGAATTGACAAGGATACAAGCGGACTTTTAATCGTCGCGAAAAACGACTCATCTCACTTGAAGCTCGCCGAACAGATAAAAGAACACAGCTTCGAGCGTGAATACCGCGCGATTGTTCTCGGTAATCTCCGTGAGGACACCGGAACAGTCGATGCCCCTATCGGACGGGATATCCGTGACCGCAAGCGCATGGCTATAACCGCTGACGGCAGAAACGCACGAACTCACTTTGAAGTGCTCGAACGCTTTACAGCTATGGGACACAGCTATACATTTGTGCGATGCATACTTGAAACCGGACGTACACATCAGATTCGCGTTCACATGAAGTCGCTCGGACATCCCCTGCTCGGAGATACCCTCTACGGCGGCGGAAACACGAAATTTGAACAAAATCTCGGAACACTCTTATCGGGGCAATGTCTTACGGCATCACATATCGGATTTTTACATCCGACCAGCGGAGAATTTCTGCGTTTTAACTGCGAGCTTCCCGATTATTTCCTCACAATACTTGATAAACTCAGAAAGGCTTCTCAATGAAATTCGATGGCATAATGATAATAACCGATCTCGACGGCACATTTTTCAATTCAAAAAGCGAGATTGCAAAAAGGAATATCGAGGCTGTAGAGTATTTTAAAGAAAACGGCGGTCTTTTCACAATTGCAACGGGACGAAGCCCATTTTCTCCAGCCTGGCTGTCTGAAATATTCACGCCGCTGACAAATGCTCCTGCTATACTCTGCAATGGCGCATTCTGCTATGACTTCAAAAAAGCAGATCGCATCTGCGAAATTGAGCTTGACTATAAAAAAGCAACGGAAATAGCGATGGCAGTCCACCGCGATTATCCTGAAATAACCGTTCGACTTTCTATGGCAAGCGGTGAATACAGTCTTTCCCGTGAGGAAGCAATAGAAATTATCGACGGCGAATACTGTGTCACCGGTAAACAAACCTTTCCCATAAAAAACTGGGCACGAGTATCATTTGACGGCGATGCCGAATCGACGGACAGAGTTCGCGGGCGTTTTCATGAGGAATACAGCAAGTATTTTGCGCTTATGAAGCCATGCCCTATCATATATGAGTTTCAGGACATCCGTGCGACAAAGGGCCAGGCACTCGACCGTCTGCGAAATTATCTCAAATCAAGCGGATTTATTAAAACAGACCTCGAAATATATGCCGTCGGCGACTATGAAAACGACCTCGACCTGCTCTCACACGCTGATATTTCCGCTTGTCCCGAAAATGCGATTGAATCAGTGAAGAAAATTTCAAAAATACAGCTTTGCCACTGTGATGACGGCGCTATTGCTGATTTGATTGAAAAAATTGAATTCAAAGGAGCATAAAAAAGGCGTTCCCTATCGGAACGCCTTTTCATTTGTTTTTTTTATTCAGCAGGAGTGAGAATGTCATCCTTCAGCACACGTATAACATAATCAGCCATCAGCTTGTGGCCGTCAGCATTTGGATGGATGCCGTCAACGTAATACTCCGGCGCATTGTTTTCATTAACACCGCAGTTACTGTAGGTGTCAATTACCTTTATACCATATTTTTCACATACTTCAAAAATAACATCGTTCATGTCTTCCTGTGTGAATCCGTGGATATTTTTCAAAGAGGGATCAAAGTCACTGCGCACTTTGAGACCAACAGAATAATTTCCGGCACACATCATAGGTGTCATAAAATAAATGCGCGCATCATCTTTTTCAAGGTGCTCTCTGATGCGCTCACAATAAGCGGCAACCGCACCACGTATAGTTGATGTATCAGCAGTATCCTCTTCACCAAGCTCATAATAAGTAGCACTCGGATCGTAGAGACGTGTTGTCCCCTGATAACCGCCTGCAACGCCCTGATCCCAGTCGTTGACACCAAGAGCAACAATCACGATATCGGCATCAGTAGGCATATCCGGAATATCATCGAGGCAGGAATCACGATGACCGCCCTGGCAGAATGTACGGGAATTTGTACCCATGTTAACAAGCTCTGCCTTAAGTGTATTCGTAACTACGTAAGGATAACCGTAAGTTTCTTTCTCATCAACCGCATAGCAGTAGGTTACCGAGTCGCCGAGGAATACGATTTTCTTGCCCTCAAACCACTTAACGGTACCGGGAACCTGCTTAAAATTCGCAGTGTACTCTGCATCAGCTGCTGCAGCAACAATTTCTTTATCCCAACCGTCGAATATGTAGTTGTAGATATCGTCTGACGCCTTTGTGGGAGCAACGGTATTTGTCGGGACTTCGTCTTCCTTGACTTTTACGGTCTCAAGCACAGTTCCGT
>JAZQXA010000078.1:0-4727 GCA_045632605.1 Candidatus Flemingiibacterium sp. | reverse complement strand
TAATGTTTAAAATAAGATTGGCGTATAGGAGGAAAATACATGAAATACAGTCGTGATTTGTTTGTTGAAAACGTTAATTACTCAACAAAGTATGGATATGAGCCTGAATTAACAATAAAAACGAAAGATAGCGAATTTTTTGTTATAGCTTACGCCAATTATGTTGAAATTTCTTATGAATCAAATGAAGCGGTTAGATTGAATAAAATAGAAGATATTTTTGAATATATTGATTTTGATGATGTAATTGAAATCACAGGTGATATTGATTATACAATTCCAATAACCTCACAATCAATAGTAATCAATGGAGAATTATGGTTTAATGTTGTTACAACTAAGGCGGAAATAAAAAAATACAAAAAACAATACGCCACTTTCAGAGCGATTGGTATTGTATCTTTTCTGGCGGTTTTTATCTATTTTCTAATTACCGTATTAAATTGTGAAACATTTGATATAAACGTAATTATTGCTTGTTCGGTTTTCATAGGTTCAACCGTTCTGTTTTGCATTTTGTTCACAGTGTTTGACATTAAAAGAAACAAACTTATTAGTAAATATTATGGAGAAGTTGAGCAGACGGATCGAGAAAAAGCTTATGCTTTGTTAGAAAAAATATATATTGTAGATAAAAACGAGTATGATTTTTATGATATACTTCGTTGTGATACTGAATATGTAGTTATTCCACAAATATTGAAGCTTCTAGTAAAAGGTAAAAAGATACATATTGATCTATATAAGCCTATCAAGACTATTGAACAAGAAATTATAAATAACAAAGAAAAGTATACAGATGAAGAATTTAATGATTTTATTTTTGAATTAGAAAAATTGCTTGAAAACAATCTTTGTGATATATAAATACTTCATGTTGACTGCTTTGGCGAAGCGTTGCGTATAACGCAAAAGCACCGTGCCATATGGCACGGTGCTTTTTGCTATCCAAGACAGATTGCAAAAGGGTTGTGTATTTTCCGGAAGGGAAATTACTTGATGGTGACGGTAGCACCTGCAGCGGAAAGCTGCTCCTTGATCTTCTCTGCGTCGTCCTTGGAAACGCCTTCCTTGAGCATCTTGGGAGCGCCCTCAACCAGGTCCTTAGCGTCCTTCAGGCCCAGACCGGTGATCTCGCGAACAACCTTGATAACGTCGAGCTTCTTAGCGCCGAAGCTGGTGAGCTCTACGTCGAACTCGGTCTTCTCCTCAACTGCTGCTGCAGCGGGAGCTGCTGCGCCGCCAACTGCTACGGGAGCTGCTGCGGATACGCCAAATTCCTCTTCAACTGCCTTAACCAGGTCAGCGAGCTCGAGGATAGTAAGAGTCTTGATTTCTTCAACAATAGCTGTAATCTTTTCGGATGCCATGATAAATTACCTCCTGAATTGTGAGTGTTTTTAATAATTTGTGTGTGATGCAGAAAATTAAGCTTCTGCGGGAGCTTCTGCAGCCTCTTCGCTGCCGCCGTTCTGCTTGTCGATAATAGCCTGCAGACCGTAAGCGAAGTTGTACAGAGGGGACTTGATGGAGCCCAGGAACTTTGCGATGAGGATTTCCTTGGAGGGAATCTCTGCGAGTGCGTTTACACCTGCTGCGTCGATGACGCCGCCGTCAACGTAACCTGCGAGAATCTCGAAGGAGGGGATCTTCTCAGCGTATTCCTTGAGGATCTTTGCTGCGCAAACGGGATCGTTCTTGCTGATAGCGATAGCGGTCATGCCGTGCAGGTGCTCCTTAATAGCACCGTAGCCTACCTCGTCGCAAGCGCGGCCGGTCAGAGTGTTCTTCATAACCACGTACTTAACGCCTGCCTCACGAAGAGCCTTACGCATCTTGGTATCGCTGTCAACGGTGATGCCCTGGTAGTTTACCACTACGCCTGCTGCGGAGTCTTTGATATCAGCAGCGAGTTCAGCAACGATCGTTTTCTTTTGTTCGAGAATTGCATTGCTAGGCATTTTGTGTTTCACCTCCCAGTGAGAATGAGTGTAATAAAAAAATCTTTCTTCCGTCAAAGCATAGCTTCGCGCGAAGAAAGACTCACATAAAGCGACTACGTCGCATATTTGTTTGTTCTCTCCTCGGCAGGGAAGCGTGGCTTTTACGGAAACCTGCTGTCTTTGGATACGTCCTTGTCGGACACCATGACATTATAGCACGCTTCTGCCGAGTTGTCAATAGGTTTTTGAAAAAAAGTTGAAAAATTTTTTATTCGTCTGAATCAATGGATTTGTTTGCCTTGAGCACGCGCTCTGCCATGCCGATCAGTCTCTCTCGCAGCCAGTAGGGGCTCATGATGCGGATAGGGGAATCAAGCGCCATGATCACGCTCAGAAAACGCTCGACGTTGTGGAACTCGCATACGTATCTGTTGCGCGATTCCTTGGAAATGATAAAGGAACGCAGCTCCAGTACGGAGAGCTTGTCCGGAATTTCCACCACGGCGGTATAGGGCATCTGCATCTGAATGACCGAGCTGTCAGCGGCAAAGTCTTCATTATTATATATGGAAGAAACTACGCCCATGTAAGACTCGTCATTGTCCGAGGTCAGCAGCACGGGGAGCGAAAAATCGGTGGTGTAGTAAAAGCCCTTGTGCTCCGCATCGTATTCGATGGGGGCGCCCAGCTGCTTGCGCAAAAAGTCCACGTCGCGCTGTGCCTGGCGGTGCGAAACGTTGAAACGCTCGGCAAGGCGCATGGCGTTGGGATAGCTGTATTCAGTTATTTTCTTGTGTAGCCATTGAATCCTGTTGTTGGCTGCCATCGTCTTGCTCCTTTTCTTGCAATTGTTCGGGGGTAGCGAGGGTACAGTGTCTGCAGAAGGTTACCAGTCTGTATGCGATATAAATACCGTTGCACAGACAGAGCAGGGAAAAACCGAGAATGCGCGTGCCGTGCACGGCGTTTTGGGGATTGGTCAGTACGTGGATCGCGCCGGGAATCGTGCAGACGTTTGCGAAAAGTGCGATACATGCGCTTGCCAGATATCTGCGCGGCTGCGCTTTGTCTAAAAAGAATCGCATCTCTGCGGTCAGGAAAACCATCGTGGCGATGAATGCCAGCTGCAGCGCGATCTTAGCGGGTGCGTTCATGTGGTGGTCCTGCTCGAAATAGGTCAGACCGCAAAGCCCTGTCATCAGCGCGATGGGGCCTGTGCCGACAATGACCGAGATGCTTTCTGCACCGCGTGCGTTGACGGTGCGGAGCGTGTAGTACGCTATGCTCAGTACCACGCCCAGCGCAACCATGGCAGCGCAGATCGCAGACGTGCCGATCGGCTTTTCGTGCGCGAGCAGGGCAGCGATCTCATCGGGACCGAAATACGCTAAGGAGAGTGCGCCTGCGCCGAGCGTGCCAATGATGGGGAGAGCGGCTGCAAGGCAGGGCTTGCAGCGCATGAAGTTGTCGGTGGGGAGTGTGTTCTTGGGAATCAGCACGAGTGCGGTCAAAAACCAGACGACCGACGTCAATGCCAGTGCGTTTGCAAGCATGGGGAACGGATGACCTGTGATAAAATAATCCGTGCCGTCGTTTGCAGCGAGATATGAGAGCAGGTATAACGCGAAGCCTACAGCGCTCAGAATCAGCGCGGTGGAGCGATAGACCTTCACCTTAGAGCCTTGAAAATCCATTTTATTCAACTCCCGGAAAAGGGGAGCCCTCCGATAAACAAAAATATACATATATATTATATAGGATAATTGTGAACAAATCATAACCAAAACAAAGAAATCGGTAATAATTTTCGCTCTTTTATCAAATTGCACAAAGAGGCGGTCGGGAAGAGTGTTTTTTGCAAGAAAAGCGTGGTTGCGCAGCTGCAAAAAGTCTGCAAAAAGAGAGCTGTTCGGTCTGTTTGGGGTGAAAAAGTGCCGAAATTTGTGCACAATATACAAATGCATAGCGAAATATTCGTTGAAAATCGTCATGAAAATTTTTCAAAAACTATTGCAATTTGGGGATGAATGTTGTATAATGATAGGGCTTGATATGCGATGAAGCGAGAGGTTGCTTCGAGGGGACGCCCTCGAAGGTAATTTTCGCGGAGTATGTCCGAGAATCGGGCGAAGGTATATCTCTTTCATACACGGTGCAACATGCGGCATAGTGTTGCTCCTGGGTTTCAATCACACACGTTAGTCCGGAATTTGTTTGGCGCAGATGCTGATGCGAGAGCAAATCCTTTTTTATCGGGTGCAAAAAGAAACACACGGAGCGGTGTTAGAGGTTCGCCCCACTTTAACAAATCGCGAACCGAGCGGCAAGGCTTCCATTAATATATACGCGTGCGTATGGAACGGTGGAGCGGCGGCAAGGAGAGCGAAATCTTAAAAGGAGGCAAAAACAAATGGCAGTAAAGGAAAAGATCAGAGTTCGTCTGAAGAGCTACGACCACACCCTTATCGACACCGCGGCTGAGAAGATCGTCAAGGTTGCTAAGGATAACGGTTCCCAGGTTTCCGGTCCTATCCCGCTTCCCACTGAGAAGGAGATCATCACGATCCTCCGCGCAGTGCACAAGTACAAGGATAGCCGTGAGCAGTTCGAAATGCGCACTCACAAGAGACTGATCGATATCATGAAGCCGTCTGCAAAGACCATTGACGCGCTGATGAACATCGAGCTCCCCGCAGGCGTTGAGATCGAGGTTAAGCTGTAAGGCTTATATCAAGCACCGCGATATCAAGACTTGCAAAACAAAGATAACAGCCGACGAAGAAA
>JAZQXA010000077.1:0-9764 GCA_045632605.1 Candidatus Flemingiibacterium sp. | reverse complement strand
TGGAATGGCAGTGGCAGAATTCCGGTCTGTAGTAGACATTGTGGTATACGACATCACAGGTGAAGAAAAAGTAAGTGCATCGGATAGCGTTGAATCTTACGCTAACCGTAATGCGGCATCACTCGGTGCAACCGTTGACTGTATCGTTAAGTTCGGTGCTTCCTCTTACAACTACTTCCATTAATTTAAAAGTTACAGTGTAAAGCACTGTTAAAACCCGGGTTTCGGCCCGGGGCATGAGTCCGAGAGGTATACATCTGCCCCTCGGATTTGTGCCCGAGGCCGAAGTCTTTCGGTTCTCGGTAAGACCGCATTGCGGTCTTATGTCCGTATTTACGGTCATTATTTCAAAAATTCCAGGAGGGAAAATTATGAATAAAAAGCGTATTCTATCCCTATTGCTTGCGGCTTCATTCGTAGCTTCAAGCCTATCTTTCACAGTGTTTGCCGACTCTGCGGCAACAGGTGAAACGGCGTTTGTAAACGAGTGGGTTGCAACAAGCGGTCCCAAAGAGCTGAATGTTACACATATTGATGAATCAGCTGATGCAAACGGACCGGATGCCGATGCGTTCTATCGCCTTTATGACTATAAAAATGCAATTGGCGTGGATGCGGCTTTGTTTGACGTTCCGTCAAATCCATTCACTGTGGGCAAGACATACAGAATGTATGCATATATGCGCTCGCTTGTTCACGTTAACGAAGCGACATATGGTGATGAAAGTGCCTCGAGCGATGCCGATAATAACATGACGATCCGTATATGCTACAATAACGCCGAAAAGGCACTTGTACATATTACCGACGGGTGGGCACTCTATTCGGCAGATTTCACTGCCATCAGCGGAGTAACTACTTTTGAGTTCAGACGTCATTGGCTCGGCTCGGAGGATACCGTTCCGTTTGACATTGGAGGAATATATTTCGTTGAGCTTGATGCCGCCGGAAATGAGATCGGTCAGCCGATCACTCCCGACGGAAGCTACAGCCCAGTAACCGGTTCTTCCATTATCGCTGTGAACATGAAAGATGAGGTTTTTGACCGCATTGAAATTCCGACGGATACAGTTGATGCTGCAGTTACTGCCGGCAGTGGTCAGCAGACTCAGAAGAACACTGTTCCCGCTACAGACGGATTCGGTTTTACTGTTGTGCTTACGGGTTCGGATGACGTTATTCTGAAGCCGGGAAAATACAGCTTCACCGGTGATTTCCGTCTTGGCTGGTTTGACCATGCAAAGCTTACCCTTAAAAGCGGTGGCTCATATCTGATAGCCTCTGACAGCAATACCGCTCCGCTTCAGGCGTACATCGGTTCAACGCTGCTTGGCTCGGCAAGCCTTAATCCGGTTTCGTGGACAACCGTTTCAAAAGCGTTTGAACTTACCGAAGATACTCCGATGTCCAAAATCAAAATTGAGCTCGGCGCTATCGCTTCGCTTGATTTTAGGAATATTACAGTAACTCCCATAGAATTTACTTCGGATGACGGTGATATTATAAAGGTAACTCCTTTGGAGGAAAGCTATATTTCAGTAAGAAACCGCGACTATTACGATGACCGCATTATATACAAGGATACTACGGCAAATCCCGACGGCAGTGCAAAATATGTCAGCGGTACTTCTTATACAATATCCTTCAAGGCACGTACACTTCCATACATCGCGGCAACCGACGGTGCTTCAAACAATCCGGCGAAATTCCGCGTTTTTGCAGGCGGAGCTCAGGTTCTTTGGCTTCATGAGCTGACTGCGGATTGGTCGGTTGTCACTTTTGAGGCAACCAATTTTACCGGAGAATTTTACCTTGCCGGTTCGAGCTACGGCTACGGTGTTGCTCCGTTCGACATCAAGGATTTAACGATTGTTAAAACAGGTACAACCGCAAATCTTGCCGCTAATGCAAACGGTGTTTTTGAAAACGGCGCAGGCTGGGATGTTAACAATGCAGTTATCGCCATTAATAAGCCGCTTTCCATTTCCATTGCAGACAACAGTGAATTTTTCCGCCTTGAAAAGCCGGCTTCTGGAATCAGTGCATTCAATTATGCAAGTGACGAAGAGCTTGCTCCCGGCATTTACTATGTTTCCGGCGATTTCAGACTCGGCGAGAAAATTGATTACGGAAAATATGAGTTTACTTCGGTTCCGCTGGGGCTTGCTGCAGATAAAAACGGCGCGAAGCTCAGTGTAAATATTGCCGGTGAAGCCCTGAAAACCCTCGACGGCAAAGCTGATATTATCGTAACTCCAGAGGATTTTGTAAGTGCCACCTTCCTTCTTAAGCTCACTTCGGCTGCAAAGAAGAGCGATATTGAATTTACGCTCGACGGTGCCTATGCGCTCGATTTCAAAAATGTAACTGTGGAAAATAAGGCGTCTGAATTTGACTCCGAATTTACTCCCGGCGACGGTTCACTTGTTTCAAGAGTGGAAGCCGACACGGAAGCTTATATCCATGTAACCGGCCGCGACTATTTTGGTGATGCGGCAGCATACAGCGACACAACAAAGACATACGATCCCACAAAGACCTATGAAATCAGCTTTATGGCGCGTACTGACAAATATATTGCCGGAGCTGATCCGATCGGCACAAATCCTGCGAAGATGCGTGCAATTCTGACCGGCGCGTTATGGCAGTTTGCAGACTTTACGCTCACACCCGATTTCGTACAGTACGGGCCTTTTGAAGTGACCGGATTTAACGGTTCATTCAGTATTTACGGTTCTTCATCCGGTTACGGTGTTGTACCGTTTGATATTAAGAATCTCGTTATAACCGAAAAGGGTGCAACCGAAAATCTTGCGGTAAATGCCGATTCGGTGTTTGAAAACGGCGCAGGCTGGGAAATAGGTGCCAGCGGAGGCCCCGGCGTTAAGGATTTTGCCGTTTCGTCCGTGACAGACGGTGAATATCTCGTAATTCCGGCCAGCAGTACTGCAGGTGAGCCAACATCGGTTACCTTTACGAATAGCGAAAAGCTCGCTCCCGGTATCTATCACATTAGCGGAAGCTTCAAACTTGCTGAGCCGACTGATTTTAACAAATATACATTTGCATCAGCTATCGAGCTTGCTTCCGATGGTAATGCTGAAACTCTTACAGTCAATGTAAATGGGGAAAATCTCAAAACCCTTGACGGTGAGGAAAGCGTGACCTTTAATATCGAAAACTGGACAACATCCACCTTTAAGCTTATTGTTAAAGAGGGTGACACAGTTCTTGCAAGCGACATTAAATTTGTCTTTGGCAGCGCAGTAAACGTCGGTGTCAAGGATATCGAGATTGTTGACGGTTCAAAGCTTTACAATCCCAATTATCTTGATGCAAACGGTGAATTCGCCGCAATCATCGATGAATCCGACGAAGACCCGTATATATCCTTTGACGGACGCGATGCAGGCGACGACAGAATTGTTTACAAGGCAGGCAATGTTGAAGCCGGTGCTTATACGATCAGCTTCAAGGCGCGTACAAAGCCTTTCATTGCAGGCGATTCCGCCACAGTTGCAATCAATCCTGCGAGAATCCGCGCTTATTCAGGCAGTGAGATGATTCTTTGGTATTATGAGCTCACTCCCGAGTGGACAACAGTTACTATGAGCGCAAATAACTTTACGGGTGAATTTCATATTTGCGGTTCGAGCTACGGTTACGGCTTTGCTCCCTTCGATATCAAGGATTTAAGCATTGTAAAAGATGGAACGATCGAAAATATTGCAGCAAATACGCTTCTTCCCGAAACAAACGGAATTGGATGGAGCACACTTGATCAGGGCGGTTCACTTAAATCGCTTACTGTCACTCCGAACAGCGGCTTGGTTTATAACCGCATTTTGGCTTCGGATAACACAAATACGGAAATCAATTTCACCGATTCCGGACTTCTCGAAGCAGGTGTATATCACATCACCGGTAAATTCCGCGTCAATAATTCAACTGTACTTGATTACAACAAGTATGAGTCAGATGTCTTCATTCTCACAGCAGACGGAAATGTAATTAATACAAATCTCCGCGCTTCGCTTAATGGAGTTAATCTCATAACTTTGAGCGGCAATGACAGTGCGAATGTATCCGACGCATGGACAGAGGTAACCTTTGTTCTTGATTCGGCAGTTGAGATTTGCATGAATGGGCTTTCATTTGAGCTTGATGGTGCTTATACACTCGATTTTGCAGATATCAATGTAACTTTAATTGAGAAGAAAGCCACCCTTAAAAGCAGCGATATCAGCACGGTAATGACTCTTCTCATGCTGAAGAAAAAGCATCTTGACGAGCTTGGATTCAATGCTCCGTGGGTTGCGGACGGTTCATCTGTTATTACTGTAGTTGACACTGTTCTTGATAACAAAACCGGCCTTTCCGGCAAAGAAGACGGTCCGGTTTCAAACAGCCACATACATTTTGGCGGACGTGACAATCACTTTGACCGACTGACCTATGCAAACGATAATGCAAAGCTCATGCCGGGCACATACAAGCTCTCATTCTGGGGCCGTGCAGCAGACATTATCAACACTAACGCAGTGGGCGGAAGCGGCATTAATCTCATCCGTGTAATGCTTGGCAGCGGTATCAGTTTGGGAAGTCTTTCCTCCGAAAAGAGCGGTGCATTCAAGTATGACAGCCTGGTTCTTTCAAAGGGTTGGTCTGAATATACATTCATCTTTACGCTTGAAACTGAGCAGCCGTTTAAGTTCGGCTTTACCGGAAGCTCCGCAGGCTACGGCGTGATACCGTTTGATATTGATGAATTTACCCTTGTTAAACTTAACTCCGGAACCCAAAAACCTGTTACCGGTGAAAATATCGCAGTAAACAGCGATGTTCTTACAGTGGATGCCGCCGGTTGGTATGCCGAAGATGCCGGAGGAGATCAGCTTGAGCTTTATGCAAGTGCCCAGACTGAATCCGAGTATATTCGCGTTACATCAGGCACAGACGGTATAATTTCCATCAAGAATTCCGCATCTAAAAAGCTTGAGCCAGGAAAGTATTTTGTAACTACAAGGGCTCGCATCGGAATCCTCGACTGTGCGAAATATACCTTTAAAGACGATGCAATGACGCTTATCGCCGATGAAAATATGGCAAAACTCCGAGCTTCTTTTGAAGGCAAGACACTCATGAGCGTTGAAGGCGAGGACAGCGTGCTTCTCACTTCCGAATGGGCAGATGTGTCATTTATACTTGAGGTTACAGAGCCGACTCCCGTAAAGAAGTTAAAGCTCATTGCCGATGGCGCAACTGCGATTGACTTTGATTATATCAACATCGACACCAAGATAAATAATCTCGATATGGATGCATATGATCCGAACTCCGGAACCGGACTGCCGCCCGTTGTACCGGCAGATGCAAACAACCTTCTCGACGGTGCTGTCAGTGCGGATAATCTTCCTTATTGGACAACCGACGGACAGACGCTTGAAGTTAAGGAAGACAGCGCAGGCGTGTACTTCTCGGCAAGCAACATTACGGACAATAAGCTCGGATTCACATATAAGCCCGGCTTCACAGTTAAGGCAGGTACATATAAGTTCACTGCCCAGATGCGTACAAAGAATGCCGGTGAAAAGAGCAAGATTCGTGTAATGGTTGGCAGCAGCTTCGGTTCTGCTCCGATTGATAATGTATGGAGAACGGTCAGCCTTAACTTCACTGTTGCGAGAGATACAAGTTTCGAACTGAAGATTTACGGCGGACCGATGAAGATCAATATTAATGACTACGAGTTCAGAAATCTTCGATTCACCGATGTTAATTATATCCCTGATGAGGTAAATCTTTATGAGAACGGCGCGTTTGACATCACAGCAACCGTTGTCGGCGAATGGAAGATGGGCTACGGTACAGGCGATATCACAGTTAACACCGAGGATGGCAACAACTATCTTACTTCGGCTAACCGTAAGGACGCAAATGCGCTCATGGTTCTCCCGTTCACATATACACCGGTTCCCGGCGATGTCTATAAGATTTCCTATGACATCAGAACAAGCGAAGCCGGCGAAACGATGAACGCATATCTTGCAGTCGGTGAAAAGGCAGACAATCTTATCACTCTTGCGCAAAGTTATAAGGTGACCGATGAGTGGACACACGTTGAATATACATACGTTCCGATTACATCACAGACACTTTGCGTATGGTTTGGCGGTGTTGACGACGGCAAGTCCTTCGATCTTGACAATGTTTCCGTTGTCAAGAAATCGGATAACTCCGAGGCAATTCCCGAAGGCGGACAGTATTACACCAGCGGCGATTTCGAGGGAGATGCCGAGGCTATACTCGCAGATTGGGAGGTAATGTTCGGAAGCGGAACCGTTGAAATCGGCTCCGAGGATGGTAACAGTTACCTTACCGTAAAGGACCGTGCAGAAGCCTATATCCCGGCACAGCTTTCCACCGGTCTTCCTGCAATTGTCGGCAGAACTTACAGAGTTTCCTACGATGTGAGAACATCCGTTAAGGGCGAAACGATGCAGGGACGTACAGCTCTTGTTACCGGCGGCATTACTTATCAGCTTTTGCTTACTGAAGGCTATGCAGAAGGCGGTCCGCATCTTTCCGTCATTACAGATGAATGGCAGCATCTTGAGTATACCTGCACCGTGGAAACTCCCGGTGAGATCCTCCTCCAGTTGCGCGGCGGCGTGAGAGGAGAACCGGACAATAAGAGCTTCGACGTTGATAACCTTGTTATTGAAATTCTTGACTGATATTTTCATAACAGATAGGAGAATATGATTATGAAAAAAAGATTTTTATCCGCTGTTCTTGGCGCTTTGATGGCTTGTCAGCTTTTTGCGGCGTTTGGAACAGGTGCATCGGCGAGTGGGGAATGGACACCCCCACTCTCCATAAAAGAAGAACTTCCGGAGGGTGATCTCTTTAAAAACGGTGACTTCGAGAAGGCAAGTGTGCTTCGTGCAAACTGGACCGCAAACGGTCAGTTTCTTGAGCAGATCAAGGACGAAAACGGCGCATATCTCGAAATGTCAAATATTTCGAACAATTACTCCGGATTTGACTATTGGCCGTCATATTTCATCCATGC
The DNA here is from genome assembly GCA_045632605.1 of Candidatus Flemingiibacterium sp. Taxonomy (GTDB): domain Bacteria; phylum Bacillota; class Clostridia; order Oscillospirales; family CAG-272; genus Flemingiibacterium. The sequence goes on along the minus strand of JAZQXA010000077.1, from coordinate 2,689 downwards.
CGGAACATATAAGTTCACCGGATATATCCGTACGGCAAATAAAGGAGAGCTTGGCCTTTATCAGATGCATATGTATACCATTGACGGTGAAATGGTTGACTTTTACTGTCAGATTTATGCCAGCAACGAATGGACCAAGTTTGAGTTTTATGTAGTTTTGGAGAACGATCTGCAGTATATCAGAATCCGCGGAGGCAGTTTTGAGGAATGTATTCAGAATTTCTGCGTTGACCATTTCTCGTTCGTTCAGATTGACCCTGCCGAGCTTCCAGAAACGGTTGTGAATACCGCCGGTGACAATCTCGGCCTGACTCCTGAGGGTTATGCAGCGGCATCCTTTAAAAGCATGGAGGCTTATAAGAGCTTCAGACCGTATGATCCCGAATATGAAAAGCAGTTTGAGGTTGGCGGCATCATCATCAACCACGATAACTCTCACTTCCTTTCCCAGATTGCAAATGCACAGATGACAGATGCTGATATCATCAATTATGCCAAGCAGTTTGAGGGAACGCACGTTACCGACTATATGATCAATGTCTTTTCGGAGGGAATGACCGTTTATCCGTCGAATATATTTGAGGACTATTCCGAAAGGTATCTTGCAAAAGAAATAGGCGGTGTGGCAGTTGACTTTTCGGATGTCGGAATGTTCAAGGCGGCATATGAGTTAAACGAGGTGCAGGGTACAGACTACGTTGGTCTCTGGTGTGAAACCTTCCCGGAGATTGGCATCAATCCGTGGCTTTCCTTCCGTATGAACGATGTTCACGAGCTATTGACATCGCTAAATGCAAACCAGCCGAGTGTGCTTGTTGCTGAATTTTACTATACAAGACCCGATCTTTTCAGAGTACGTCACCGCGAGATGCGTTATACCGACGTTGGACTCGATTACGGTCTTGAGGAAGTTCGCAAATTAATGCTTGAGGCTATAAACGATGCGCTTAACTGCTATGACGCTTACGGAATTGAGCTTGACTATCAGCGAGAAATCAGACTTTTCGGCATTGGCGACGAGTATAAGGGACTTGACATTTTAAATCAGTTCATGCGTGATGTTAATGACATTGTTGCCATTTACGAGGAAAAGTACGGACATGACATAAAGGTTGGAGTTCGAGTTGCATCGGATATTCAAACCAACTACGATCACGGTCTTGACGTTATTACATGGGCTCATGAGAAGCTCATAAACCTTGTAATCCCCACCGGACATTTTGAATCCACAGACTATGATACTCCTGTTCGTACATGGTCATCGCTTCTGTCACCTCTCGGAATTGAGCTTGCTCCGTGTATCGAACAGAATCTTAAAAACGGCCCGTCAGGACCGACCACTATGACAACCACTCTTTCGATGCGCGCCGGCTTTGCGGCTAATGCCTTTTCACAGGGCGCGGACAAGATAGCGATGTTCAATTACTTCATCGGCCCGAACACTTTAACCGCAGATTTGGAAAAGGTCAACTTCAATTCTGATTTCATCGGCGGCAGCAGAGCAACATGGAATCTTCTCACGACAATCGGTTCGTATGATAAGCTTATGACCGTTAACCGCAGATGCTTTGCAGGCTACAACGACACTGCTCCGATATGGAGAGATCATTATTCTCAGCTTCCGCTTGAGGTCAAGGCGAATACATACACTCCGATCAGAATTGCAGTCGGCGATATTCCCGAAGGCGCAACGGTGACGTTTAAGATTTCCTATAACAGTAAGACGCTTCCTGAAGTACTCCCGACAGTATATGTAAATTCCGCGCTTTGTAAATACATCGGAGATGAGCCCTGCAAGGATGTATTCACCTCTAACAGACTTCTTTGCTATGAGGTACCCGTAAGTGCATACGACGGCACATATATGCTCGCAGAGATTTTCTGCAAGGATTACGGTTTCACAGCAGAACACGCAGAGGTGTTTATCAAGGTTTCAAATTAATGCTGATACGCGCGGGGCTTTAACAGCTCCGTGCGTTTTTTAAAACTACATAAGAAAGTCTTTGCTATGCAAAGATACGGTACTTATTATGAAAAAAGGAATTATTATAAATTCGGACAGTGACGGTATTTTAAAGTATATCGGACACCCTGAGGCAAAGCCGACAACCGTTGAAGACATTCGCCATTTTGTCAGAGAATTTGCGAATACTCATGTTACAGACTATTTCATGTGCGTTGTTTGTCAGCTGACGTCATTCCCGTCAAAGCGGTATACGAGCTTTCTTGACAAATACCATATGACCGAGGAGAACGGTTGTCCGGTTGACTATAAGGAATGTACAACCTTTAAAGGTGCACATATCGTTTTTGAAGAGCTTGGAGTCGATCACAACCAAATCATGATTGAGGAGTTCAGAAAGATAGGAATAAACCCGTGGATATCCTTCAGAATGAACGATTTCCATGATCGCGGTGCCGATGTTATGACCGGAACATATCTGCCGGACTTTTATCATGAGCATCCGGAATACCGTATGTCGCAGCTTCCGCCGGGATTCCCCGGATACGGACGCGACAGAGCATTTGACCATTCTTTCCCCGAGATTGTTGACTATCAGCTCGGTATGATTGACGAAGCGCTCGATCTGTATGACTGCTATGGCATTGAGCTTGATTTCCTCAGAAGTCCGTACTATTTCCGCTATGGAATGGAATATGACGGCGTTGAGATAATGAATGGCTATAT
>JAZQXA010000076.1:0-47949 GCA_045632605.1 Candidatus Flemingiibacterium sp. | reverse complement strand
AATTTTCTGCCGCGAGGAATTTAAAAAAGGTACATTTGGCAAATTCGTTTATGCCGAGGCACAGTACAACCACGATATACGCAATATGGAGGACAGCTTCCGCAGCTCCGGCGGTGAGGATTGGAGAAAGTTCGCCGGAATTCCGCCATTCTTTTATCCGACGCATTCCACATCAATGGTGCTCAGCGCAATGCCCGGAGTGTATGCAAAAAAGGTTGTCGGTATGGGCTATGCCGGAAGTCCCAGAACCGATATTTACGGTACGGACGGACAGAATAATTATGATAATCCGTTCTCCTGCGAGAGTATGCTCATGGAGCTTTCCAACGGCGGTGTTGTACGCATCAGTGAGAACCGCTGTATCGGTTGGGTTTCGCCCGAAACTTATATTTCACAGTTTAACGGTACAGATGGATGCTATGAATTCTCCGTGGCACACCACCATCTTGCAACATGGAAGCCGGACAACAACAAGCGAGTTAATATGCGTGATGTTACTGACCAGCTTCAGACACGCGAGCTTGCCGCACTCATACGTACAGATTACGATACTGCAATACAGAAGATTTCGGAGAGCTACGGCTTTAACGACACATATCCGATTCAGCCTACCGAGCGTCTTCCGAAGGAATATGCGGGACTGCCGAACGGTCACAACGGAACACATCAGTTCTTAATCGACGATTTCTGCCGTGCTTTCGATACCGGTAAACTCTCCCCCACAAATATCTGGGCTGTAGCAAGATATAATATTCCGGGACTTCTTGCGCATAAGTCGGCGATGAACGGTAATATTCCGATTGATGTCATCGACCTTGGCGATCCGCCTGCGGATTGGGAAGTTCTCGACTATAGAAAATAAATATGCAAAGCCTTACAGCGGTGTATTTGCTGTAAGGCTTTTTCAGCCCAAATCGGCAAATTTGAATTTCTGATAAACAATTTCAAAATTATTAGTGACAAACCGGAAAATATCTGTTATAATAAATATATAATTTATGAAAATCACTTTAAGGAGAAAGTCATGTACCAAAAAGATATTCAAAAGATTTGGCTCGCAACGGGAAGCGAGCGTGTATATCTTGAACCTTCTATGGCAAACCGACACGGTCTTATCGCCGGAGCGACGGGAACCGGTAAAACGGTAACGCTTAAGGTTCTTGCCGAGTCATTTTCAGATATGGGAGTACCGGTTTTTGTTGCGGATATTAAGGGGGACTTGTCGGGAATGTGTACTCCCGGCTCGGAGAACAAGCATATTCGCCGCAGTATCGACACAATGGGAATAACCGATTTTGACTATACTTCATATCCTGTCTGCTTCTGGGATGTTTACGGCAAGCAGGGACTTCCGGTCAGAACGACGATTTCCGAAATGGGACCGGAGCTTCTTTCACGTTTGCTCGGGCTTAACGAAACCCAAACCGGTGTTTTGCGTATTGTTTTTCGAATTGCGGACGAAAAGGAGCTTCTGCTGATTGACCTTAAGGACCTTCGTGCTATGCTTCAGTTCGTCGGCGACAATGCTGCTGAATATAAGCTGATATACGGAAATATTGCATCACAGTCAATTGGTGCGATACAGCGTGCACTGCTCGCACTTGAGGACGATGGGGGAGAGATATTTTTCGGTGAGCCGTCGTTATCACTTGCCGACTGGGTTGACTGGGATGAAAACGGCAGGGGCGTGATGAATATACTTGAGTGCTCGGAGCTGTTCCAGCATCCGCTTCTTTACGGAACATTCCTGCTTTGGATGCTCTCCGAGATATATGAGATGCTCCCGGAAGCGGGCGACCTCGAAAAGCCAAAGCTTGCATTCTTCTTTGACGAAGCACATTTGCTGTTCGACGATGCACCGAAGGCACTTGTTGAAAAGGTTGAGCAGGTGGTACGTCTGATACGCTCAAAGGGCGTAAGCGTTTGGTTTATAACGCAGAATCCCACGGATATACCCGAAAGTGTTCTTGGGCAGATAGGAAACCGTGTACAGCACGCTTTGCGTGCATATACACCCAACGACCAGAAGGCACTGAACGCGGCGGCGAAATCTTTCCGCACAAACCCGGAATTTGATACCGCTGAAGCTATTCAGGCACTTGGAGTCGGGGAAGCGTTGGTTTCGGTGCTTGATGCGGACGGTGTGCCATCGATTGTGCAGCGTGCGAATATTCTTCCGCCGAAGAGCAGTATGAAAGCGGCTGATGCGATACTTTTGCAGAGCGTGGTGCTTGCAAGTAAGCTTCGTGACAAATATGCCGCCGAAGAAGACCGTGAGTCTGCATATGAGCTGCTTGCAGAGCAGCGTATAGCCGAGGAAAAAGCCGAAGCGGAAGCTAAAGAAAAGGCGGCAAAGGAAAAAGAAAAACAGCAAAAAACAAAGACCGCAAAAAAATCGACCGGCAGAAAGAAAACCACTGTGTTCGAGAAAGCAGTGAACAGCACTGCAAACACTATCGGACGCGAAATCGGCAAGAAGATTGTCCGCGGAATTTTCGATACATTTTTTAAGTGATTAAATTTATTGACAACTTCATAACTAAAATTATTAACTTTATTATTTATGAAAAGGGATGTGACATACCATGAAAAGAATTATTTCGTTTGTTTTAGCAATCAGTCTTGTTTTTGCACTGGGTATTGGAGCTTCGCTGTCAGTATCCGCAGATTTTAAGTATCCGAGCGCATACTGGAAGCTCCATGATGCATGGGCGGCGGCTATTGAAAAGCAGGACAGCGAGAAAGTACTCACTGTTGTAAAGCAGACGTATGATCTGTTGATGCCTATCGGTTACTGTCAGGATGTTTGCTACAATCTCGGACCGAAAACCGGACGTGCTTCGTGGCTTTGCGAGGCAAAGGGCGACATTGACGGGGCCATAATGTGGCTTGAGCGTTATATTGATATCTGCAAATGGCTTGACAAAAATGTCGTAAGCTATAGAGATGCAATTCTTGATGCCGAAGCGAGAATGTATTATCTTAAGGCTGCCGCAGATCCCACGATTTATGCGCTGACAGATCAGCCCGGAAAGAGTTATTCGAACTCCGGTGCACTTGCGTCGGGTACATTTTATGGATCATCTCTCGGCGGCTCATTCGAAAGCGATTCTTCAGCTCTTGTATATGTCAATTTCCGTGACGGCTACAGCGTAGATTATTGGCTCGGATATTACAAAAATACCTCTGAGCAGTTCAATCACGCAATAAATAACGGCGGTATAATTGAGCTTGCATGGAATTTCTCACCGGAGGGAACAGCAGGCTGTGAGCGAGTTCTCGAAGCAGATTCCGATGCATATATTTCAGAGGGACTCGCGAGCATGGCTTCTCTCGGTGCAACTGTGCTTCTCCGTGTCGGTGCCGAGATGAATAACTGGGCAGACTGTAATACCGATACATATATTAAGGCATTCCGAAAGGTAGCAACGGCGGCAAGAGCATACAGCAATATTAAATTGGTTTTCTCGCCCGATAATGTAAGCAACCGCAACCGTAATTTTGCCGATTTTTATCCCGGTGACGAATATGTTGACTGGATAGGCGTATCGACATATCACAACAGCAATTATACGAGCTATTCCGGAAGTCCTATCGGTTACGGCTTTGCAATGACAAATTACAACACCGATGCGTATTACGGAATGGGTATATATGACGGCGATCCGCTTGTTATAATCCGTCCCATTGCCGATTTTGCCGCAAAACACAATAAGCCTATGATGATAAGTGAATGCGGCTTTGCTTACAAAAATAAGAACGGTGCTGATCTGACTGCGTTTGCCAAGGATCAGATGACAAAATTCTATTCGTATGTAAATATGATTTATCCGCAGGTCAAGGCAGTGTATTATTTCGATAATACTCTTAACGGCGGAAACGCATACAGACTCGCAGAGAACGGCACGATTAACCAGACTTACCGTTCGGTTATTGCCCAAAACGGCGGATATGTTAGTGCAGGTCAGACATCTTCAAAGACATGGCATGAACTTTCTGAACTTAAGAGTGCGCAAAACGGTTCGGCGCGTCTTGCAACTTATGCAAGCTTTTCCGGTACTGCACAGACAAGCGTTACATATTATGTAGACGGCAAAGCAGTTACGACATCAACAACTGCGCCGTATTACTACAACCTTGATGTTTCCGGATTGTCAGCTGGTGAGCATACCGTTTGGGCAACGGCAAAGTCGGGACAGTTCACGCGTACGACCGAAACGTATACAATTAATGTTTCCGGCAGTCAGTGGAACTGGGTTCCCACAAAAGCACCTGAAACCACAGCCGCTCCTGTGACAACAAAGGCTCCCGAAACAACATCCGCACCGGTAATGACAGCGGCACCGGTTACAACTCCGGCTCCCGAAACCATCGCTGAACCGGAAACGACACTTGAACCCGAAACTGTTGCCGAACCGGAAACTGCAGATGTACCGGACACAGATACAGATACAGTGGAGGATACTGCAGACACCACCGATACACCGGATACAGCTGAAGCGGAAACCACTGTGACCGATGAGGAAACCACCGCAGAAGATTTTGCATCCGAGTCGGAGGAAACTACAGCTCCGGCACAAACCGACGAGAAAATCGACATTGGTGAGGATGAAGCAGGACTTAATCCCGGGGTAATTGTCGTTTTCGTTGCGGCAGGAGTTGCCGTGATTGGCGCAGTTGTTGCATTTACTAAGAAAAAAGGTAAATAATTAAAATAAATGGGAATTTGTCGTTTTTAGCGACAGTTCCCATTTTTTTGAAATATTTTTTCGAAAAAATTTTTTAACCCGTTGACAAAAAACGTCGAATGTGATATATTAATATATAGTAATGTCCACAAAGCGCAAATCAAATTTATATGTTTTTGGAGGTAATCAACAATGAAACTCATCTATGGCGTAAAGGACAAGCCGAAATTCGGTCAGCTCATCGTTTTTGCAATCCAGCAGCTTCTTGCTATTATGGCGGCAACTCTCGTTGTTCCGGTTATTATCGGTAACGGCATGAGTCCTGCAGCGGCGCTTCTCGGTGCAGGTGTGGGTACACTTGTGTATCTGCTTTTCACAAAGTTCAGAAGTCCCGTATTCCTCGGTTCATCTTTTGCGTTCCTCGGCTCAATGGGAGCTGCATTTGCAGGTGCTGTATCAACAGCGGCAGGCTTTGCCGGTCTTATTATCGGTGCGATTTTCGCCGGACTCGTTTATGTTGTAATTGCGATTATTGTTAAGATCGCAGGTGTAAACTGGATTAATAAGCTCATGCCTGCGGCAGTTATCGGCCCAACTGTTTCGATTATCGGTCTTTCTCTTGCCGGAAATGCTGTCGGCGACCTTCAGAGCGGCGGTCTTAAAATAGACAATGTTTCCGTTGCACATCCCCTTATTTGTGTGCTTGTCGGTCTTATAACTCTTATTTCGGTTATCCTCTGTGCTACATACGGTAAGAAGATGACACGTCTTATTCCGTTTATCATCGGTATTCTTGCAGGATACGCTGTTGCGGCAGTTTTCACCGTTATAGGTAATCTGGCAGGCATCGATGCACTTAAGGTCATCGACTTCACAAAAATCTCCGCGCTTTGGGCAAACGGTGTTGATATCAATACTTTCCTTACACTTCCCAAGTTCACCTTTGTTGAAGCGGCTAAGGGTGTAAAGGATATTGACGGAGCTTATATTGCAACTATCGCTGTTGCATATCTCCCAGTTGCATTTGTTGTATTCGCAGAGCATATTGCAGACCATAAGAATATTTCGTCCATTATCGAGGCAGATCTTCTTGAAGACCCCGGACTTTCGAGAACTCTTCTTGGCGACGGTGTTGGCTCAATGGCAGGTGCATTCTTCGGCGGATGCCCCAATACAACATATGGCGAGTCTGTAGGCTGTGTTGCCATTACCGGTAACGCTTCTGTTTATACAATTGTAACTGCGGCATTCCTTGCAATACTTATTTCGTTTATTGCTCCGTTCGTTGCATTTGTAAACTCTATTCCGTCCTGCGTAATGGGCGGCGTCTGCATGGCACTTTATGGCTTCATTGCAGTTTCCGGTCTTAAGATGATTAAAAATGTTGACCTCAATCAGAATAAGAATCTCTTTGTTGTGTCTACAATTCTTATTGCAGGTATCGGTGGCCTGACACTCAACTTCGGTAAGATAACCATCACATCAATCGCTTGCGCACTGATCCTCGGTATCATCGTAAATATCATCGTTTCAAAAGCAAAAGAACAGTAAAAATCACGAGGCGTATATAATGAAAAACGTAACTATTTTCGACCATCCTCTTATCCAGCATAAAACGACTATCATGCGAATGAAGTCAACATCCAATAAAGAATTCCGTGAGTCGGTTGAGGAGATTACCATGCTCATGTGCTATGAGGCACTGCGTGATCTTCCGCTTGAGGATATCGAAATCGAAACCCCTATAAAAAAGACTACCCAGAAGATTATAAAGGGTAAAAAGCTTGCGGTTGTTCCGATTCTTCGTGCCGGACTCGGTATGGTTAACGGACTTCTCAATCTTGTTCCGTCGGCAAAGGTGGGACACATCGGTATGTACCGTGACGAGGAAACTCTCCAGCCGCACGAATATTACTGCAAGCTTCCGCCGGATATTGACGAACGTCTTATCGTCGTTGTTGACCCGATGCTCGCAACCGGCGGCTCGGCAATTGATGCTATAACACAGATTAAATCTTACGGCGGTAAGCATATTAAGTTCCTCTGCCTTATCGCCGCACCGGAGGGAATCGAAGCCCTTACAAAGGCGCATCCCGATGTTGAAATCTACTGTGCAAACGTCGATGAATGCCTCAACGAAAACGGTTACATCGTCCCCGGACTCGGCCATGCGGGTGACCGTATTTTCGGAACAAAATAAAACTAAAACTGCTCTTCGATTGAGGAGCAGTTTTTTGTATAAAAAATCGTGACCTCTTATTTGAGGTCACGTTATATTTTATTTGCAGTTTGCAAGTCTTACGACTGTGAGAATTGCCTGCTGTCTTGTGTAGCTTCCGAGAGGGTCAAAGCCGTTGCCGCTTCCGCCCATAACACGTCTGCCGTCGGTTGTTACCATCGAGGACACCTTGTTAATATAGTCAACCGCCCAACCTGCCGCATTGTTCATGTCGGAGAATTTCATTGCGGTACCGGGCTTTATGCCGAGTACATCTGCCGCACGGGAGAGCATTGTTGCCGCTTCCTGACGGGTGATATAGTTGTCGGGATTAAACTTGCCGTTTGAGCCGAGGACAATGCCTGCTGCTGCAGCGGCGAGTACATCGGGATCATTTGTATCGGAGAATGTGACGGACGAGGACGAGGGGATTTTTATATTCTTCTCGCGGAGAAGCTGAACGATCAGCCTTGAAAATTCCGCACGGGTAATATTGAACGCATATTCACTCTGCAGAGAAGCCGGTACGAGGTTCTGCGCCATTGCATCAAGCACCTCGGGCGCTGCCCAGCTTGCAGGAATATCGGTGACATCCTCTTCGATTGCACGTGAAAGAATAATGTGGTCGTATGCAAAATCCTCTGGGGTCGGGTCAAAATATTCATACGATGTCGGCGCATGAGTTTCGTATTTACCGTTCAAGTAAATATTTTTAGAGTCCCATGTGGCATCCATTGTAATCCATCTTTTGTTTACGAATGCCGCAACGTGTGCGTGGTTGGTGTCAACCGGAAGCTCATCAATATTCCAAAATGCGGAGCCGCTGCTGTTTGCGCCGGATGCAAATGTATATGTAATAATTGCCGGTATTCCCTGCGCTTCGATGAGTGCTTCGAGGAGCTCTGCGTAACCCTGACACACCGTTGCTTTTTTTGCCAACACACTGTCTGGGTCATGAACACCGGTTTTTCCGTTAATATACCAGTCCATATCATAATAAATATTTTCGGCAACCCATTTGTGAAGCTCCCAGAGCTTCAGATAATCGTCATTTATACCCTTGCAGATTTCATTCGATTGCTTTCGTATGGCATCACTTATCTGTATATCAAAGGTATCGGCAAGATTTATCCAGCTGTTCTGGAGTGTCATGTTATGCTCTGCAATAGGGGCGGTGAGAAGCACCCAACCGCCGTTACTCGGCTTTACTCGGAAATGCTCGGAAAAGAGCGATCTGTATGTTTCTTCACCTTTTTGTGCCGCAAAAATATCGATATATGTTTCCTTTGTCACAGACGAAAGATCAAGATCAAGCGAAAAATATTTGCCTGACGAAGCGTCAATACACTTGCTGTCCGGTCTTCCGACATAGGTAGTATCGCTGCAGCGACACCAGATACTGCCGAGATTCTCAAACTGAAGAATACCGGAAACCGTTGCGATACTGCCGTTTATGCTGACATTAATGTAGTTTTCACTGTCGGTTGATGTTGAGATCGAGGTTACTGTTGACGGAAGGGTTGCCGGTTTATTTGTTGAGGCAGCATTTGATGTTGCCATATCAATGATTGATTCAAATCCGCTTGATTTTCCGTCATCGATAAGTGCTGTTGTTACAAGCGACCAGCCTTTGGCTGACGGTTTTAGCTTATATGCAACATTATTGTGATGGAAATAGTAATTGCTCATTCCCTTTGTTCTGTAAAGAATACGAATATTGCATTCACCGCTGAGCGAGGAAATGTCGAGGTTTACTGTGAAATATTCTCCGGTGGAAACGGGAATTAGCTTGCTGTAAGGGAGATTTATTGTCGTTGTGTCGGTACAGCGAAGCCATACAGCTTCAAGGTCATTATAAGCAAGTTTTCCGGATATTGTTACAGTGTTTCCGGACACTCCGACATGAATAGAGTTCCCTCCGTGAGAACAGTGTGCACATCCCGAGTGGTCTGCGGCGATTATGGGAAGTATAAACGAAAAAGCAAGTATTAAAGCAAGTGTAAACGATAATATACGCTTCATAATGAGTATGCTTACTCCTGATTACATCATATTTTTGCGCATAGTAATAATGGACTTTATCATAGGCGACTTCGGCTCAAGTCCGGTTACGGCTGCAAGTGCATTTTCAATTCCGTCGGAGGCAATCATATCCTGGAGCTTTGCCGCAAATTCGTCTGTGTCTGCCGGGAAGAGAGTTGCGGCAGCCGCAATGCGAAGAATGTTTGTGTTCGGAAGTCCGTGCTTTTCGCAGAGCAAAGCCGCACCGATAAGACGGTCGCCCTTTGCGAGCTTTCTGAGTACGTCACGTCCGACACGTGTAACGGTATCGTGAAGATGCGGATTTGCGAAACGCTTTAAGAGGTCCTCTGTTGCCGAAAGTACATCCTCGTAGTGAACTCCGTGTTCCTTTGAAAGAGCTGCGGCAGATTCGAGCATAGCTGCACGAACCTTTTTGTAGATTGCCGGAACAGCGATTGCTTCAGCAATTTCGGTTTTTCCTTCCATGATGCCGTAATATGCGGTTGCGGCATGACCCATGTTATGAAGGAAAAGCTTCTTTTGAATGAAGTATTCAAACGGTGAGAAGGGAATCATATTAACAACAAACGGGATGTCACCCTTGAAGCCGTTTTTGTCAACGGGAAGCTCGCAGTAAGGCTCAACCCAAACCTTGAGAATGTTGCCTTCCTGCATCTGTTCAGACATTATCGGAACCATACGTCCGATGGATGCCTCAACAAGACCGATGCGCTCTTCAAAAAGTTTTATTTCATCTTCTGAGAGTTTTTCTTTGATGAGGGAAGCGAGATATTTGTCTGCTTCGATAAGGTTCTCACAGATAATGATGTTAAGCGGTCTGTCGCTTTTTGCAAAGCGGCGGCGAATACCCTCTGCAAGTGCGCCTGCAATGCGGGGGAGAATGTTTACGCCGACAGCGGTTGCCATAACGTCTGCGGATGCGATTTCATCGGCAACTGCGTCAATGTTTGTGCCGTCAACGCCGTATACGTTTGTTACGAGCTCCTCATAAACGCCCTCTGCGCTTACTACCTTAACCGGGTAAGATCTGTCTTCGCAGAGCTTTTCAACAACGCTCTTATTTACGTCAATAAGAGCGGTTTCGTATCCGGATTTTGAGAATAACTGTGCGATGAAGCCGCGTCCGATATTGCCGGCTCCGTACATTACTGCTTTTTTCATGGTTTTTAGTCGTCCTTTCCTAATTTTTACCTCTGGTTAGAGTATTAATTTTTTGATTCAAGATATTCGAGAACATCTGTGGGATTTGCGTCCGCTTTTACTTTATACATCGCCTTTTCAATATTGCCGTTTTCGTCGATAATAAAGGTTGAGCGAACAACGCCCATTCCAGTCTTGCCGCACATTTTCTTTTCCTGCCATACGCCGTATGCCTCTATTGCAGTGCGTTCGGTGTCGGAGAGAAGAATGAACGGAAGCGAATATTTTTCGGCAAACTTTTTGTGCGATGCTTCGGAATCCTTGCTTATTCCGATAACGACGGCACCGAGGGATTCAATTTTTTCGTTAAGGCTTGCGAATCCTGCCGCCTGCTTTGCGCATCCGGACGTGTTGTCCTTTGTATAAAAATACAGTACAACCTTTTTACCGAGAAAATCGGACAGGCTGTGTGTAACGCCGTCTTTATCCGTCAGGGTAAAGCCCGGCGCTTTTTGTTTTTCCGTAAGCATTATTTTTTCCTCTGCTTCATCAAAGTAATATATAAATACTATTATACCATAAATCGGCATGATTTTCAACTGTATTTTGCACGATATTATTAGTATGAAAACACTTGATTTTTAGACAAAAGTATGTTATACTGTAAAAACACGCTAATTTTTGGAATCAAGGAGGCGGATTGATTGCTTTTCGGAAAACACATTAACCGCTATTATTTAAAGTATATGCCGACGCTTCTTGTCGGTGTTTTTGCGCTTATCGTTATAGACTATATGCAGCTCATTATTCCCGAGCTTTACAGGATGGTTGTAAACGGACTAAACGAGGGTGCTGTCGAATTTAACGGTGAACTTCGCGCATTCGATATGGATTTTCTGCTCGATAACATATGTCTGCCGCTTCTTGGAGTAATTTTAGCAATGATTATCGGACGTTTCCTTTGGCGTATCTGTTTCTTCGGCTCTGCAATTAAAGTGGAAACTGATTTAAGAGCAAGAATGTTTGACCGCTGCAAGGGACTCTCACAGCAGTATTATCAGGTTAACAAGGTTGGAAACATGATGTCACTTTTCACAAACGACCTTGAAACGGTTCAGGACTGCTTCGGTTCGGGTGTGCTTATGCTCTGTGACGCACTTTTTCTTGGAGTTCTCGCTATATATAAAATGGCGCGCATGGATTTGCTCCTCACGGGACTTACGCTTATACCGATGGCGCTTCTTCTTTTGGTGGGAACACTTGTCGGAAAATACATGATGAAAAAATGGGAAGTCCGTCAGGCGGCATTTTCTGACCTTTCTGATTTTTCGCAGGAGAGCTTTTCCGGTATTGCAGTTATAAAGGCGTTTGTTAAAGAATTCGCCGAGCTGCTTGCTTTCCGTCATCTTAACAGAAAAAACGAAGACGCCAACGTCGAATATACAAAAATATCCACTCTGCTTAATATCAGCGTAACTCTCTTTGTTGAATCGGTAATCTGCGTCATCCTCGGATATGGCGGATATCTCGTTCATGAGGGTAAGTTCAGTGCAGGAGAGCTGGTTGAATTTATCAGTTATTTCACCTCGATAGTGTGGCCGGTAATGGCGATTTCACAGCTTATTGAAATGCGCTCACGCGGAAAGGCATCCCTTAAGAGAATCAGCGAACTGCTTGACGCAAAGCCGGATGTTGCCGACCGTGAGAATGTGAGCGAGTGTCAACCGCTTACGGGGGATATCGAGTTTAGGGGACTGACATTCCGTTATCCTGACGGTGACTACGATGCACTTTCCGATGTTTCATTCAAGATAAATGCCGGCGAAAATGTCGGAGTTATCGGAAAGACCGGGGCGGGAAAAACTACGCTCGTTGACCTTATTCTGCGCACATACAATGTCCCCGACGGAAGCCTTTTTCTTGACGGACGCGACATAAATTCCATCCCGATTCACACAGTTCGCGAATATGCGGCATATGTTCCGCAGGACAACTTCCTTTTCAGCGATACTATTGAAAATAACATCTCGTTCGCAACCGATAACGGCACTGAAAAGGATGTTGAAAATGCGGCTAAAATGGCTGATGTACACGACAATATTATCGGCTTTGCCGACGGATATAAGACTGTACTCGGAGAACGCGGCGTAACCGTTTCTGGCGGTCAGAAGCAGCGTATTTCGATAGCCCGTGCACTTATGAAAAATGCGGCGATACTAATTCTCGACGACTCGGTTTCGGCAGTTGACGTCAAGACCGAAAAGGTTATTCTCGACAACCTGCGTACTCTGCGAAAGGGTAAAACCACAATTCTCATAGCACACAGAGTTTCGACGGTTGAGGGCATGGATAAGATAATTTTCATCGACGACGGAAAAATCGTTGATGTCGGAACACATTCCGAGCTTTACGCTCGCTGTGAGGATTACCGTGCAACGGTTGAGCTTCAGCGGCTTGACGATGCCGAAGAAACTGAAAGAGGTGACGTGAAATGAGAGAATTTTATCCGCTTCTTATTGTCGGTGCGATAATCGGCGTTCTGTCGATAATATTCATCATCGCTTACCTCTCGATAAAAGATAAAAAAGAGGCTATCGGCTTTGACCGGTATATGAAGGATTCAGAAATTACGAAACGCCTGCTCGTCTATGCGAAGCCGCATATAAGGAGCTTTGTCGTTGTCCTTCTTGTTATGCTGTTCTCCATTGCTTATGACATAATTTCGCCGCTTCTCGTTGGACGGATTGAACAGATGATAAAGGACGATTTCCCGATGTCAAGGCTGCTTTCGCTTGTTGCGGTGTACGGCGGCATACTGATTGTTTCGCTCATCTGCTCGTATATTCAGGCAATCGTACTTCAGAAAACGGGTCAGCGTATCATTTCAAAAATACGTGAGGATTTGTTCACCCATATTGAAAGCCTTTCACACGCCCAACTCACCGAGCATCCTGTCGGAAAGCTTGTCACACGTGTTACAAACGATACCAACGCAATTTCGATGATGTTTACACATATCATCGTCAATCTCGTAAAGAACAGCTTTGTTATAATTGGCGTACTTGCGGCGATGCTCTGTCTTAATTATCTTTTGACGCTGATGGTGCTTTGCTTTGTGCCGTTTATAGTACTGTTTACGGTTATATTCCGTAAATTCTCGCGCAAGGCATACCGTAAGGTCAAGGACGGTACCACTGACATAAATACTTTCCTTTCCGAAAATCTCTCGGGTATGAAGATAATTCAGATATTCAACCGCGAGGACTACAAAAAGGCACAGTTTGACGAAAAGAACAATGCTCTCGGAAAGGCAAAGCGGGCACAGATTTTTGTGTTCGGCATCTTCCGTCCGCTCGTTTATATGCTGTATATTTCGTCTGTGCTTTGTCTTTTGTATCTCGGCGGACGCGGATATATCAAAGACGTTACGTTCCTCGGTCAGACCATTGACAGCGGAGTGCTTGTGTCGTTTTATCTTTATATTTCAAAGTTCTTTAATCCGATTCAGAGCCTTGCAGAGCAGTTCAACTGGCTGCAGTCGGCGTTCGCTTCGGCAGAGAAGATATTCACAATATTCGACATCACACCCGATGTTGTTGATGAGCCCGATGCAATAGAGCTTGAGAGCGTTGAGGGAAATATCGAATTTCGCGACGTTTGGTTTGCATATGTTCCCGATGAGTGGGTACTGCGCGGTGTTTCGTTCAAGGTGAATGCAAAACAAACCGTTGCATTCGTCGGCTCGACTGGCTCTGGAAAGACGACTATCCTTTCGCTTATCTGCCGTAATCACGATATTCAAAAGGGACAGATTCTCATTGACGGTATCGACATAAAAAAGATTAAAATTTCCTCTCTGCGCCGTCATTTCGGCCAGATGCTCCAGGATGTTTTCCTTTTTTCGGGAACTATCAGAAGCAATATCCTGCTCCGAAGCGAGGGGATATCGGATGAGGAGGTTATGTCTGCCTGCCGATATGTCAATGCGGATAAATTCATCTCGAAGCTTGCAGACGGACTTGATGAAGAGGTTCGCGAGCGGGGAAATAATTTCTCCGCAGGTCAAAGACAGCTTCTGTCATTTGCACGCACGATAATTCACAAGCCCGCCGTAATGATTCTCGACGAAGCGACCGCGAATATCGACACAGAAACCGAGCTTTTGATTCAGGATTCGCTCGAAAAGATGATGAATATCGGAACAATGCTTATCGTTGCTCACCGTCTTTCGACTATACAGCACGCGGACAATATTATCGTACTGTCACACGGCGAAATCGTTGAGCAGGGCAGTCACCGCGAACTGCTTGAAGCTAAAGGTCGTTATTGGGGGCTTTACATGATGCAGTATGAAAAGGCGGCGCTCAAAAAGAGTGGAGCACAGAACACTTAAAATCAATTTTACTGTTGACATATTTTCCCGGATGTAGTATAATTAATATATGAGTTTTACGGCATCCTCGGGAATACTCAAGAATAACAAAAGCTGTCCCGGCGTCGTGTCGGAACAGCTTTTTTGTATATCGGATTTTCTTAAAAAGAGGTGAGAGCATGACTGAGAAAGAATATATTAAAGCACTCAAGGAAAAGGCATCTGTCCCTGGGGCAAAAGCCGCCATGAATGACGACGAATTGCTCGCTCTGCTCCTCGCCGAAACAAACTGCAAGGACAGAGTAAGACACGTCGTGAACGGACTTATTTCGCATTTCGGAACGGCAAGACGCTGCTTTTCGGCAAGATATTCCGAGCTGATGACGGTTGACGGAATGACCCACCATGCGGCAATTCTCATTATGCTTGTTTCAAGAGCAGCATCCTCACGCGGCAAAAAATCCGCTGTGGTAAAATGCCGTGACGAATTCAGCAAGAGGTTTATTGCGGAGGTAAATCTTACCGAGGAAGAAGAAATGTGGGCGGCGGCAGTTGATGACAAGAATAAATTTATTGCTGTTGAACGTATTGCCATCGGTTCGCAGATTCAGGTTGGAATAAATATGAGCTCGCTCATTTCTTTTGCCGGACGCTATAACGCCAAACGCATAATTATCGCTCACTCTCATCCGGATATGCACGACACGGAGCTTTCAAGCAGAGATATAACGGCAATGAAGTATATTGTAAAAACGCTCGGTATTTACGGAATAATACTGATGGGTCAAGTCGTAATTTCGGGGAACAAAGCGGAGTTTTTTGAATACAAAGCAGAGTAAATCATCCGGCTGTAAGCATAAATAAAGCGGACAAAATTCCTTGCCCGAGCTTGCAGACGAAGTACCGTTTCATTGAAATACCGCTTCCCGACAGCATGGCGGCACACTGCATATGAACCGAAAAACCCGACCACCCGACTGCGAATGCGCATATAAGCTGTGACGTGGGCGAATCAAGCAGAATGCATCGCCGTCCGGCAAGGGTAAGCTCAACAAGTGAAGCTGACATCGCCGCGGCATATTTTCCGAAAAAATGTTCTGCGACAATGCATAGTGCATCTCCGACAACGGCGAAAAATACGGCGAACGAACAGATTTTTAACATGGTGATTCCTGCTTTTTCGATGGAGGCGGTCAATATGTCTGCGATGGTTTGCTCCGATTCGGGCTTTGATGAGATGCTTTTGGGAATAACCTTTTTTCGCCCGAGCAAACCGATTAGAAGTGCAGCGGCAAGCTGGCACAAATAGAGCTTTATTCCATAACCGATATCGGAAAATAGCGTCGCTCCGATTGCTCCGATGCAGAATGCAGGACTAGCATTATTGGTAAATGCAATCAGCCGTTCTGCGGTGGATTTTTCAATTTTCCCCGATTCATAAAGCTCACGGGTACAGACGGCTCCCACCGGAAAACCGCCCACCGAACCGAGGAGGATGGCATAAGCACATTCACCCGGAACTCCGAAAATGAATGAGAGCGGTTTCCCGATAAAGTGTGAAATTTTCTCCGACAGCCCGGAGGCTGTCATTATGCCGACAAGCACGATGAACGGAAAAAGCGAGGGAATCAGTCCCGAAGCGCAGATTTTCAGCGCAGACCTTGCCGATTCTGCGGCAAGTACGGGAGATTTTAAAAAATATCCGAGAAGAAAGAAAATAAACAGCCACAGGATGTATATTTCAAGCGGCGGCACAATTTTGTTTTTTGATTTTATAATAATCCCAGCTCCGATTTCATATTATTTTACCGATTGAAGCTATGGCTTCATTAACGATTATGCAAACTCGGAGAGGTAATATGAATAAAAAACCGAAAAAAACATTGTCACAGCGAATTTCGGAGAGCTTCGACATTCCGGTCGATGCACTTTCAAGAGTGTCAACTGCAGAGGCAAGAGGGACCGGTGAGGTCTGTTTTGGCGGCTGTGAGGGGCTTGTCAGCTACACAGATACAGAGGCGGTTTTATGCCTTTGCGACAGTACTGTGAGTGTATGCGGCGAGGGACTCATACTTCGCAGCTTTTCAGGCGGACGTATAGCCGTTTGCGGAAAGATTGACTGCATCCGATACGGCGCTCGGAGCGAGGGCGGAAATGATAAGTAAAATCGTCCGTTTTTTCGTTGGCTCATGTGATTACCGTATCAGCGAAAATACTGACCTTGCCGCCGATATTTTAACAGGCTCTGGGGCAAACTGCGGAAAAATAAGATATGACGGAAATGAGATTCTTTTTTCACTTCAGTATTCCGACTGTACGGCTGTTGAGAGTATATTTTCAGTTTACGGTATTCATGCCGAAAGAATCGGTGCGAGGGGATTTTTATACCTATTGGAGCGCTATAAAAAGCGCATTGGAATACCGATTGGAATTGTTATTTTCTTTTTGACTTTGTGGCTGTCGGAGCAGTTTATCTGGCATATAAACGTCGTCGGCAACGAGAATGTTACGGAGAGGGAAATACTCTCGCGGCTCGAAAATCTCGGGTGCGGTGTCGGAACCTATATTCCATCGATAGATTTTGATGAAATGCATCAGCAGTTTTTGCTCGATTCGGACGATATTGCCTGGATTGCGGTGAATGTCAGGGGTACACATGCAACCGTTGAGGTTCGTGAGATGTTATCTCACGATATCGCACCGGATGATTCTGTCCCGTATAATCTCGTCGCTGCAGAGGACGGCGTTATCGAATATATGGAAATTCTCCGCGGAAGCCGAGTGGCCAGAGAAGAAGACCTTGTACGAAAAGGGGAACTGCTTGCTTCGGGGCTTGAACAGATGAAGCACGGTTTGCGCCTTGTACACGCAAGGGGGAAGGTCATGGCGGAGGTCAAGCGGACTCTAAACATTGAGGTTCCGCTCGAAACAACGGTGACGACTGCCACGGGACGGGAATTTTCCGAAAAATATTTGAACTTTTTCGGAATTTCCATGAAACTTTTCGCAAACACGGGGAATTTGAGCGAAAAATGTGATAAAATAGAAAGAGATAAAAAGCTGTGCTTTTTAGGAACAGTTGAGGTACCGATTACGGTGCACGAAACGGTGTATCTGGAATATAACGATGTACCGGTCACGCTGACCGAAGAAGAAGCACGTGCTGAGGCATACCGTAGGCTTCGGGAAGAAACCGAGGCGGCGACTGAGGGCGGTGAGCTTGTGTCACGGCAGGTGAATGCCGGTATGCGTGACGGGAGTTATGTTATCGAATGTGAACTCACGGTGGTGACAGACATCGCTAAAGAGGTTCCTATATATACAACAGGAGAAAATTAATATGCCGGAAAAGATAATACTCACTGATTCGGCTGAACAGACAGCCGTACTGTTCGGTGAGCTGGATGTCAATCTTGAAAAACTTGAAAAAGCATTTGGAGTAACAATTCGTTCCCGTGACAGCATTAATGCTGCCGGGGATGCGATAAGCGTAAGCGGTTCGGATATGTCCGCCGTTGAGCGCGGCGCGGATGCAATTGCATATTTAAAGCGTATGGCAAAGCTCGGAAATTCCCTTACTGCACAGAATGTTGATTATGTTATCGACATGGTGTCCGACGGAAAGAAAAATGAGCTGTCGGAGCTTGATGACGATGCTATCTGTCTGACAACGCGCGGCAAGCCAATTAAGGCAAAGACTGTTGGACAGAAAAAATATGTCGAAGCGATAAAGAAAAATACGGTTATTATGGGCATCGGTCCTGCCGGCACCGGAAAGACATTCCTTGCCGTTGCAATGGCGGTTACTGCACTTAAGTCAAAGCAGGTTGAGAGAATAATTCTTACCCGCCCCGCAGTTGAAGCCGGGGAAAAGCTCGGTTTTCTTCCCGGTGACCTGCAGAATAAAATCGACCCGTATCTGCGTCCGCTTTACGATGCACTTTACGAAATGCTCGGAAGCGAAGCGTATCAACGCTATGTGGAACGCGGAATAATCGAAATTGCGCCGCTTGCATATATGCGCGGACGAACGCTTGACGATTCTTTCATCATTCTCGATGAAGCACAAAATACCACGCCCGAACAGATGAAAATGTTCTTAACCCGTCTTGGCTTTAATTCAAAAGCTGTCGTTACAGGCGACCTCACGCAGACTGACCTTCCGTTCGGAAAGAAGAGCGGTCTTGCCGAGGCGGTGAAGATTTTGGAAGGTATCGACGACATTGCGGTGCACCGCTTCTCGGAGCGTGATGTTGTGCGTCACAGACTCGTTCAGAAGATTATCCTCGCATATGAAAACTACGATAAGAGCCGTCAGAGAGGTGACGGCGCACAGAAGTATAAAATCAGAAAGGACAATGAACAATGAAACACTATATTCATTTTACAAACGACCAGGACAAGGAAAACGTAACAAGCGAGCTTCGCTGCCTTGTAAAGGCGGCAATTTACTCGGCGCTTGCTTATGAAGATTTTCAGTGCTCGACCGAGGTTTCCGTTACCTTTACAGATAACGAGGGCATACGCGAAATAAACCGCGAGCATCGGGATATTGATTCTGCTACCGATGTGCTCTCTTTCCCGATGATGAGCGAGGACGGCGACTGCGATATCAATATGGGCAACGAAGCTATAATTCTCGGCGACATCGTAATTTCGCTTGAGCGTGCACGTGAGCAGGCAAAGGAGCTGGGGCACAGCTATACCCGTGAGGTTGCATTCCTCACTGTACATTCGGTGCTTCATCTTCTCGGTTATGACCACGTTACAAGCGAAGAAGACGAGCGTATAATGTGCGAAAAGCAGTCGGCTGTACTCGACTGTATGGGAATCAAACGCTGAAAAATAATTAATAAAAAGGACAGTAAATCATGACAAAAACAGGCTTCATTGCAATAGTCGGACGCCCGAATGTCGGCAAATCGACACTTCTCAATGCACTTCTCGGAGAAAAGATTTCGATAGTTTCTAACAAACCGCAAACTACCAGAAACCGTATAACCGGTATACTCACAGTGGACGAAAATCAGTTCGTTTTCCTCGATACCCCCGGTATGCTCAAGCCTAAAAATAAACTTGGAGATTTCATGGTCAAGACGATTTCCTCGACAATCGGCGACGTTGATGCAGCTATACTTGTGGTTGATGCGGCGAAGCCGGTGTCAGAGGTGGAAACACGTCTGCTCGAACGCTTCAAAAAGCAGGATAATCCCGTTATTCTTGCAATAAACAAGACCGATACCGTTAATGCGTCAAAGGTTGCCGAATGTATTATGGCGTATTCCGCTATATGCGATTTTGCGGCGGTAATTCCGATGGCGGCAGTTAAAAACGAGGGTGTTTCAATCGTTATTGACGAGGCGGCGAAGCTTTTGCACGAGGGCGATTGGTTCTTCGATGAAGATATGCTGACCGACCAGCCGGAACGTATGCTCGTTTCGGAAATAATACGCGAAAAGCTGCTTCGTACTCTCAATGACGAGATTCCGCACGGTACGGCAGTTGTTATCGAAGCGTTTGAAGAAAAGCCGACAATAATCAAAATCCGTGCTGAAATATTCTGTGAAAAGGATTCTCACAAGGGAATCATTATCGGTAAAGGCGGCGCGGCTCTCAAAAAGGTCGGAACGTGGGCAAGAGAAGATATGGAAGCATTCTTTGGTGTTCAGGTGCATCTTGACCTTTGGGTGAAGGTAAAAGAAAACTGGCGAGATAATCCCGGACTGCTCAATAGCTTCGGCTTCACTGAAGAATAATATGCTTCATACGGTAAAGGGACTCGTCCTGCGCGAAACACCCATCAGCGACAATGCCAAATATATAAATGTGCTGACGGCAGAGCGCGGACGGATTTCGGTGCTTGTACGCGGTGCTGTGCGCCTTCGCGGACGTCACACAGCGGCAACACAGATTTTTTGTTACAGCGAATTTGTGGTTTATGAGCATAATGAAAAATATACCCTTAACGATTCCTCGCTGATTGAAAATTATTTTCATCTCTGCGAGGATTTCGACAAAATGACGGTTGGAACATATATTCTCAACACCGCCGAATATGTTACAAATGAGGGACAGCCGGACGAGCAGATTCTTCGTCTTGCGCTGAATACTTTGTGGGCGCTCACACACTATAAGGACAAGGATATTCGCCTTATAAAGGGCGTTTATGAGATGCGGCTTGCGATGCTCTCCGGTTTTGCGCCGAATATTGTTTGCTGTCAGGGGTGCGGACACGGTGTCGAAGATGAAAAGCTTTATCTTAACGTAATGGAAGGAACGATGCTTTGCCGTCCCTGTTCAAACATCAGCTTTAAACCTATTCATCTTGAAAATGACCGTGAGGTCGATGATATGCGCACTGCGCAAATTATAATTCCGCTTGCGCCTGCATCCGTTCTTGCGATGCAGCACGCACTTTATGCCGACATGAGCAAACTATTCTCATTCGTACTTGCAGATGAAGTTCTGCCCGAGTTTTCTTCTGCGTGTGAGAAGTATCTCGAAAATCATGTTGACCACCATTTTTCGGTGCTTGATATGTTAGCTTGGAGCTGAAACGGGACAGTGATGTAAAAATACCGTGTCACGAAAATCTGCTGTGGCTTTTTAAGTAGTAAAGAATATTGGTGTCGCAAAAGAGGCGGAACCGGTATCGGTCGTTGGGAAACCGAGCGAAGGCGGAGGAGCCGGAGTGAGGCGGGCCCAGACTACCGGGAGCGTAAATTCGGAGCTTTACGCAAAGCCTCTGTGAAGCGATAGCGTCAATTAAAGCTTTTTGCGTCGCTTTTTTTCAAAAAATCGACCGTAATTCTCATATGCGAAATCTATCCATCTCCAAAACGAAAGGACATTAAAAATTGAGGAACTATAAAAGAGCGATAAAAACGCTCGAATATGATAAAATACTTGCGCTGCTTGCCGAGAGAGCACCGACTGACGGTGCGAGGGAAATGGCACTTGCACTTTGCCCCGAAAGTGACCCCGACCGTATACTGCGTATGCAGAGGGAAACCACAGAGGCAAAGGCGATGCAGGCGATAAAGGGAATGCCGTCGTTTGGCAGAATTAAGGATATACGTGACACGGTGGAGCGTGCGGCAAAGGGAGCGGTGCTTTCGCAGAGGGAACTGCTTGACCTTGCAAACGTACTTAGAACATCCCGTTCACTGCTTGAATACAGCCGCGCTGACAGACGTGAAGCAACGTCGCTTGATGAAATTTTTGAACGGCTTATACCTGATAAGAAGTTAGAGGACAGAATATATACCGCGATTGTGTCGGAGGATATGATTGCGGACGAAGCGAGTCCGACACTTTCCGATATACGCAGAAAAATGCGTGTCAACAATAACCGCATTAAGGATATGCTCCAGAGCTTTATCAGCGGAGCATATTCAAAGTTCCTGCAGGAGAATATCGTTACTATGCGTAACGGACGTTACGTTATTCCCGTTAAGGTCGAGCATAAGGCGGACGTTCGCGGACTTGTACATGATACATCTTCATCGGGTGCAACACTGTTTGTTGAGCCGCTGTCGGTTGTCGAGGCTAATAATGAACTGCGTGTTCTTCAGGTTAAGGAAACGAATGAAATTGAACGCATCTTAACCGAGCTTTCTGTCGCCTGCGGAGCTATCGAGCAGGCACTTATGCTTAATTACAGCAATATTACAAAGCTTGCGTTTATCTTTGCGAAAAGCGACCTTTCATTTAAGCTTGACGGAACACCGGCACGTATTACCGGTGAGCGCAGAATGCACCTTATAAGAGCACGTCATCCTCTGCTTGACCCGGCAAAGGTTGTGCCGATTACGGTTACACTCGGCGGAGATATGTCAACGCTGGTTATCACCGGCCCGAACACCGGCGGTAAAACTGTTACGATTAAGACACTCGGACTTTTCGCTATGATGGCGCAGTCGGGACTTCATATTCCGGCTTCGGATACATCGGAAATATGCATTTTCGATGATATTTTTGCTGACATTGGCGACGAGCAGTCGATTGAGCAGTCGCTTTCAACATTCTCGTCGCATATGGTAAATATAGTCGGTATTACGGAAAACGTCGGTGCTCGCTCGCTCGTGCTTATCGACGAGCTTGGTGCCGGTACTGACCCAGTGGAGGGTGCGGCACTTGCGATTGCGGTGCTTGAAAAGGTTCGCTCTGTCGGTGCACTCTGTGCGGCAACGACTCACTATGCAGAGCTCAAGGCCTTTGCGCTTGAAACGCCCGGATTTGTAAACGCTTCATGCGAATTTGACGTAAATACGCTTAAGCCGACATACCGATTGATTATCGGTACGCCCGGAAAATCAAATGCGTTTGCGATATCGTCAAAGCTTGGATTATCAGACGAAATTGTAAACCGCGCAAAGGCTCTTGTCAGCGAGGAAAATAAGCATTTCGAGGATGTTATTGAAAAGCTCGAGGCCAGCCGTATTGAAATGGACAAGAACCGTGCTGAGGCTCAAAGACTTCGCCGAGAGTTTGAAGAATACAAGGCGGTCAACGAAAAGAAAATTGCAGACGAGCTTTCACGTGCGCAGAATGAGCTTGAAAAGGCACGTGCGCAGGCGGTTTCAATAGTTGAGAGCGCAAAGGTGACCTCAAATTATGTTCTTGAACAGCTTGAAAAGGCTAAAAAAGAGCGTGAAAGTGCAAATTTAGCATCTGCGCTTGAGGAGTCAAGGCGTAATATCAGAAAGCATCTTCGCGAGAGTGACGATAAGATTAACCCGGTTATGGAGAAGGTGGCAGAGGATTATGTTCTGCCGCGTCCGCTTAAAAAAGGCGACGACGTGCTTCTTATAAATATCAACAAAAAGGGCGTTGTGCTCGATACTCCCGACAAGGACGGCAATGTCAATGTTCAGGCAGGCATAATCAAAACTCGAACAAAGGTGTCGAATCTTATGCTTCTTGACGAGGCAAAGGTCACGTTTACCGATTCGCAGAAAAAACAGATTGCGGCAGACAAGTACCGTGTTGTCGTGTCACGCGATTTCAAGGATGAAATCGACCTGCGGGGACTTACGGGCGATGATGCGTGGTTCATGGTGGACAAGTATTTCGACGAAGCTCATATTGCCGGAATTCATATTCTGCGCCTTATTCACGGAAAGGGAACAGGTGCTCTCAAAAATGCATTGTGGCAGTATCTTAAAACTGACCCACGTGTTGTATCTTACCGTTACGGTAAATACGGAGAGGGTGACCTCGGTGTTACCATCGTTGAGGTGAAATAAGCGGCATGACAAGGATTTTAAAAGAAATCTTGTGTGCTGTTCTTGCGTTCGCTATGTTGACTGCATTTTGCGGATGTAGCGACGAACTTGCTGAACTTAAAATTTCGGGTGACACATATGCGTTTATCTCCGGTGCAGATGATTTCTTGGCTGTGGAGGATTATGCTGAAACAACAAAGACACCGGAAACAACAAAGACACCGGAAACTACCAAGTCGCCGGAAACTACCAAGCCACCGGAAACAACAAAGTCGCCAGAAACTACGAAGGCACAGCCAATACCAGCGCTTGCTGAACCGATGACGGGGACAGTTTATTGGGTTTCAGGCGGTAAGGTTTGGCATATAACGGAGAACTGCAAAACACTTTCTCGCTCGAAGAATATAAAATCGGGCAGTGTTGACGATGCGAAGACAGCCGGTAAAGAGCGTGTCTGCAACGTTTGCGGAGGATGATTTTTCGTTTGTACGGCTGATATTATATCAAATTCCAATCAAAAACCGTAAAAATCAGTAAAAAAATAATATTTCTTGAAAAAAGACTTTATTTTTCTGCGGATATCTGTTATAATATATTTGTGGTACTATACCGTTTCGCCAGTAGCGAAATATTATTTTATAAAGAAAAATTTTGAGGAGATTTTTATCATGGCAAAGTTTGTACTTAGCGCATTTGCAGACGAGTATTCCCCCGTGTTTGACGAGCAGATTGAGGGACTTAAGGAAAACGGAATCGGATATATGGAAATCCGCGGCGTTGACTCAAAGAGTATCTCTGACCTCACCGAGGACGAAATGAAGGCTGCAAAGGCAAAGCTCGATGCGGCTGGAATCAAGGTTTCTTCCATCGGTTCACCGGTTGGTAAGATTAAGACTAATGACGATTTTGAGGCTCATCTTGATGTGCTTAAAAACTGCATCAAGGCGGCTCACATTTTCGAAACAAAGAACATTCGTATGTTCAGCTTCTATCCCGAAGACGGAAAGACTATCGACGAGTGCCGTCCTGTTGTTATGGAACGTCTTGCAAAGATGCTCGAAATTGCAAAGGCTGAGGATGTTTACCTCTGTCACGAAAATGAAAGAGGCATCTACGGCGCAGATGCAGAGCATTGCCTCGATATTTATAATGAGTTCGGCGGTGAGATTAAGGTAATCTTTGACCCGGCTAACTTCATTATGGACGGTTTTGAATCTTATCCTCATTCATATAATCTTCTTGGCGATAAGATTTTCTATATGCACATTAAAGATGCTCTTGCAGAAAAGTGCATCTGCCCTGCAGGAAAGGGTATAGGAGGACTTCAGGAGATTATATCAGACCTTAACAAGAAGCGCGACGGAGTTGTTATGCTCACCGTTGAGCCTCACCTCAAGGTATTTGCCGGCTTCGATTCTCTTGAGGCAGGCGAAAAGACCAAAATGCCTAATACATATGCAACAAGCCGTGAGTCTTTCAAGGCTGCATGTGACGCAATAAAGGCAGTTATTGCAAACGCATAAAAATTAAAAGTGCCGCCACGTAAATTCGCGGCGGTACTTTTGAGTGTATTATAGAGGAGGAATAAACATGGCAAAACTTAAAATGCTTGCTATTGACCTTGGCGCTTCCAGTGGGCGCGGTATCGTCGGTAGCTTCGACGGCAAGAAATTTACTTTGGAGGAAAATCACAGATTCCCGAATGAGCCGGTTACTGCTGCAGGAACTTTCACTTGGGACGTGCTTCGTATTTTCCACGAAATCAAAAATTCCATTCGCAAGTGTGCGCTCTCCGATGACAAGGATATCGCATCGATTGGTATCGACACATGGGGCGTTGACTTCGGTCTTATCGACAAGACCGGACGTCTTATGTCAAACCCGGTTCACTACCGTGACACCCGTACAGAGGGTATCATCGAATATGCAGACAAGTTCGTTGCGCGCTCGGAGCTTTATAATGTTACCGGTCTGCAGTTCCAGAATTTTAACACGGTATATCAGATTCTCGCATCCATGCGTGATGAGCCGATGTACATAAACAATGCAAAGAAACTGCTTTTTATGCCTGACTTACTTAACTATCTTCTCACCGGCGAGATGCGCTGTGAGTATACGATAGCTTCGACAGGTGCTGTGCTTGATGCCAATAAGCGTGACTTTGCATACGACCTTCTTAATAAATTCGGCATTCCTTCGGGAATTTTTGCCCCCATCGCACAGCCCGGAGATGTTGTCGGTCCGCTTCTGCCGCAGGTCCTCGAGGAAGTTGGCAATATAAACGCAAAGGTTGTTAATGTTGCTGCGCACGACACTGCTTCTGCGGTTGTGGCCGTTCCTGCAACAAGTGACGATTTCATATTCTTAAGCTCCGGTACATGGTCCATCATGGGTTCGGAAATCAAGGAACCTATTATTTCTGATGCATCGTTTAAATATAATTTCACAAACGAGGGCGGCGTTGAAAAAACTATCCGTTTCTCGAAGAATATCACCGGATTGTGGCTCAAGCAGGAGTCGAAGCGTCAGTGGGAGCGTGAGGGCAAAAATTACACCCACGACCAGCTCTCCGATATGGCTCTCGCATCAAAGCCGCTTCAGTCGCTCATTGACCCGGATGATGCACTCTTTGCAACACCCGGTAATCTTCCGAAGCGTATTGCGGAATATTGCAAGACCACCGGTCAGCACGTTCCCGAGGATGCAGGTGAAATCATGCGCTGTATCTTTGAGTCGCTCGCTTTGCGTTACCGTTACACCGTCGAAAAGATTGACGAAATGAAGGGCCACAAGACCCCGTTCATTAATATAATCGGCGGCGGTACAAAGGAAGCACTGCTTTGTCAGTTTGCGGCAGATGCTTGCGGACGTCCTGTTTATGCAGGTCCCGTTGAGGCAACTGCACTCGGTAACATTGTTGCGCAGACTATTGCGGCAGGCGAACTTAAAAATGTTGCCGAAGCACGTGAGGTTATCAGAAATTCGTTCGAAATCGAATACTATGAGCCGAAGAACACCGAAGCGTGGGATGAGGGTTACGAGCGCTTCAAGAAGCTTATCGAAAAATAATAGCATATAATTAAAGAAGCCGTCCTTTGGGGTTAACCCATTGGGGCGGCTTCTCTGTTTTTATGAAGGTTTAATTTAAAAATCTTCTGTATTTTGACTGTCCGGATACTGTGCTTCTGTATATATCTGATTCATTTGACGTGCCTGCTGCATCTGCTGACGGCGAAGCATTTCGCGTCTGCGCATTTCAGCTTCGGCGCGGCGTTTCTTTCTGATGTACTGCGCACGCAGATAAAGCGCACCGTATCCTGCAACGGCAAGGACAACGAGGATTAGGATTATTGTGAAGAACCATCCGAAAAATCCCATGCCTTTTTTGGTGTGCAGAGTGATGTCTTTAAGCCATATACCGTATTCTCCGTCTTCGGGAGAAGCATCGGCGGTGCGTACCCAGAGCTTTATGACATCAATATCGGCATCGGATGCATTAACGAGGTCTTTTATATTGAAGCTTACTTCCTGCCATTCGTTCGGTTTTACCGAGGTTTCACCTTCATAGACTACGGTGTTGTTTTCCGCATCTCCGTTCGACTGCAGACGGAGTGCAAGATTTAAAGAATTCGCCGTTTCGGGCGCACTTACCATTATGCGAACTGTGATGAAATGAGCCTTCTCAAAAGCTCCGTCTGAAATGAGATTGCCGATTCCCTTATATTCAGTGGGTATACCGCTTAACTTTGCGAAAAGTATTGAATCCGAATCACCCTCAAGCACACGGAGCTCAACATAGTCTGTACCGTCTGTCGGATAGAATCCGTTACGTTTTCCGCCGGTCAGGTCAAAGAGAACCTTTTCGGAATATTTTTTTGTAAAAGCGGAGCTGTCTGCATTTGTCGGTGTAACCACCGTACGCTTGTCAAATATTTTATACTTAACCTTTTCGCCGATAACCGCACTGAATGCGTTGTTTCCGACTGTACCTTTTACAAAGGCGGTTGCAGCTTCGCTTTGGTCGGTGTCAATGAGAGAGAAGACATTGTAAATCGGCTTCTTTGCCGCAGGGGTTGATGTACTGCCTTCAACTCTTGTCCAAAGTCCGTATTTGAGATTACCGTCGGAGCTGTCAACGTGACATTTATAGATAAATGCATCAATGTCTTCGTTTTGAGCCACGGTATAATATGCGAGCGCATAAGCCGACGCCTGGAGAGTCATTGAGTTGTCGGCAGAGGCATCGCCGGTGACACCAAACTCACCGATTATGACACTTCTCGGCTCGGAATTGTAAAGAAGTGGTTCCTCGTTCATATAACGTGTGAGTGTGTTAATGTTCTTCATCGTTATGAACGGAGTATCGAAACTGTCTTCTGCCAGAGTATCGTTCCAGTAATCTGTCAGTGTTCTGTCGGAGGGATATGGGTTGACCGAGAGTCCCCACGGAATGTCGCCGAAGGTTTTAATCGTTTGGGCAAAAAGGTCGAGAAAATCCTTTGCCGGGAATCCGTATTGAGTGTCAGCCAAAGCAGTGCCTTGCGCTGTACAGAAATTATTTCCTAAAGAAACATAAACGCGCGCCTCGGAGTAGTGCGAAAGTGCAGCTGTGTAAGCAACCCTGAATGCGGTGCAGTAAGAATAAACATAGCTTGTTAAGTCAATATCTCCGGCATCGTTCCACATTCTGTTTGAGTTAACTTCAAATCCGAGGATTATGCCCGGAACAAATCCGTGAGCATGATCAGTGCGCATATATCTTGCACAAATGTAATCCATGAACGCCTGAAAAGACTTCATCGAATTTTCGTTTTTGGTGTTAACGGCATATGCCTTGGCTTCCGAAGAAATTCCGTCGTAATAGAAGCACTTTATGTTTTCGTGATAATCTGCCTTCGGTGCTGTAAGAATTATGTTGAAGTATACGTTTATTCCGGCATCTGTGTAGATTTTTACAGTATGGTCGAGAGCCGCCAGCCTTGCCTTGTCGACATAGAAAGTTCTGCCGTTATAAACAAACGACTGTGCCGCATCACTGTTTTCTCCGAGCATATACTCATTAATTGCTACATTAAGCACTGTATGCTGTGCGCCGAGTTGCTGTGCATCGGAGAACAACTGAACCTGCAGACCTTTTTTGGAGCTTTTATTTGGATAAGCTTCGGTATTCTCTGCAAGAGTGCCGATATTTTCGATATATTTTGCACTTGATATGATATTGTATGAGCCGTCGGCATTCTGTTCGGCAACGGCAAATTTGGAATACAGTCTTGTCATATTGCCGTTGTAATATGCGAGCTTGGCTATAATTTTTTCATTTGCTTTAAATGACTTTGCCGGTTCCATCGAATTGATGTTCGATGTTGATTCGTGCGGCAGAAACTCAAAAAGATAGAGTGTGGACGATTTATTTGCTTTTACATATTCCTTTGTCAGCTTGATTTCGAAGGTCAGCTCACCTTTCGATTTATTAAGTGTTACCGAGGAAATTTCACAGTTTTCCCCAAGTCCGAAAACTCCTGACGCAAGCGAGAAGGCGAGCAGTGCCGCAAGTACGGCTGTGAATACGGCAAAAAACACTTTTTTAACTGAAAATCTGATTGTATTCATATATATATTCTCCGATACCCAATGATACCCGAACACCGAGCAATTATTCTATATACTATATAATAACACATTTCGACAGAAAAATCAATCGCTATTTTTTAATTTTTATGATTTTTTGACCAAAACAAAAAGGATGCCGTGATGGCATCCCATTTTGTCTTAGGTTTCGGTTACGATTAAAGCTGTTCCTTAACCTTGGAGCTCTTACCAACTCTGTCGCGCAGATAGTACAGCTTTGCACGTCTAACTTTACCGCGTCTGATGATTTCAACCTTTTCAACGTTCGGAGAGTGAACTGGGAAGGTCTTCTCTACGCCAACGCCGTAGGAAACACGTCTAACGGTAAAGGTTTCGGAAATTCCGCCGCCGTTCTTTGCAATGATGGTACCTTCGAACATCTGAATTCTTTCTCTGTTACCCTCTTTGATCTTGTTGTGGATCTTAACGGTGTCGCCAACGTTAAGTACGGGAGCGTTTTCCTTGAGCTGCTCATTAGTTAAAGCCTTGATTAAATCCATTGTGGCTTCCTCCTTAAAAATATTAAGTGATACAGGGCGTTCATGCAGAGCTTTCGCAGCGGACCGTCCTCATTATCTGCCCGGGAGGGCACATAACGTATATATTATATCACATAATCGCGCCAATTTCAAGGGATTTTGAAAATTTTTAAGTGTGATTTTGCCGATATTTTGCGAAAATACATATGTTTTTTCCGTCAGTGTGAAAAAAATTTCTTACTTCGCTTTACTTTTCGGGAATAATATGTTAAAATATAATTATGGTGTCAATAATGTAAATTGACCGTATTTCAAAAGGAGGTAGCGCTGTATGCCGAATATTCCAACTTGCGAGCGCCCGGATGTTCAGACAAGACAAAATATACCGCCGAGAAATGCTCCCGCGCGGCCGAATACAAGTCCACCCATGCGCCCAAATATTCCGCCGAACCGCAATATACCGCCGCGTGTTGTATACGACCCTCGCAGA
Organism: Candidatus Flemingiibacterium sp.; assembly: GCA_045632605.1. Lineage (GTDB taxonomy): Bacteria > Bacillota > Clostridia > Oscillospirales > CAG-272 > Flemingiibacterium. Next base: position 17,664 of record JAZQXA010000076.1, on the reverse strand, counting down.
GCACATCCGGCGAATATAAACTATAAACAGCTTCAGCGCCCCACAGTGCGAAACGGAAACGAACGTATAAATCCGATTCGCCCTGCAAAAAAAGCGCAGCCGCTCCTTCCGGCACTTTTTACAAAGAAAAAGGTGAAAAAGAAAAAGAAGAATCAATACAAGGAGCGTACTGTTACACATGAATTCATGCTCGGATTTTTTGTCGGACTGCTTATTTTCGGCGTTGCTGCAATATTCATCTGTACTGCGCTGATAGGATTATTTACATGAGAATCGACAAATTATTATCCGAAATGGGCATCTGCAGCCGTACCGAATGCAAAAAAGCCGCAAAGGCAGGAAAGATATGTGTTGACGGCGTTCCGGTGAAGGCGGCTGATACACATGTTGATCCGGAAAAAAACACCGTCACCTTTTTTGGTGAAACGGTAAAATATAAAAAATACACCTATATCATGCTCAACAAGCCGGACGGCTATATTTCGGCTACAGACGATCCGCGCGAGAGAACCGTGCTCGAGCTGCTTGGCGAACGTGAGCAAAAGCTCGGACTTTTTCCCTGCGGCAGACTTGACAAAAATACGCTCGGTTTGCTGATACTGACAAACGACGGGGAGCTTTGCCACAGACTGCTCTCGCCGAAGCACCATGTTTCAAAGGTATATTATTTCAAAGCAGAACGCCTCATAACCGAGGAAGATAAAAAACGTCTTGAATCCGGAATAAATCTTGACGGCGAGCTGACAAAGCCGGCAAAGCTTACACTGTGCGGCGACAATATGTCGGGGTATCTCACCTTGACTGAGGGGAAATTTCATCAGGTCAAGCGTATGCTCGAAGCCGTCTGCAACAAGGTTATTTATCTCGAACGGGTTGAATTTGCGGGAATACCGCTTGACTTAACACTCAAACGCGGTGATTGGCGTGAACTGACACAAAGCGAAGAAAAACAATTGCAATCTTTTTTAAACTAAGGAGTTATATAATGGACATCATCAAACAGCTCGCAGAAGAGCTTTCACTGACAGTGGAACAAGTTGAAAACACTGTCGCACTTATTGACGACGGCAACACAATCCCATTTATCGCACGTTACCGCAAGGAGGTTACCGGTTCGCTTGACGATGAGCGCCTGCGTGACCTTTCCGAGCGTCTTACATATTTAAGAAACCTCGAAGCAAGAAAAGCCGAGGTACACGCGCTTATTTCGGAGCAAGGCAAGATGACTCCCGAAATTGAAAAGGCACTTGAGGCTGCTTCAATTCTCGCCGAGGTCGAGGACATTTACCGTCCCTATAAGCCCAAGAGAAAAACACGTGCATCTGTTGCAAGAGAACGGGGACTTGAGCCTTTAGCTGAGGCAATTATCGCACAGAACGAAGTATATGAGCCGTCGCTTGACGACATGGCGGCTTCGCTCATCAATCCCGAGCTTGGTGTTGAAACAGCGGAAGATGCATTTCAGGGTGCTTGCGATATTATTGCAGAGGATATCTCCGACAATGCAGATTTCCGTAAGGCAATCCGTTCACTCACCCTTGACTGGGGCGAAATGGTTTCCACAGCCGCAAAGGATGAGGATTCTGTATATGCGCAGTATTATGAATTCAAGGAGCGACTCAAAAAGCTCCCCGGTCACCGTATTCTCGCTCTCAATCGAGGCGAAAAAGAGGAATTCCTCAAGGTTTCAATCGAAATGCAGAGCGACATGGTGTTAAATTTCCTCTATTCGAGAATTTTATTAAAGAACGAAAGTCCGGCAAAGGAATATGTAAAGCGTTCGATTGTTGACAGCTATGAACGCCTCATTGCGCCGTCAATCGAGAGGGAAATACGCTCGTCGATGTTTGACGATGCTTGTGAGGGTGCGCTCAAGGTATTTGAGGTTAACCTCAAAAATCTTCTTATGCAGCCGCCGCTTAAAGGCAAGATTGCGCTCGGATATGACCCCGGTTACCGTAACGGCTGTAAGCTTGCAGTTGTTGATAAGACCGGAAAGGTGCTCGACACAGCCGTAATTTATCCGATGAAGCCGCAGGAGAGAATTGAGGAGTCGAAACGTATTGTAAAACGCCTTATTTCGGCTCATAACGTCGGAGTTATCGCAATCGGAAACGGTACGGCTTCAAAAGAGAGCGAAATTTTCATTGCAGGTCTTTTAAAGGAAATTGATGCGGATGTAAAATACGCTGTAATCAGCGAAGCGGGTGCATCGGTTTATTCAGCTTCAAAGCAGGCTACAGAGGAGTTCCCGGATTATGACGTTATGCAGAGAAGTGCAATATCTATTGCACGTCGTCTGCAAGACCCGCTTGCTGAGCTTGTTAAAATTGACCCGAAGGCAATCGGTGTCGGTCAGTATCAGCATGACATGAAGCCGGCAAGACTTGACGAAGCACTCGGCGGTGTTGTTGAGGACTGTGTAAACTCAGTCGGCGTTGACGTTAATACCGCTTCGTATTCGCTTCTTTCTTATGTTGCCGGAATTAATGCGACTTCGGCAAAGAATATCGTAAAATACCGCGAGGAGAACGGTGAATTCAAGTCGCGTGCCGAAATAAAGAAGGTTCCTCGTATCGGCGATAAGGCGTTTGAACAGTGTGCAGGCTTCCTTCGTGTATCGGGTTCATCCGAGATACTCGACTGCACCGGCGTTCATCCTGAAAGCTACAGCGTTGCGCGTGAGCTTCTCAAAAAATTCGATTACACACCGGATGATGTGCGTCTTTCACGTCTTGGCGGACTTCGCGAAAAGGTTAAAAAGGAAGGCTTTAAGCAGATATGCGAGGAGCTTTCGGTTGGTGAACCGACTCTCGTTGACATCATCGGCGAGCTTGAAAAGCCGGGACGTGACGTGCGCGACGACCTTCCGCAGACGGTTCTTCGCGATGATATCCTCGATATCAACGACTTGAAGCCGGATATGATAGTCACCGGCACGGTACGAAATGTTATCGACTTCGGTGCATTCGTGGATATCGGCGTTCACCATGACGGACTTGTGCACATATCCGAGATAAGCGAAAAATATATAAAGCACCCAAGCGAGGTTCTCGCTGTCGGCGATGTTGTTCAGGTTAAAATTAAATCTGTTGACCTCAAAAAGCAGCGTATTGCGCTCACTATGAAATTCTGATTATGGTGAAACGACGGGGCAGACTCAAAAATCTTATCATCTCAATAGCAGTTCTTGTTCTCGTGCTTGTTTTAATTATTTACGGCGAAAGGATTTCCGAAGCTGTTGAGAATTTCACGGGGATTCCCGCTTTCTCGAAATTTCCGAAAATATTTTCTTCTGTGCCGGACGGTGAGGTGCAGATTCATGTCATTGACGTTGGTCAGGCGGACAGTATCCTCATTCGGAATAGCGGTGGGAATATTCTGATTGATTCCGGAACAAACGATTCCGAAGCGAACCTCAGGGCATATCTCGATGCTTGTAAGATAACGAAGATTGACTACTTTATTTGCACGCATCCGCATTACGACCATATCGGCGGAGCGGATATGATAATCGACAGATACGGTGTCGGGACATTGTTAAGGGGTGAAGCGGACGGAGATTCCGTTACGGTTGATATGCATTTCATTGAAGTAAACGGCACTGCCATTGAATTTCCGGCGATTGGCAGGGAATATACACTCGGCGAAATCAGCTTTAAGGTGTTTGCCCCTCTTGAAGATATTGACGACGAAAACGAAATGAGCCTTGTTATAAAATTGACTCACGGAGATATGGATTTTCTCTTTATGGGCGATGCAAGCTCAAAAACGGAGAAGCTTCTGCTCGAAAGATATACCGCCGCAGAGCTTGACTGCGAATTTTTAAAGGTTGGACATCACGGATCCGAAACAGCTTCAGGTGCAGAATTTCTCGCTGCCGTTTCGCCCCAAATTGCGGCAATTTCATGTGGGGAATATAACGACTACGGACATCCGAGAGGCGAGGTTTTGGCAAGACTTGCGGATGCCGGCTGTGACACCGTGCTTCGAACTGACAAGATGGGAACAGTTGTTGTAAGCTCCGACGGGAATTCACTTACGGTTCTAAGCGAATGATTTTTCGCCTAACTATTGACACGGCACAAAAATCATTGTATAATATTGTTATTATGTTTATTTAATGAAAGGAAAATTAAACCATGGCAAACGACAAAAAACTCGTCGAAGCGATAACGTCAATGGACGTTGACTTCGCCAAGTGGTATACAGATATCTGTAAAAAAGCCGATCTTATCGACTATTCAAGCGTAAAGGGCTGTATGATAATCCGTCCTTACGGCTACGCTATCTGGGAGCTTATCCAGAAAAATCTCGACTCGCGCTTCAAGGAGCTCGGTCACGAAAACGTATATATGCCGATGTTCATTCCCGAGTCCCTTCTTCAGAAGGAAAAGGATCACGTTGCCGGATTTGCTCCCGAGGTTGCTTGGGTAACACACGGCGGAAGCGAAAAGCTCACCGAGCGTATGTGTGTACGTCCCACATCCGAAACTCTTTTCTGCGAGCATTATGCTAACCTTATCCGTTCTTACCGTGATCTGCCGAAGCTCTACAATCAGTGGTGCTCGGTTGTTCGCTGGGAAAAGACAACACGTCCGTTCCTGCGTTCACGTGAATTCCTCTGGCAGGAGGGTCACACCATGCACGCAACTGCGGATGAAGCTATTGCCGAAACCGTACAGATGCTTAACGTATACGCTGACTTCCACGAAAACGACCTCGCTATTCCGGTAGTAAAGGGTGCAAAGACTCCGAGCGACAAGTTTGCAGGTGCCGAGGATACATATGCTATTGAAGCACTCATGCACGACGGTAAGGCTCTTCAGGCGGCTACCTCGCACTACTTCGGAAACGGCTTCGCAAAGGCGTTCGACATCACTTATACCGATAAGGAAAATAAGCTTGTTCATCCGTTCCAGACCTCTTGGGGCTGTACAACCCGTATGATCGGCGGTATTATAATGACTCACGGCGACGACAACGGTCTTGTTCTTCCGCCGGCAGTCGCACCGATTCAGGTTGTTATCATCCCTGTTGCAATGCACAAGGAAGGCGTTATCGACGCGGCAAAGGGTCTTGCAGACAGACTCAAGGGCAATTTCCGAGTGAAGCTCGACGACTCCGACAACTCACCCGGATGGAAGTATGCTGAATACGAAATGAAGGGCGTACCGGTTCGCATTGAAATCGGTCCTCGCGATATCGAAGCAAATCAGTGTGTACTCGTTACACGTCACGACCGTGAAAAGACCGTCATCAGTCTTGATAATCTCGAAGCGGCTGTTGCAGAAAAGCTCCAGGCAGTACGCGACGGACTTTATGCCAAGGCTCTCGCAAACCGCGAAAGACGCACATACAACTGCGAAACAATGGACGACATTATTAAGATGCGTGCAGAAAACGGTGACGGCTTCGTCCGTGCAATGTGGTGCGGCGACCCTGAGTGTGAGGACAAGGTTAAGGAAGTTACCGGTGTCGGCTCACGCTGTGTACCGCTTGAGCAGGAGGCTATTTCCGACAAGTGCGTATGCTGCGGCAAGCCTGCAAAGCAGCTCGTTTACTGGGGTATCGCATATTAATATAGGGAAAACAACATGAAGGACACAATTATCAGGATACTTTTAATTGCGATAATCATTTTTCAGTTGTGCTGTATCCTTTTCCAATTAGGTTTCTGGGGATACGACAACTTAAAAACCTTTTTACTTGATTTAATCGAGCATGGCACAGTAATGTTTATATGCTATGTTCTTTATGACTTAAAAAAGCGCGATTAAAATATGGAAGCGTTTCCATGCCATATATTGTGCGTTGAAAAACTCCCCCTTTTATGATAAAATATACGTGTACGGCAGAGAATGCCGTACACGTTTTTTCTTATGTAAAGGAGGTAAACATGAAAATAAATTTTCCATGCCACGATGTTTTGTCTTTGTCGGCTTCGCCGACAATTTCACAGGTGAAACCGATAAAACATCGACAAGGAGGAGGTAAAACTATGAAGAAATTACGAATACTTTCCCTTTTTCTCATATGCCTGTTAATCTTCAGTGTAAACGTCGCCGCATATGAGGAAATCACCGTCCGCTACAATGGAGGCGAAACCGAAATCGGCGCACTGCTTATTGGCAGCACTACATATGTGCCGTTTGACAAGGCAAATGAGCTTCTCTCAGGCGGAAGTGCCGAAATAAGCGGTGATGCATCGCAAATGAAGGCATCAACTCCGTTTGCAACAATTACTGCGCGCAGCGGTGACTGCTATCTCGAAGCCGCCGGCCGTTACATAGGCGGAAGCGACGTGATTACAGTAAGCGGTATGCTGTATGTTCCGATACGCTCACTTGCAAAGGCGTATAATACCGATGTTGAGTGGCAGGCGGAAACGAGCAGTATTGACCTTCACGGAACTGTCGGCGACACTATTATCCCCGGAGATGAATTTTACAACTCGGACGAGCTTTACTGGCTCTCACGCATAATCAGTGCGGAAGCGGCAGGCGAGCCTATGGCGGGTAAGATCATGGTTGGAAATGTCATACTCAACCGTGTTGAAAGTGCTGATTTTCCGAACAGCATTTACGGCGTTATCTTCGATACAACCCACGGTGTACAGTTCACCCCGACCGCAAACGGTACAATATACAATCCCCCGACAGAGGAGAGTGTCATTGCGGCAAAGCTTTGTCTTGATTCATACACGCTCTCACGTTCGGCTATGTATTTCCTGAATCCGGAAGCGGCGACGAATTTCTGGGTGCCGAATAACCGCCCGTACTTAATGACAATAGGATGCCACGACTTTTATTCTTAAAAACCGAAGACTGTTCGTTTTTTTGCGGACAGTCTTTTTTGTCGAATTGCGCCGCCGATTGTACGGAAAATATTGGTAATATCTATTGCAATTTCCAATATTTTGTAGTATAATATAATTAATGGAAATTAAAACAATGCGAGAGGTACGGAAAATGAACTGCAAATATAAACTTATCATTACACAAAAGAAAGACGAGCAGGGGAATATTCACACGGTATACGGCGTAAGAGCTGAGCATGAATCGGGTATGGTAGAGCGTGAAATCCCTGATGTATTTTGCGACAGAAATTCCGCCGAACGCTTTGTCGAAGCTTGTAATATTCTTTCGCTCGATCCCGATCATCTTGACGATGTAATTGCAGATGCACTCTGCGTATAAGCAATTATTCATTTTCAGATTCCTGCACCGATTTTAAAATCGGTGTGGGAATTTTTTCGTTTTGGGGTATTTTCACGCTTGCTTGTCCGTATATATTTAATAAATACCGACAGAGAGGACGGTTTTTGTGAGCGAGGGACAAATTTTTTCTCCGATAGTTGAGGAAAGTCTGCCGGCAAGGGTTTATTCGAGGATATATGAGCTTATAAAAAGCGGTAAAATGCGTGCCCCTGACATTTCCGAGATACGTCTTCGTGTCAGCGGAGATTCGAGTGTCAGTTATCTTGGCGAAAATATTCTGCTTGGTGAGATGGTTTCTCCCGGCGAAATTTCCGAATGTATAACAAAACTTTGCCGCGGATCGGTATATGCTCATATGGATACGATACGTGCCGGATATATCCGGGTTGGAGATGGGATAAGAGTCGGTGTTTGCGGCAGACTTGCGGCAGACGGACGTGCGGTTTGTGAGATAACATCGGTAAATATCCGTATAGCGCATATCATACGCGGTGTGAGTGAACGGTTTATACGGCTCTGTTATGATCCGCCGAGGATAAACTCACTGCTGATATATTCTTCTCCCGGAATCGGAAAAACAACGGTATTGCGCGAAACAGCGGTACGCCTCGGGGGGGAATTTTCACGGAGAGTTGCACTTATCGACACACGCGGAGAGCTTTATATTGAAAAAATGTTTTCGGGGACGGTGTGCGACGTTCTATCAGGATATCCGCGCGCTCTCGGAATTGAAATTGCAACCCGTACTCTCTCGCCTGAAGTGATAATCTGCGACGAGCTTGGGGACGCAGATGAGGCGCGAGAGCTTCTTTCGGCACAGAATACGGGAGTGCCGATAATTGCAAGTGCACACGCTTCGTCTTTGGCGGAATTGCTCGCACGCCCGAATATACGTATGCTGCACGATGCCGGGATATTTTCGGGGTATGTTGGACTGTCAAGAGAGGGCGTAAACGGTAAACTCGGACGGTGCTTTTTGTTTGATTATGTATCCCGTGAGGAGGCTTTGGAGATGGCGGCTTGCTGAAGCTTTTTGGAGTATTAATGATTCTTTTTTCCTGCACGGCAGGCGGTTTTTATACGGCGTCAGTATATCGGGTCAGAGCGGAACAGCTTGAGGGAATCAGAGCGCTGATTTCATATATAGGTGCACAGATAGATGTATTTCTGACGCCGCTTGACAGTATTTATGCCCATTTTAAAAACTCGCGGCTTGAAGCTTGCGGATTTCTTGAGTTGCTTCGTCACAGCGATTTTAAAACTGCTCTTGACGGCTGCCGTGACAGAATTTTTTTAAATGATACTGAAATTTCCGAGCTCGAAAAATTCTTTTCGGGACTCGGGCGGCATGATGCAAAAGAGGAGAAGCGTCACTGCGCTTATTTTGAAAAACGCTTTACGGAAATTTGTACGGCGGCAAATGCCGAAATTGCATCTAAAACACGTCTTTGCCGTGCATTCGGATTCCTTGGCGGACTGATGCTTGCGGTAATTTTACTATAACGGAGAGGGAAAATGGATGTAAGCTTGATTTTAAAGGTTGCCGGAATTGGACTTACGGTCAGTATTGCATATCAGCTGCTTGCAAAATACGGGCGTGATGAGCAGGCGGTGCTCGTATCGCTTGCCGGAATAATAATTGTAATGCTGATGCTCGTAGATAAGCTCGGAACACTTTTCACGACTATACGCTCAGTATTCGGTTTTTAAGCATGATAAAATACTGCGGAGTGGCGTTATGCGCGCTGGCGGCAATTCTCATATTAAAGGGGCAGAAAAGCGATTTTGCCGTATTCGTCGGTACGGCGGCCGGGGTTATTCTCGTCGGTGCGGCGGTGACTACCTTTTTGCCGGTTTTTGATTTTATAAAAACGGCTGTTTCCGGGACGAACTTTTCGGAATACATGACAACACTCGGAAAAGCTTTCGGGATAACTCTTGCGGTGCAGCTTTCATCTGAGGTATGCCGTGATGCCGGAGAGGGGGCACTTGCTTCTAAGCTTGAACTTATCGGAAAAGCGGAAATACTGATTTTAGCATTGCCGCTCATAAGTGAGCTTATCTCCCTTGCGGCAAAAATTATGCAGGTATGAAAATTTTAAGATTAATATTTATATTTATCACAGCCGTTGCTTTTGCAGTCCCACTCGGTGCGGTGAGTGAAGCGGAGCTTTACAGCGCTGACGAGTTTAATATTGATTCGGTGCTTGATGCTTTGCCGGAGGAGGTTCGGCAAAAGCTTCCGGACGGTGATGTTTTTTCGGGCGAGAGTTTTTCAGAGCGTTTTTCGGCGGAGTATTTTTTTACACTGATAAACGATACATTCTCTGAACTGCTTTCACCTGCGCTGAAAATGCTCTCGGTGACACTCGGGTTTATACTTGTTGCATCGGCGCTGTCGGCACTTAAAGGTATTGTTCATTCTGCGGCACTTGTATCGCTGTTTGAGTTCGTTTCGGGACTTTGCATTATGATAGTACTTTATGAAAACGCATCAGTGCTTGTTGGGGAAGTGCAGACCTACTTATATAAGCTCACGGGTGTTGTCGGAGCGATGGTGCCGGTTATGCTGTCAGTTGGAATTGCCGGAGGTAATGCTGCGTCTTCCGCGGTCGGCGCGAATGCTATGATGCTTTCGCTTACATTTATTGAAACTTTGGCGTCACGTGTACTTTTTCCGGTTTTGCAGCTCTGTTTCGGACTGTCGGTGGCAAGCGGAATTGGCGGCGGACTTAAGCTCGGCGGAATATCAAAGCTGATTCGCGGTGTTTTAACGTGGGTTATTGCATTCATCGGCGCTGTCATATCGGCAGTTATGACCTTTCAGACATCAATTGCCGCCAGAGCAGACAGCCTTTCGATGCGTGCCGTGAAATTTGCCGCATCAAATACTGTACCGGTGGTTGGAGGAATCGCGAGCGATGCGGTCGGTGCGGTTGCAGGCAGTCTGTCACTTATCAAAAGTACGGTCGGCTGGGTTGGAGTAATAATAATAGGTGTGATGACATTACCGATTATTTTTAACGTACTTTTGACAAGGCTCGGTGTCAGCATTTCCGAAACGGCGGCTGATATTATTGGGCTTGATAAGGAAAAAGCGCTTCTTTCCGAAATGTGCGGTCTGCTCGGATTTTTGGCGGCTGTATGCGTGATTGCCGCACTCATGTTTATATATGCTATGGCGTTGTTTGCAAAAAGTGCGGCGGCACTCGAGGGATAAGGAGGTAAAATGGCAGACATCAAAGGCTTTATAATGTCGCTTATTGCCGTATCTGCGGCATCGGCACTTCTTGACGGCTTCACTCCGGATGGGGGAATGAAAAAATATTTCAGATATCTTGTTTCACTTCTGATACTCATTGCTTTATTGAGTCCTGTGAGAAGCATTATCGGGATGATACCGTCGATTGCGGCAGGATATGAATTTTCATATGACAGCGTGGAAGCGTTTATCGGTGCAAATTCTGTTGTTGCAATGCATATTGAAAAGGCACTTGCTGAAAAATTTTCGCTTGATTCCGGTGAAGTCAGCGTGAAATATGACGGGGAAAAGATGCTTGTTCGAGCTAAAAAACGGCTGGGACTTGTTGAAAGCGATTTTGCCGAATATATTTCGTGGAATTTCGGCGTTATCTCGGAGGTGGAGCTTTATGAGTGACGGGGGAATCGGAGCTTCGTCATTAATCTCTTATTTGCGTGAAAAAAAGAGCCTATGGCTTATTTTAACTGTGCTTATACTCGGCGTTGGACTGATGCTTTCAGGGCGCAGTGGAGTTACTAATGCCGTACAGAGCGATACTGAGGTGAGAGTTAAAGAGTTATGCGAGAAAATCGACGGCGTTTACGATGTACACGTGATGATTGTTTATGAAAATGAAACCGATGTCAGAGGGATTGCTGTTGTTTGCGACGGCGGCGACAATGCGGCGATTAAGCTGAAGCTTACCGAGATTTTATCATCATTATTTAAGATACCGTCCGGTGCTGTCAGTGTTGTCGGCGGAAAATGAAGCAAACCCGGAATAAAGCACAGCGGTGCGGCATATGAATGTAACATACCAACGAGAAAGGAGATTATCATGGACGAAAATATCATGAATCAAACGGATGAGGAAGTCGGCGCAGAACTTGTAAGCACAGATGAAGGACGGGTATCGAGGGGTGTCGGCAAGGTGCGTGACATTGCAAAAAAAATCGGCGCACGCAATATTGTTGTTGTCTGCTCACTTCTGCTTATCGGTGCGGCGGTAATACTCAATTTTGTAATGTTCGGCAACTCACAGCCTATCCTCGGTGAGGGCGATGTGCTCGGTTCGGGTATTGCTGAAAATGAGGGTGCTTCCGGTACTGTAGATGACAGTTACTTTGCTTCGGCACAGTTAAGCCGCAAGCAGGCTCGTGACCAGGCACTTGCAGTCCTTCAGACGGTCGTTGACAGCGCGAGCGCAGATGCAGCGGCAAAGGAACAGGCATCGAGTGATATCAGCCGTATTGCTTCCGAAATCCGTGCAGAAGCGGATGTGGAAACTCTCATCAAATCCAAAGGCTTCGAAAACTGTGTTGCTGTTATCGGTGAGGGAAGTGCAAGCATTATCGTTCGCTCTGACGGTTTGCTTCCAAACGAGCTTTCACAGATTAAGGAAATAGTCTACGAGCAGGCTGGAATCGACCCCGTACAGATCAAGATTATCGAACAGTCTACTTGAGCTTGAGTGCGGTGGGGTGAGGAGTTACACGGAATTTTTCAAAAAAAACGACCGTAACCCCTATACATAAAACCGGCTTTCATAAAAAACTGTACTGCCTAAAGTTCAGCAGTACAGTTTTTTTATTTGACACGGTTTTACAAAATATTCATAAAAAGTCATGGTAATGGTATTGACAATCACGTGACCGTGTGATATAATATAGACACAGAAATAAATAACGGAAGGGAGAGAAACCCGTGTGAAGCTTGAAATACAGAGCACGCTTATTCCCGGAACCATAATGGAGAGAAAGAAGATGGGCGACGTTACGGGGCTTGAGTTCCTTAACAAAATTTTCTTTATCACAGACGGAATTATGCTTTCGCAGATACGTGAAATTTGCGGAATCGACGGTTCGACTCTTCAAAACTGGACAAAGCGCGGCTGGGTTGCCAACGCCAAAAATAAGAGGTATGACAAAAATCAGTTAGCACGCATACTTATTATTAATATGATGCGTGAATCGATGCAGCTTGACCGCATTGCCCGTCTGTTGACTTATGTTAACGGAGTTGCCGCGGATACGAGCGACGATATTATTCCCGAGTCGGAGCTTTATGATTATCTGTGCCGTGTTATAGATCAGCTTGTTAATGATGATGTTACTCCCGATGCTGACAGTGTAAGCGAGCTTATCTCGCTCGTACTCGAATCTTATGAAGAACGTGCTGTCGGAGCAAGACGCCGCCTTGAACGTGCTTGCGGTATCATTATTATGACATATTACGCCGCACTGGTTCGCCAGAAGGCAAACTGTATGTTTGACGAGATTTTTTAAAAATTAATATTGACATTATTTTATAAAGGAGTGTAGATACTAATGTTTGCTTGGTGGGATTCGCTTACAACTCTGCAGCAGGTTTTTGCTTGCATCGGAGTTCCCGCAACGCTGATACTGATTGTTCAGACGATACTTCTTATGTTTGGTATCGGTGACGGTGACGGGGCGGATATGGATATTGATGTTGATCCCGACGGATTTGACATCGGTGAAGCAGTATCGGGTGACGACGGACTTACGCTCTTTACTGTTCGCGGTATTGTATCGCTTTTCTGCGTTGCAGGCTGGTCCGGAATCGTTTTTGTTGACCTCGGACTTGACAGCACGCTTGCAATATTCCTGGCTCTTGTCTGTGGAATTGCCGCAATGGTCGGACTTGCATATCTTATGAAAGCGGTACTTAAGCTGCAGTCGAGCGGTAATATACAGATAGGACTTGCGCTCGGAAAAATCGGTGAGGTTTACATCCCGATTCCGCCAAGAGGACAGGGCCGCGGAAAGATAAATATTACACTTCAGGACAGATTTATTGAAGTTGACGCCATTTCCACAAGTGACGAGGGATTTAAAACCGGTGATACGGTTCGTGTTGTTTCGACAGATGATTCGGGACTCGTTGTGGTTGAAAAAGTAATTAAATAAATTTTTATAAAGGAGATAAAACTATGATAAAAAACATTATGACACTTGTCGGTGCATCAGAAATCGGTTCAAACTTACTTGTGCTGATTTGCGTAATCGCGCTTCTTTTGCTGACAACGCTTATCGTTATTGCTTCGCGGTACAGAAAATGTCCGTCCGATAAGGTTATGGTAATTTACGGTAAAGTCGGAAACAATGCTGACGGTACTTCACGCTCCGCTAAATGTATACACGGTGGCGCGGCATTCATCTGGCCGGTAATTCAGGCTGTTGAATTTCTCGATTTAACGCCGATGTCTATAAATGTTGACCTTCGCAATGCACTTTCAAAGCAGAATATCCGTGTTGATGTTCCTTCGCGATTCACAGTAGGTATTTCCACTGAACCCGGTGTTATGCAGAATGCGGCTGAACGTATGCTTGGCTTAAAGCTTGACGATATTCAGGAACTCGCAAAGGATATTATTTTCGGTCAGCTCCGTCTTGTTGTTGCAACAATGGAAATTGAGGAAATCAACAATGACCGCGATAAGTTCCTCGAAGCTGTTTCGAGAAACGTGGAAACCGAGCTTAAGAAAATCGGTCTTCGCCTCATTAACGTGAACGTCACTGACATCACCGACGAGAGCGGCTACATTGTTGCACTCGGTAAGGAAGCAGCTGCAAAGGCTATCAACGATGCGAAAATTTCCGTTGCACAGGCTGACCGTGAGGGTGCAATCGGTTCCGCAAATGCTGAGCGTGACCAGAGAATTAACGTATCTATTGCAAACTCCGAGGCTATCAAGGGTGAAAACGAGGCAAAGGTTCAGGTTGCCGAATCCGATGCAGTACGCCGTGAGCGTGAGGCAGAAGCATTGAAGCGTGCGACTGCGGCAGAAAAGATTCAGGAAGCAAAGGCATTGGAAGAAGCATACGCTGCACAGAAGGCTGCCGAGCTTGCACGTGCATCGCTTGAACAGGCGACACTTGAAGCTGATATTATCGTAAAGGCTGAAATCGAAAAGAAACAGCTCGAACTTAAGGCAGAGGCTGAAGCTGAACAGATTCGCCGTATTGCTAAGGGTGAAGCGGATGCGGCACTGCTTAAGATGCAGGCTGAAGCAAACGGTATGCGTGATATTCTCATCAAGCAGGCTGAAGGTTTTGCTGAAATCGTTAAATCCGCCGGCGGAGAATCTAATGATGCAATTCGTCTTATGGTTGCCGATAAGCTTGAAGAACTCACAAAGATTCAGGTGGAAGCTATCAAGAATCTCAAGATTGATAAGGTTACTGTTTGGGATGGCGGAAGCAACAGCGCTGACGGTAAGACCGCAACGGCAAACTTTATCTCCGGTATGATGAAAGCGATTCCTCCTATGAACGAAATGTTTGACATGGCAGGAATGAATTTACCAAGCTATCTTGGAACCGAGAAAAACGCTGACACTTCAAGCACTGCAGAATAAAGACGGTTTCACCTCGGGTAGAATATACCCGAGGTGATTTTTACGGGGGTTACAATATGAAAAAGGCTAAGACAAAAAAAGACGGTTTTTTCCGTCAGCTTGAAAATGAATTTAGGCGGAGCAAATCCACATTTATACTGTTTGTGGTATTTCGTACATTAGTAATTGCGGCGGGCGTTCGTTTCGTTTTTCTCGGCAATTATGAAAATGCGTTTCTTTGTTTGATGACGCTTGCACTGTTTTTGGTTCCGGCATTTATTTCACATACCTTTAAGGTACAGCTTCCGACACTGCTTGAAAATATTGTTTTGATATTTATTTTCGCGGCGGAGATACTCGGTGAGCTTAACGATTACTATATAAAATATCCGATGTGGGATACGATGCTTCATACGACGACGGGATTCCTTGCGGCGGCGATGGGACTGTCATTGATTGACTTGCTCAACCGTAACGAAAAGATAAAATTCAATTTGTCCCCGATTTTTGTGGCACTGGTTTCGTTCTGCTTTTCCATGACAATTGGTGCGCTGTGGGAGTTTTTAGAGTTTGGTGCTGACATTATTCTTCAAACGGATATGCAGAAGGATACGGTTATAAATGCAATATCGTCGGTTGCGCTGAATCCCGATGCTACGAATGTCGCAGTGAAAATAACGGATATTTCCGAAACGGTCGTCAACGGACAGATTTTGAATGTGAGCGGTTATCTCGATATCGGTCTTTACGATACGATGAAGGATATGTTCGTTAATTTTATCGGTGCGGTTGTATTTTCGGTAATTGGTTTCTTTTATGCGAAGTATTCCGGAAAGAGTCGCAGTGCCGGAATTGTGGACGGTCTGCGTATCAAGCGGAAAGAGATAGAATAAGGCGCTTGGAATATTGAAACTCATGGGGAGGCTAGCAGCCTCCCGTTTTTTATAAAAAAATGGGAGGATACCGTCCTCCCATTTTGTTTGTAAAATTTTCGGTTAGAAATATATTACGCGGAAATCTTTTTTGAGAAATTCGTCAAACACCTCAAAAATTGCTTTTGCATATTCTCCGGAATGTGTTGTGTTTTTTACAATTACCGATGTGTTTTTTTTGATTTCCGAGAGGCAATCCGCAAGTGCATCGAGGTTTTTACCGTAATAGTCGGGAAAGCTCATGCAGTTTGCGAGATATTCATGTGCATCAGACTTTGAGGTGAGTTTTTCTGCATCGATGATGATTATTTTCATGTTGTCCCTCCTGATTATTCCTCGCCGTAAAGAAGTGTGAATGACTCATAGTGGTCATTTGTGTAGTAAATAAGTCCGTCGTTTGAAAAAACGATACGCTTTGCACCTCGGCTGTTTTTACCGTTTGTGTCGATGTCACATTCATAATAGATTCTGCCGTCGGCTTTGGGAAGGAGTCCCTCACGGTTTCCGAAAACGTCACCGCCGATTGCCGCACCGTCGAGATATTTTTCAACCGAGCCGCCCTCCCAGCCGAGTTCACCGGCTTCGGATTTGGTTATAAAGTTTGGCGGAAGTTTTTTGTAGATGTGTATATATGAAGCAACTTCTTCTTTTGAATAGTATGAACTGTCCTCTGACAGCGGTGCTGTACTGTCCGATTCATCTATCTGTTCATCCGTGGCCGGCTCGGAAGTGGTATCGAAATCCTCTATAATTTCGAGTACGTCACCGGCGAATTCGAGTGTGTCGGAAAGCTCCGAGCAGGCGAACATTGAAAAGAGCATGAGTATGCTCAAAATCAGTGCAATAGGGCGGCGCATATTACAAAGCAGTTTGCGGAGATTCATTATTTTATCATCCTTTCATATGTTTGTACGGTAATTATACTATAAATTCATTAACTTGTCAAGCATTGACAAGCAGTGCTTTATGCTGATATAATAATTACAGAGGTGATATTATGATATTTCCGTACGGCGAAAAGGAGCTTGAATATTTAAAATTGCGTGATGCGCGGCTCGGTGAAATAATTGACCGTGTTGGCTTTATAGAACGAGAAGTTAACTGTGATATTTTTTCGTCGATTGTGAAAAATATAATTGGACAGCAGATATCAAATGCCGCTCTGAAAACGGTTGAAGGAAGGCTTATGGCGTTGATTGATGAAATCACTCCAGAAAAAATTTATATGTTAGGAACAGCTGCAATGCGTTCGTGCGGTATAAGCCTTAAAAAAGCGGAGAATATTTTTAATATAGCAGAGCAGGTTTTTACGGGGCAAATCAATCTTGAAGAGCTTCGCGGGATGGCTGACGGGGAAATTATAACACGTCTGACGGCATTTCGTGGAATCGGACGCTGGACTGCGGAAATGATTCTTATTTTTTGTCTGAACCGCCAGAATATACTGAGCTTCGGCGATTTCGGTATACGCCGTGGGATGGAGATATTGTATGGCGATGAAAAAATTACACGTGCGAAATTTAATGAGTATTATGAGCGATACTGTCCATATGCAACCGTTGCAGGCTTTTATTTGTGGGCAGTGGGAAATGGTGAAGTAACGCCGTCTTCATGCATCAAATAAAAGAGGCGCTAACAGCGCCTCTTTCTCTTATAAAACGGTTAAAGTGGTTTATTTGCCTGCCTTGAGGTCGTTCTCGTACTTTTCGATCATCTTCTTAACCATCTGACCGCCGATAGAACCAGCCTGACGAGAGGTGAGTTCACCGTTATAACCCTGCTTGAGGTTTACGCCAACTTCGCTGGCTGCCTCCATCTTGAACTGCTCGAGAGCTTCCTTAGCCTCGGGAACAACAATCTTGTTACTGGACATTGTTTTTTCTCCTTTTGGAAAATATCTATATTATCGAC
>JAZQXA010000075.1:0-10980 GCA_045632605.1 Candidatus Flemingiibacterium sp. | reverse complement strand
AATACTTTATAATTCAGGATACTATAACAATAGTGACAACTGGGAGAACGGTGTGCTGTACGTCGAAAAATATTTGGTTGATGTAGACATAAGTGCAATTTCCGGAGAATATTCCATCAAAGATGGAACGCTGACTGTGGCTAATTCTACATTTTATGATTGTACCGGTCTTACAAGCGTAAATATTCTCGACAGTGTAACAAACATCGGAAGTTATGCATTTTATAGATGTGAAAAGCTTATTAACGCAACTATTTCGGATAATGTATTACGTATTGATAATTATGCGTTTAGCGACTGTGACAGCCTTGAAAAAGTAACTGTATATTCCCGCGATGCGGAATTTGGTACAAACATATTCGATAGAACTTCCGTAACCTTTGTCCTACACGGCTACACCGGTTCAACTGCAGAGGCGCATGCAACAGCAAACGGATACAAATTTGTCGCACTTGATCCTGCCCCCGAACCTTTCGTCCTTCCCGGTGTAATGATGACACTTGGAAGCTCGCTATCGCTCGACTTCGCAGTTGATACCGCAAAGTTGACCGGCAACGATAACTACGCTGAGTTCACTATCGTCAAGTTCGCAGAATCGTCTTATAACTACTTCCACTAATAGCTTATTACTGATAATCCCTGCCCAAACGGGCAGGGATTGTTTTATATCTGGGAGAACCTATTGACGAAACATATATAGATATGGTATAATATAGAATATCGGCTATAAACTAAAAATCTCCTCAGGAGGCGGATGATGAAAGAAGCAAACAGAAAAAATCTGCAGAAATATGATAACGGGCGTCCCTTGAATGATTACAGCCGTTTGATTATCGAAGTGTTGATTGTGCTTTTGACAGCAGTTATGGTATTTTTCCCGGTTAAGGGAAATGAATACCGGATATATTCTACTAACGGTACATATTATATGCCTGCTAAAATAATTGAGGTTGTCAGTGAGAATCTGGAGGAAAGCTCGCTCGGAACAGGGCAGATGCTTGGAAGGCAGGAGCTTCTTGTAAGATTTGGCAGCGGTGAAGAGATTAGTATTAACAATTACCTTACCGATACGCATAATGTTCTTGCGAAGCCCGGATCAAGTTTGATTGTATGTGTGGATGCTCCTGAGGGAGTTGAGCCATACTATACGGTTTATAATTTCAACCGTGTGCCGGTGCTTTTGCTGTTAGTGGCTTTGTTTATCGGATTACTTGTTTTAGTTGGCAAAAGAAAAGGATTTGATGCTTTTCTGGCTATATTGTTTTCTCTCATGTTTATTTTGCGAGTTGCTCTTCCGATTCTTTACAGCGGATATTCACCGGTGCTTATCGGTCTTGTAACGGTGCTCCTTGCCACAGCAGTTACGATATCACTGATGCACGGTTTGACAAAGCAATGTCTTCTCGGAATAGTTACAACACTGCTTGGAGAGCTTGCCGCCTGCATTTTGTTCGCTGTATTTTCCGGATTTTTGCATCTGACCGGATTTCAAACCGATCAGGCAGAGGGATTACTTCTGCTTGCGCAGAGAACCGGACTTAAAGTCGGAACTCTCCTGATTGCAGGTATGATGATTTCTTCGCTTGGCGCGGTTATGGACGTTGCGGTTTCGATCCTTTCGGCACTTCGCGAGGTTGCAATCGCGGGTGGAAAAATGTCACGTCAGTCGCTTTTTACGAGCGGTATTAACATCGGAAAAGACCTTATCGGAACTATGAGTAATACACTTATATTCGCCTTTGCCGGCGGTGCGCTTACCACTATGCTCGTATTTTATTCGTACGGAGTTCAGGTTAATCAGCTTTTAAGCTCCGATTATCTCGCTCTCGAGCTTGCTCAGGGACTCTGCAGTACGTCGTCTGTTATTTTAACCGTTCCGGCGGCATCGTTTATCGGTGCAATGTTTTTCGGTGTTGAGAATAATCAAAAAATAAAGAGGAAAAAATGATGAATCAGCCAAAACTCGGAATATACCGCCACTATAAAGGCAATAAATATGAGCTTATCGCAATAGCCAAGCACAGCGAAACGCTTGAGGATATGGCAGTTTACCGTGCACTTTACGGCGAGAGAGGATACTGGGTACGTCCCCTTTCAATGTGGAGTGAAACTGTTGACGTTGATGGGGAAAATGTCAGACGATTCGAATATATCGGTGATAAGGAATAATAAAAAACGCCAAGAATTTTCTTGGCGTTTAACTTTTATCCGAGCAGTACATCTGTCAGAAGCATCAGACAGAATCCTGCGAGCAGAGCGTATGTTGCACCTCTTTGATGACCGTGTGCGTGAGTTTCGGGAATCATTTCGTCGCTGATAACATAAAGCATTGTTCCGCCTGCAAAAGCAAGCGCAAAGGGAAGTATTGCCGATGCGATGCTGACTGCAAAATAGCCGATAAGTGTTCCGACGACTTCAACAAGCCCGGTTATCATTGCGGCAATAAACGTCTTTTTGGGGCTGACTCCTGCCGCAAGCATAGGACCGATAATAACCATTCCCTCGGGAATATTTTGAAGAGCAATTCCTCCGGCAATCAGTAATGCCTGTGCGGTGTCGCCTGAACCGAAACCGACTCCGGCAGCAATTCCTTCAGGCAGATTATGTATACCGATTGCAGTGACAAACAGTAATACCTTGCTCAGATTCGCGTTGTTGTGAGCTTCATCCTCTGCTCCCATAAGTTTGTGAAGATGTGGTACTATTTTGTCAACAAGATTCAAGCAGACTGCTCCGACGAATATACCGGCTACAGTTATCAAAAGTCCGAATTTCCCGCCGTAGTCGAGTGAGGGGAGTATAAGACCGAGAACTGCTGCTGCGAGCATTACTCCGGCGGCAAAGGAAAGTACAATATCCGAAAATTTGTGCGATGCTTTTTTAAAAACAAATCCTATAAGCGAACCAATCACAGTGGCGCCGCCAACACCGAGTGCGGTTAATAATACAAGTTCCATAATTTATTCTCCTGAAAAAATAATACCGGTCACAAAACGGCGACCGGTATTAGCATTTTATCTGCCGTGATTATTCTTCGCTGAAACTGTCTTTTCCAACACCACAGAGTGGGCATTCAAAATCATCAGGAAGATCTTCAAACTTTGTTCCGGGTGCGATACCGTTGTCGGGGTCGCCCAGTTCCTCGTCATAAAGCCATCCGCATACGTCACATACATACTTTTTCATTTTGTTTTACCTCCAAAAATATTATAGATTAGAGCACCAGAGAGGGTGCAGTATAAACTCTTGCCGCGAGCTCCTGATTAAGCATATAGAGACTCTTGGGGTCAGAGCCGAAAAGCTCCATTTTTGATATCATGTCATTGGCGTTGGTTTCTTCTTCGCCCTGTTCTTTTACAAACCAGTCAAGGAACTGCATTGTGCGGAAATCTCTTACATCATATGCCGCCGCGTAGATATCGTTAATGAGTGAGGTTACATAACGCTCATGCTCGAGTCCTGCTTCGAGAACGGACATATGGTCGGTGAAAATTTTATCCGGCTTTGCGATTGCTTCAAGTGTAACGGTCATGTTTTCATTCTGCAGATAGGTGTAGAAAAGCATTGCATGGTCACGTTCCTCCTGCGCCTGAACCATATACCAGTTCGCAAATCCGTCGAGTCCCTTTGCCTTGAAATAATTTGAAAAATCAAGATAGAGGTACGCTGAATAAAATTCTTTGTTAATCTGATCATTGATGAGTGCGTGTACTTTACTGTTCAACATAATTGTCACCTCGATATAATTAATTTATTTTATTTCTTCAAAGTCCGCGGCGCCGTGTTTGCAGAGCGGACAAATAAAGTCATCGGGAAGTGTATCGCCTTCATAAACATAGCCGCATACCTTGCAGACATATCCCTTTTTGCCTTCGGTTTCGGGCTTTGGCTTGACATTTTCGTAGTAATATGTGTAGCTCATCGTTTCGCGGTCGGAGATAACTCTCGCCTCGGTTACGGAGCAGATAAACATTCCGTGTGTGTCGAGATCAACATACTGTTCAACCTTAAGTGACATAAACGAGTTGATATATCTCGGCAAAAATACAAGCCCATTATCACTGCGAAGCGGCTCACACTCGGCAAATTTATCAACATTGCGTCCGCTTACGAATCCAAATTTTTCAAAAACCGCAAACGGTGCATCAACCGTGAGGCAGTTGATATTCATTTTTCCAGTCTGCTTGATTATGTGATGCGAATAGTTTTCCTTGTTAATAGTTACAGCAATACGGTTCGGTGTGTTGGTTACCTGAGTAACGGTATTTACGATAAGTCCGTTATCCTTTTTGCCGTCGTTTGAAGTTACAACATAAAGTCCGTAACCGATGTTAAAGAGGGCTGAAAGATCGTTCTTGTTTGCCGTATCGTCGCGTCTCGCAAGATATTCGCGGCAGAGCTCATCAACGAGAGAATTAAGCTGAGTCTGGCTTTCTTCATTGAGTGCGGAAAGAATTTTCACTGTTGTTTCTGTGAAGGTTATATTCTTCGATTTTTCGAACATTTCACGCATTACCTTTGCCGCAAGAGGGGCCCAGCTTCCGTTTTCAATGAGTGCGACAGTACGGTTCTGGAAATTACGTTCGGTAAGATGAGTGATAAATTCGCGCATGAACGGGAAAATTTCCGCATTATATGTTGTTGTTGCGAGAACGAGCTTGCTGAAACGGAAAGCATCTGCAACTGCTTCAGACATATCGCACCTTGCAAGGTCATGAACTACAACCTTGGGGCATCCGTTTGCAGTAAGCTTTTCGGAAAGCTGCATAACAGCTTTTCTTGTGTTGCCGTAAACCGAAGTATATGCAATAACGATGCCTTCTTCCTCGGGCTGATAGCTCGACCACGTGTTGTAAAGGCTTAAATAGTGACCGAGGTTTTCTTTGAGAACCGGTCCGTGAAGCGGGCATATCATTTTTATGTCAAGTCCGGCTGCTTTTTTGAGAAGTGACTGAACCTGCGCGCCGTATTTTCCGACTATGCCGATAAAATAACGTCTTGATTCATCTTCCCACGGCTCGTTTACATCAAGTGCGCCGAATTTTCCAAATCCGTCTGCAGAGAAGAGTACTTTATCTGTGCTGTCGTATGTGACGATAACCTCGGGCCAATGTACCATCGGTGCGGTGACAAAGGTGAGTATATGCTTTCCGAGGCTGAGGGTATCTCCCTCGCCGACAGCAATCTTTCTTTCGGCAAAATCGGTGCCGAAGAAGTTTTTCATCATGGAAAATGCCTTTTCGGATGAAACTATTTTTGCATCGGGGTATGCTTTTATGAAATTCATAATATTTGCTGAATGGTCGGGTTCCATGTGCTGAACTATGAGAAAGTCAGGTTTGCGGCTGCCGATAGTGTCGCTTATATTATCGAGCCATTCGTGTGTGAAGTTGGCATCAACGGTGTCCATTATTGCGATTTTTTCATCGACTATCGCATAAGAATTGTAGG
Organism: Candidatus Flemingiibacterium sp.; assembly: GCA_045632605.1. GTDB lineage: Bacteria > Bacillota > Clostridia > Oscillospirales > CAG-272 > Flemingiibacterium. The sequence continues at coordinate 5,529 of JAZQXA010000075.1, read as the reverse complement.
ATATGCCGTTAGGAACACGGTACTGTCCTTCAAACAGGTCAACCTTGCGATCATTGACGCCGATATATTTAATGTCATTTGTAATATTCATGTGAATTCCTCCAAAAAATGCTTACAAGTATATTCTAACATAACATTATGAATTATTCAACACAATAATAAAATTTAATCAATATTTTTTTAGAATAAAGTTATGCAATATAATCGGTGATAAAATCTCTTTTCTATTGACATTTACATGAACGTTTGGTATAATATTTATGAATAAACTAACAAGGGACTTATTACTTTATGAATATAAAGCACAGTTTAATATGGAGAATCCTTCGACCGCTTGTGGCGGTATTTTTGCGTTTCCGTTTCGGATATACGTCCTGCCGTGCAAAAAACTTGCCGGAAAACTATATTGTTCTGTCGAATCATGTTACCGACTATGACCCGCTTTTCGTTGGAGTGAGCTTTCGACGTCAAATGTATTTTGTCGCAAGCGATCATATTTCAAGATGGAAGCATGCATATCCGTTTATAAAATTTGCTTTTGCTCCCATTCTCCGTAAAAAGGGAATGAATGCAGCTCATGCCATCATAGATATTTTGCGTAAGCTGAAAAAGGGATATAATGTTTGTATGTTTGCAGAGGGTGTGCGGTCGTGGGACGGCGTTACATGCTCAATTGCACCAACGACAGGTCAGCTTATAAAGCGCGCCGGATGTGCTGTCGTTACATATAAGCTTACCGGCGGACACTTTATTTCACCCGGCTGGTCGACTACACTTCGTAGGGGATATTCTCGCGGAGATATCGTAAATGTATATACAAAAGAGCAGCTGGCAGAGATGTCGGCAGAGCAGATAAACGAGCTTATCTGCCGCGATCTCTATGAAGACGCATATGCACGTCAGCTTGAATCTCCCAAGCGATACCGGGGAAAGAATCTTGCCGAAAAAATTGAGAATCTTATCTTCATTTGCCCCAAATGTGGGAAGCATGAAACTGTTATCTCGTCGGGAAATAAGGCGCACTGCCGTTCCTGCAAAATGGAAATAACCTTTGACGAATACGGAATGCTCGGCGGATGCGATTACAAAACTGTTCGCGATCTTGCGGCATGGCAGAAAGATAAAGTTAAAACGGATGCTGAAAGTTCTGTTGCTTACAGTATGCGCTCAGCAACTCTGACACAGATAGGTGAATCGGGTGAAGATATCATCGAAAAAGGTGAGGCACATCTTGGTGCTGACGGATTTTTGATGGGTAAAACTCAAATCCCGTTGGCCGATATTGACGACATGGCTATCCACGGAAAACGTACGATTGCATTTTCATCGAAGAAAAATTATTACGAGCTGAAGCCGGATGATGGTATAAATGCTCTGAAATTTGTTTTGTTATACAAAGCATACCACGAAATTTCAGCTGATAACAGCTAAAAATCAGGAGGCATTATGGATTTTTCTGCAAACAACACTGAACTTTGGGCGCCTATAATACAGATGGGTATTATCGCGGCGCTGATATTACTCGCAAATGTGCTTCTTCGAAAGATACCCGTTATAAACAAGAGTCTTATGCCGATAGCGGTGCTTTCCGGATTTATTCTGCTTCTTCTGCGTACCACGGGAATTGTAGATATTGATGGAGATTTTCTTGAAAAACTGACATACCACGCTCTTGCGCTTGGTTTTATTGCAATGGCACTTCGTGTTCCGGAAAAACAGTCCGGTTCCGGTGCACTGATTGGAAGTAAGAGCGGTGCTCTTATCGTAAGTACATATCTCGTTCAGGCGGCGGTAGGGCTTATCATCTCAATTGTTCTTGCCTATACGGTTATGCCGGAGCTTTTTAAGGCGAGCGGTATTCTCTTGCCGATGGCATACGGTCAAGGACCGGGTCAGGCTAACAATGTCGGAACGACCTATGAAAAACTCGGAATGCTTGGCGGACGTACATTCGGACTTTCACTTGCGGCGGCAGGTTATCTCTGTGCCTGTGTTGTCGGCGTTATTTTCCTGAACATTTACACAAGAAAAGGGTTAATCAAGCGTGCGAAGGACAAATCGGATGTTTCCGGCTCGGTAACGCTTGACACTTTCCAGCATCAGGGCGAGATACCGATTTCCGAATCGGTGGACAAGCTGTCAATGCAGTTTGCACTCGTTGCGATAGTTTATCTTATAACTTATCTCATTACATGGGGAATTACCGCGCTTCTTGGAATGTTACTGCCGGGAGCGGCGGAAACGGTTTCAACGCTTCTTTGGGGATTTAACTTTATAATCGGTTCTGTTGTTGCTCTCGGATGCCGTGCGCTTTTCAACTGCCTTAAGTCTGCAAAGATTATGAACCGCCAGTACCGTAACAATTATCTTCTCTCGAGAATTTCGGGACTTGCGTTTGACCTTATGATTATCGCAGGTATTGCCGGAATCAATATTGATGACCTCAAAGGAATGTGGTTGCCTTACATCTTGATGGCTGTGCTTGGCGGAATAGTGACGTTTGTTTATCTTAAATATATGTGCAGACGGCTTTATCCCGGCTATGAACATGAGGGCTTTTTCTCAATGTACGGTATGCTGACTGGTACTATCAGCTCGGGTATATTGCTCCTTCGTGAGGTTGACCCGGAATTTAAAACTCCGGCGGCAAATAATCTTATCACGGGAAGCTCGTTTGGTATTATATTCGGTGCGCCGGTTCTGCTGCTTGTCAGCCTTGCGGCAGAAAATACGCTCATGTGCTTTGTCACACTCGGTCTTGTATTTATATATCTTGCCGCACTGCTTCTCTTTATGTTTAAGGTAGGAAAGAAAAAGTAACCTAATTTGAAAATAAAATTTTCGATTGCCCTGTAATGGGGCAATCGTTTTTTATATTGCACTTTAGGATAGGGGAATATTAAAACAGAAAACCGAACGAAAACCGAGGATTTCGGAGTATTTTCGTGGATAAGCAATATTTACTCGGAAAAATCACGTTAATTTCAGAATAAACATAAAAAAATCGCGAAATATCAAGAATTTTGAAAAAACTATTGACTTTTTGTGTTATCTCTGCTACAATAGTTCTATCACCTTTATTGTGGGGTGAGTATGTGCGATTTGTTTTACCATCTCTTTCCGGTCATCCGACGCCGATTTTGTCGGAGCATTGGTTCGGGGTGATTTTTTTTCGCAGTACGCTTTAGTGGGTTACTTTACTTTATTTTTAGTATCAGAAGGAGTATGTCAGATAAAAAATGAACAAAAACAAAATTATTGAGCTTAAAAACATCACAATGGAATATGAGGGCGAAAAGGTTCTTCGCGGAATTAACCTTGATATTCATGACAAGGAGTTTATCACGCTGCTTGGTCCGTCCGGCTGCGGAAAAACCACCACGCTTCGTATTGTCGGAGGATTTTTAACTCCTGACGAGGGCGATGTGTTTTTCGAGGGCAAGCGTATTAACGATGTCCCTCCGCATAAACGTCCTGTCAATACTGTTTTTCAGAAGTATGCGCTTTTCCCGCATCTTAATGTTTACGAAAATATAGCGTTTGGTCTGCGTATAAAGAAGCTCCCCGAAGAGGAAATACATCAGAAGGTCGAAGAAATGCTGACTATGGTCAATATGAAAGGATTCGAAACCAGAAATGTAAATCTCCTTTCCGGCGGTCAGCAGCAGCGTGTTGCAATCGCACGTGCGCTCGTAAACTCACCGAAGGTTCTGCTTCTTGATGAACCGCTCGGTGCGCTTGACTTGAAGCTTCGCAAGGATATGCAGAATGAGCTTAAAAATATTCAGAAAAAGACCGGCATCACCTTTATTTATGTAACACACGACCAGGAGGAGGCTCTCTCCATGTCCGATACAGTTGTTGTTATGGCAGACGGTGAAATTCAGCAGATTGGTACGCCCACCGATATCTACAATGAGCCGGTTAATGCATTCGTTGCAGACTTTATCGGCGAATCCAATATTCTTGACGGCGTTATGCTTGACGATTACCGAGTCAAATTCTCTCGTGCAGAATTTAAGTGCCTTGACTCAGGATTTGAGAAAAATGAACAGGTTGACGTTGTTGTGCGTCCCGAGGATGTTGATGTTGTTTCGCCTGAAAAGGGTATGCTCACCGGTGTTGTATCTTCGGTTACATTCAAGGGCGATTACTATGAAATTATCGTTGATGTTCAGGGCTTTAAATGGATGATTGAAACCTCCGACTATGTTGCAGTTGATGCGACAATCGGTCTTGATATTGAGCCCGAAGCGGTTCACGTTATGAAAAAATCCGAATATTCGGGTATATTCGGTGACTATTCCTCGTTCAGTGATGAGCTTGATGAGCTCGGAAATCCCGAGGAGGACGAAAAATGAGAAAAAACTCTCTGTTTCAAAGGATAGCGGCGGCACCGCATATCCTCTGGGCGATATTGTTTATCGTTGCCCCGATGATATTCGTGCTCTATTTCGCCTTTACCGATGCAGAGGGGAACTTCTCGTTTTCGAATATTTCCTCTCTGTCGCAATATGGAAATGTATTCATCCTTTCCATCGCGTTTGCGCTTATTGCAACGGTTATCTGCCTTATAATCGGATATCCTCTTGCGTATTTCATGTCAAGACAGTCCGAGCGGGCGCAGAAGATACTTATGGTTCTCGTTATGCTTCCCATGTGGTGCAACCTGCTTATCAGAACCTATGCGCTTATGGCTTTGCTCGATAACGGCGGCTTACTCAATGCCTGGCTTGAAAAGCTCGGTCTTGGCAGACTTTCAATCGTTGGAACAAATTTCGGCGTAATACTCGGTATGATATACGACTTTTTGCCGTACATGGTGCTGCCGATATTCACCGCAATGACCAAGCTCGATAAGCGTTATATCGAGGCTTCGCATGACCTCGGATGTACAGGATTCCAGACGATGACACGCGTTATTATGCCGCTTACGGTTTCAGGTGTTGTTTCGGGTATTACTATGGTATTCGTTCCGTCGATAAGCACATTCTATATTTCACAGAAGCTCGGCGCAGGTAAGATCGACCTCGTTGGCGATACAATTGAACGTCTTTTTCAGAATCCCAGCACATACAATGTCGGCGCGGTAATCTCGCTTGTTATGATGGTACTTATCGTAATTTCCGTCGGTATCATGAACCGCTTCACGGATGAAGAACACGATTCCGATGCCGGCAAGGGACACAAGAGGGGAGGTTTCATGCCGTGAAATTCTTGTCTAAATTCTATATCGGCCTGATATTCTTCTTACTTTATATCCCGATTATTGTTCTTATTGTTTTCTCGTTTAACGAATCGGGAAGCCTCGCTGAATTTTCAGGCGTTTCGCTCATGTGGTATGAGGAGCTTTTCAATGATGAGGAAGCTCTTTCATCGCTTCTCAACTCGCTTATACTTGCTGTTTCGTCTTCGGTTATTGCCACAGTAATCGGTACGTTCGGTGCACTCGGTCTTTACCGAATGAGAAGCAAATATTTAAAGGGCGCAGTAAATACTGTTACAAACATCCCCATGATGAACCCCGAT
>JAZQXA010000074.1:0-9199 GCA_045632605.1 Candidatus Flemingiibacterium sp. | reverse complement strand
ACAAGTATAATGTCAGCCTCGATATTGACAATGTGAAGATCGTCAGAATGATAGGTATCCGTCCGAATTACTATGCGGCAGGTAACTTTGATGATGCCGGCACTGCGCTCATCGGATGGGGTACAGGCGGACAGGGTGCTGTTACATTCACATGGAACGAAGAGGATGGAAACGGTTATGTAACAGCAAGCGGCCGTGCTTCCAACCTTGCAGGCCCGTACAGAGATTTCGGCGTCAAGACTGTAACCGGAAAAACATACAAAATCAGATTTGATATCCGTACATCAAATCCCAGTGAAAAAACCGTTGTTCGTACAAAGATAGCAGGTGATATTGCTAATATGAAACCCGGAGAAGCCGCAATCACTATCACAAATGATTGGACTCACGTTGAGATTTCTTATACGGCAAAGGATGAGCGCGGCTTGTGGATGTTGATATTCGGAGGCCCGAACAGTGCTTACAATCACGACATTGATTTCGATAATGTAACGCTCGATATCATTGATTAAGCCGCATTGATTGAAAGGATTTTGAATTATGAAAAAATCAAGATTAATTTCTATTGTTTTAATCGCAGCTCTCGCCATCAGCACTTTTGCTGTTGGCGGCAGCGCTGCTGTAGTTAACGAAACGATTGCGTCTGTCAGCGCAGAAGCACCGCTTTCGATAAACGAAGCAATTCCTAAGGGAAACAAGCTTCAGCGTACGGATTTTGATAACCCTGACAGCCTTGAAAGATGGAATTTTAATTCCTTATACGGAGGACAGTATATTACACACGAAACCGATGAAAACGGCGGTTATCTCCGTATGAGAAATATTTCGACAAACTGGGTTGGCTTTGAATATATCCCGATTTTCTTCCCGGAAACCGGAATGTATAAGTTTACAGGATATTTCCGTACAGCAAGGGAAGGCGAAATTACTTACCTTCGAGTTAAATTCAATGAGTTTGACGGAACGTCTACCGTCTATCATGTTTACTGCGGTAACGAATGGTCAAAGGTGGAGTTTTATGTAAATATCAAGGAATCTCTTTCCTCTATTACGGTCTTAGGCGGTCCGGCGTGGTACTATACTCAGGACTACTGTGTAGACAATTTCTCGTTTGTCGAAGTTGATTCAATTCCCGAAAATGCTCCGACAGTCGGCGGCGAATATGCAAATGTACCCAATTTTGAAGAGGTAGTAGAGCAGGTCGCAAGAGGCGATGTTAAGAAATGGGACCCGAAGGCAGAGGAGAAGTATGACGTTCAGGGTATAGTAATCAACTATGACAACTCCGCATATTTAAGACAGATCGGTTCCAATCCTCATGCAACATATGATGACATCAAAAATTTCGCAAAGAGCTTTGAGGGCTCTCATGTCACCGATTTTGTTATGTGCGTAAATGCTGATATTGCGACATATCCTTCAAAGGTGATGACCGACTATATTGACAAATACAATGCGACAGAAGAGCTTGGTCAGGCGGTTGACTATAAAGAAGCGGATACTGCCATAAAAGGTGCATATAAGATATTTAACACTATGGGCACCGACTACATCGGTATGTGGCATGAGGTATTCACTGAAATCGGAATTAATCCCTGGATTTCGTTCCGTATGAATGATATTCACGATAAGACTGGTTTCTTAAACAATGGAACACCGCACTTCGGTTTAAGTGAATTCCTTTATAATAATCCTAACTTCGTTCGAGTACATCATCACAACGGATATAATGGTTATGACGTTGCATACAACTATACATATCCCGAAGTAAGAGAATATTTCCTTGCCTTCATTAATGAAGCACTTAATAGATACGACACCTACGGCATAGAGCTCGACTTCCAGCGTGAAATTTACCTCTGGCACATCGGAGGAGAATATAACGGACTTGATATTCTTAATGATTTCATGCGCCAGATTGATGACCTCGTAGATGTATATGAAGAAAAATATGGCCATGAAATTAAAATAGCTGTCCGTGTTGCGCCTGATATTCAGCAAAACTATGAGCTTGGACTTGATGTTCTGACATGGGCTATGGAGGGTATAATCGATAGAGTTATCGCTTCAAGCCGATTTGAAACAAGCTATACAGATATTCCCACAAGACTCTGGAAATCTGTGCTTGAGCCGCTTGGAATAGAATTTGCTGTAAACATTGAAACAAACAATATGAGAGTATGGGAAGGCAGTGCAAGTGGCGGACATTCTCTTGAAACCTTTGCAGGTCTTGCGGCAAACGCTTTTTCGCAGGGGGCTGACAAGATATATATGTTCAACTTCTTCGCCGACTTTGACGGTATAAATGAGGAAGATAAGGTTTCAACAAAAATTGCGTATGCGCCTCTGACTGACGGTGAGTGGTATTGGAATGTAATAACTACCATAGGTTCATATGATAAACTTATGGAGCTGGACAGAAGAACTATTCTCAACTATAACGATATTGCGGTACCGTGGAAACACTTCGACAGACTTTTGCCGGCTTCGGTCAATAAGAATGCTATAACGACACTTCGTATTCCCGTCGGTGATGTTGCAGACGGCTCAAAGCTGGCGGTACGTTTCTCAACGGACAATACATTAATTGCAAACAATCCACCGCAGGTATATGTAAACTCCAAGCTGTGTACGTTTGAAGCATTGCAGAACTGTGACGGATATTATACTGCAAACAAGGTACTTTCGTATGAGATTCCAGAGGAGGTTTACGGCGATACTTATATGGTAGTTGAAATCATGAGCGACGCAAGCTTTACAATTGACTACGCAGAGATTTTTGTTGACGCAAAATAAGCTTTCGTTATTGGAGATTAATCATGAAAAAAGGCATAATTATCAATCAGGACGACTCTTGCCTGTATCATTATATAGCCAGAGTTCTCGACACAAATCCGCTGACAGCAGAGGATTTTGAAAAATTCCCTCTGCAGTATAAGGATTCCGGCGTTACTGACTACTTCATCTGTCTTAACGCTACAGTGGCAACATATCCCTCAAAGGTTATGACAAGTTATGTTGATAAGTATCATCAAAAGCTTGAAAACGGCGAGGCGGTTGACTATTCAACCGCTCTTGCTCCCGCCGCCGCACACTATCTTTTTGAGATTCTCGGAATTGACCATATTGCAATTCAGATCGACGGATTCAGAAAAATCGGAATCAATCCGTGGGTTTCGTTCAGAATGAATGATTTCCACAATTATCATGAAAAAACATCGGTTACTCTTTCCGACTTTTTTCACAGTCATCCCGAAATGCGCCGAGTGAAATTCCATCCGGAATTTTTGCAGGGATGCAGTGACCTTGCTTATGATTATATGTATGATGCGGTCAGAGAATATTTTCTCACATTTATCGACGAGTCGCTCGACAGATATGACCCCTACGGAATCGAGCTTGATTTCCAGCGTGAGATGACCATTTTCTCAATGGGCAACGAGTACCGCGGAATTGAGCTTATGAATGATTTCATCCGGAAAGTGGACGGAATCGTACACAAGTATGAAGACAAATACGGACATGAAATCAAAATCGCTGTTCGTGTTGCCGGTGATATTCAGATAAACTTTGACTTCGGACTTGATGTTATGCAGTGGGTTCAGGAAGGGATTGTTAATACGGTCATTCTTGCCCCGCGTTTTGAATCGACTGACACAGATATTCCTGTCAGACTTTGGAAAACGCTCCTGCAACCGTACGGTACAGAGATAGTTGTCGGACTTGATACATATCTTCAGCCTGCACCCGGAATGAAACCGAGAATGCCAAGCATCGAAACCTTTGCGGCAACGGCGGTAAGCTCCTATTCACAGGGGGCAGACAAGCTTTATTTCTACAACTATTTCAGAAATAATATTCACGATCTCCTATCGGATGAAACGGAGTGTTCCGAAGATCCGTCGCTCCATATCTGCGATAATTCCATTTACAAGACGGTTATAACCAAGCTTGCCTCAACAGATGGTGCGCTTACTCTTAACCGTCAGCACATGATAACCATGAAGGATACTCTTCCAATATGGAAGCGTAACACCAATTATGCACTTACAAACCGTGCGGCAAATCAGCTCCCTCTGCATTTTAAGCGCGACGGAAGCTTCAAGATATTTGTCGGTGAGATCCCGGAGGGAGCAGAGCTTACGCTTCGTTTTGCCGTTGAGGAGCACGAAAAGGCGATCTCTGATCTGCCAAGGACATTTGTAAACTCCGAGGCGTGCGATTATATCGGCGAGATTGAGGATAAGCGTTGGTATCCCGAGGGTAAGCTGCTCTGTTACAATATTCCGCCATCGGCATATCTTGATGTGATATGTCCCTACATTATCGTTAACGGCGAAACGGTCATCAGATATGTTGACGTTTTCGTAAAGGTTAAGTAAACAGTTTAGTTCTTCATATTCCTCCGCCTGCGGCAGTTTAATGCGTCTGCCGCAGGCATTTTTGTTTGTTGTAGTCTGTTTTTATGTGTATTGATTAATTGTTTTTAACAGATCAAATGGCGGACAAATAGGTCTTACTTTTTAAACTTTAACAACTCAAAAAATACATCTTGACCCAAATAGTAATCAATACAGTGTTTAAAATCAACTACATCTCATCTTAAATATAGCAATGACACTAAAAAAATAAGTAATATTTGTATAGTCATTGCTCGGTTGTTATGCTATAATAACTATATGACAAAAATGCATTATATACATTACCGTCAAAAGTATAAATGCTTTAAATGGAGGAATAAATACTATGAAAAAAAAGCGACTTATTTCATCGCTCCTTACAGTTGCACTGCTGCTGTCGGGTATTTCGATAACAGCGGCGGTTGCAGGAGATGGCAATGACGTGCCTGTCAGTGACTTCACGGGAAATGGCACGGTCACGGCTGTTGATGATGTTATCGGTGCAGGCGCTGAAAACACTTATGTCAGAATATATGACAGAAAGAGTAAAAACACAGAGCTGATACTCGGAAAAAACGATATCACGCTTGAAAAGGGAGCTTATTACGAGCTTCGTTTCTTTGCGCGTGTGCAGGATTTCATAAACGGTTCGAACAACGGCAAGAGCCTTTACCGTGTTTTCATTGATTCCTATGCAAGCGGAAAGATTATTCATGATGGCTCTGCTCTCACAAGCGACTATATGATTTTCGGTGATATAGATAACCGCTGGCAAGGAGTTTTCACCGGGGCATATATGACTGTTCCAAACACCTGGGGCGAATACAGAATTGTTTTCAAGAGCACCGCGGACGGTACAAGACCGATAATCGGTTTCCACGGATCCGGCGAGCCTGACAGCTATATGCCTCTTGAAATCGACGAATTAACGCTTATCAAGGTTGATGGCACTACAATCGACAAAACTGCCGGTACATATTCAACTCTCGGCAACTATATTCTTGATTTCTCAAGCGAGGATGAAACGGAATGGATTGGCACTTGCAGCGTGAGCGGCGACGAATCGAGGGCAACTGCTTCGGCGGCGACGGAAACCGAATATTTCCGTGCGTCAAAGCCCGAAAGCGGAGTTACATCAATTTCTCACTCTGCGCTGACGCTTGAATCCGGCGAATATACCTTCTCTGGCGAGTTCCGGCTTTCCCTTATCGACGGCGCAAAAATTACCTTTGCAAGCTCGGCACTCACTGCGAACAATAACTCTGTAAGACTTACTCTTGTTGCAAACGGTGTGTCGTCTGTAACTTTGATAACCAATGAGTGGACAACTGCCTCACTTGCGTTCTCACTTTCCGAGCCGGCAGAGCTTACTGACATTCAGGCAATCCTCGGTGCGGCACTTGATTTTGACTTCAGAAATATAACCGTGACAAGAACGGGCGACTATGCGCCTCCGTCTGACGATACTGTATACTGCGAAGAATGGATTGGAGCAAACGGCGGACAGTTACCGTTTGTTACCGTTGATGAAGAATATATCCGTTTCTATCCGGCAGAGCCGATTGACAGCACCACCTCGCACGGTCGCCTCCAATTCCGTTATATTAATGAGTCAGACAAAAATCTCGAGGCAGGTGATTATACGTTCAGCGTGAAGATGCGTTATGCAGAATCGGCGACGTATTATCCCGGTGTTATCATTTCCCTCAACGCGCTTCGTGAAAACTATATTCTGCAGCCGGGTTATGAATCCAACTTACTTGCAGTTACTGGAGCGAATACCACAAAGGGTGAAATCATCGACAATGCCGTTTACGAGTTCGGAACCGAATGGACAACAGTTACCTCAACCTTCACTCTGAAAAAGGCGCAGGCACTCACAGATTTCGGTGCGGTTAATTTTCTCGTTAATGCGTGGGCGGCTCATGTATACGGCATTGCGCTTGACATTGCCGACATCTCCCTCGTGAATAATACAACAGGCGAAGAATATGTTGTTGGCATGGAGTCTTCCTATTGGAGCCCGAACGCAGATGCTTATATGCGTCCGGTTGGCAGAGTGGAGGAAGTTACGTCGCATTACACCACTGCAGAAACTCAGGAAACTTCGCTTAAATATATCGGTGATACAGAAATCACCTCCGGAGTTTATATGATAACCGGTAATATGCGTGCATCAGAGGAAGCCACTGTGACATTCACCGCAGGCTCGGCTTCCGATGCGGCTTCGCTTGATACTGCATGGGCGAAGCTTCAGATCAATCTCTTTATTACCGCAGATTCACCTGAGCTGGTTATTAACATTCCCGAGGGAGTAAGCATTGATTTTGCGAATATCAGAATCACTAAGCTTCAGTCGGTCAACACGGCGTGGGCTTCCAACGGTAACACCCCTGCAATCACAGTGAACAGTGTTCTCGGCGGTGCGGAATCGAATGATTATATCCATGTTTACGACCGGATTTCGGAGCTTGACATAGCCGTATATGAAAATACTTCCGTTAACATTACCGCAGGCGAAGAATACACGCTTACCCTTTATATGCGCGAGAGCGGTATCATTTCGGGCAGAGAAAAGGATTCCACCGGAGTTAAGATTTATCTCGGACGTATGGCTACTCCGTATCTTCTGACCGATAAAAATATTTCAAGTTCACTTATCGGAACATTCAGCAACAGCAACCTCCATTGGTCAAGCACTGACAATCTCAATGCCGCAGTTGTAAGCGGAAACGAGTGGAAGCAGTATTCGATGACTTTCACGGCTCCGACGGACTTTGCAGGACTTAACCTCTATTTTGAGATAGCCGGAAATGCAGAGTTTGCAACGGCGTTTGATATTGACGGACTCTCGCTCACAAATGCGGGCGGAACAGAGTTGATTTTAACAGGCGGTACATGGAAAGGTGCGGCGTTTGCAGAGTCAACCGGTGTTAAGGTTTCGTCGCTTACCGAGAGCGAATATGCACGCACCGTCAACGAAACGGACAATAACACCGAGCTGCTTTATATCGGTAACGGGGCAGAGGGAAGCTACACTGTCAGCGGTAAGTTACGTCTTGCCGTGCGCGAGCTTTCAAAGGTTGCATATGACTTTACAGAAATCAAAGACGGTTTTATAGTGAGAACTGTCACCGATGACGCGAACAGCGCAACACTCACAGCTTATCTCGGCGAAACCGTAATAGGCACGGCAGAGCTTACAAATGAGTGGACTGAGATAAACTTTGTGTTTGATGGCTCATTTGAGGCTAACGAACTTGAATTTGTTCTCGATGGCAATTACAATATTGATTTCTTCGATTTAAATGTCGGGGATAATAACTGACAGGGGAGGAACAAAAAGTGAAAAAGATAATAACTCTTCTTCTCGCGGCAGTAATGCTTATTACCTGCATCACCGTAATCACCGCGGACACTGCCACAGTGCTTGAATATAAGAGCATCAGCGTTAACATCGGCGCAAATCCGACGCAGATGAATTTCGTTTGGCATTTTAACAGTGACACGCAGTGTACACTTCTCGTTTCCAAAACAAGCGAGCTTCTGAACGGCAAGATGCCGGCTAATGCACTTTCCTTCGCGGCAAGCACTCCGGTTATTTCCCATGATGGCGAAAACTATTACAGCAAAGCAACCGCAACCGGACTTCAGTATGACACGGAATATTCATATCAGATAGTTTCCTCTGAACTTTCATCGCCGATATACAGCTTTAAAACCGGAAACACTGAGGGTGATTTCAGCTTTGTTTTCTGTGCTGACCCGCAGGTTGGACGCGATGGAGCAACCGGAGATGTCGGTGACACGGATGCAGGTGCAGCCCTCTGGAGCGAAACACTTGAGCTTATAACAACCCATCCCGTGTTTGAGGATATTTCATTTATGCTCAACGGCGGCGACCACACCAACAGAACTGTTGACCGTGACGGATATTATAATCACGAGGAGCTTTACAATCTTCCGACGGTTGACGTTGTTGGTAATCATGACAGCTTCTCTTATGCACTCGGAAATTCGATTTTCCACGAGCATCATCTCCTGCCGAATCAAACGGAAAGCGACGGCTGTAATGTAAACGATGCCGGCGGCGACTCATGGTTTGTTTACAACAATGTGCTGTTCTTTAATCTTAACTCCAATCATTCGTACGCTGACGAAGAGCATACTGCAAAATGCAGAGCGTTCATGGAGGCGGCAATCGCCGAAAATCTAGATGCTTCGTGGATAATTGTTGCAATGCATCATCCGATGTATTCTCCGACATACCGCTTTGAAAACGAATATCTCGTTAATTTGAGAGAACAGCTTGCGCCGCTCTTTGACGAGCTTGGTGTTGACATGGTTTTAGCAGGACATGACCATGCATACTGCCGTACATTTATAATGGATGGCAATACACCGGTTACCGATCCCTCGGCTTATGATGACTTCAGATATTCTTCTGTAACCGATCCTGAGGGCGTTGTCTATATCACCGGTAACTCATCGTCGGGATGCGGATATAACGATCTCCACTCGGTGGTCCAGCCTTATATCGCTCACCGCAGTCAGGAGTATGTGCCGAATGTTTCAAGGGTATCCGTTTCCGAAAATCAGCTTGCGATTACGACATACCGTACAACCGATATGAGTGTTGTTGATACTTTTGCTATCAACCGTACGGTCACTGATGAGCCTGAAGAAATCCCCGAGCCGGAGCGCTTTGATCTCGCCGGCGTTACTATGACGCTCGGCTCAAGCCTTTCGCTCGATTTTGCGATTGACACAGCAAAGCTCACCGGTACAGACAACTATGC